>JAEYNZ010000042.1 GCA_023412195.1 Bacteroidota bacterium
TACTTTCGTAGCCTTCACCACCCTCTGTGCGGATCATGTCTTTAACGTGAATGTTATCATAGCGGCCCGGGTATTTCCCCAGTACGTCCTTTGCCATTGCCCCGGCAATATACATGTTACCCATATCGAGCTGCATGACTACCTTGTCGGCATCTGTATTTTTCATGATGATATCGAAGATTTTTTCTCCGTTCAGTTCTTCGCTGAATTCAAAATCATGGTTATGGTAGCCAAAGCGCATGCCTGATTTTTTACATAGTTCACCGCACCGGTTAAATATTTCCATGAATCGCAGCAGATCGTCATAGGTTTGCCTCAGGCTTGCATCCAGCCATGGACTGACAACATATTCCTGGCCCATATATGCGGCATCATCCACCAGTTTTTTCCACTCATCGGTGAAATCCTTTCGCTGTTCATCCCAATGGTTTATTCCCAGTACAGTATGTCCTGAAGGCATTGACAGGTCCAGCTCATTCAGTATTTTTTTAAATTCTTCAGCCGTCCAGCCGTAAAATTTCTGATTTACATAGTTGGCATGTTCAACATGGGTATACCCCATTTTTGCCAGGCCTTCCAGTGTGCCGCGCGGGTCGGCAGTCATTTCGTCGCGTACACTATAAAGCTGTAATGCGACAACTCTTCCCCCGGAAGTTCCAGCCGGCGTGCAGGCAAATCCTGGCATAAAGGCTGCTGCAGTCACTGCCAGCCCGCTGTTCCGTAAAAAATCCCTTCTTGTAGTTTTCATTTTTAATCAGGTTTTATAGAATTTTTATTGACTTATTTATGCTGAAATATTTTTATTTATAGAATGAAAAGTTAAATCTACAAATTATTCCTGTTTCCTGAATGGGAAAAACTTCATCAACAGCATAATTTTCAGTAAAATCCAATACATTTGGGTAAAGATCCTGAAAATGAAGCGTCGCAATTTTATACGGTATGCTGCAACAGGAATGTTTATGATGCCGGTTGCTTCAAAAACTGTCTTTCAGTTGGCTGGCGCAGCAGCAAAAGTCAGATTGGGTGGGCCTGTGTATGGAAGTGTGCAATCAGCGGAAGCATGGGCAGAAGCACATAAAAAGGCAGGTTTCAGGGCTGCATACTGTCCGCTTCCTGTTGACAGTGTAGATACACTGGTGAATGAGTACGTTAAAGTTGCTGCACAAAATGATTTAGTTATAGCCGAAGTAGGAGCATGGAGCAACCCGATCAGTCCTGACCGGGAGTCAGCCGCCAAGGCTATGGAAAAATGCATAGCTTCTCTCCGTCTGGCCGACAGAATCGGTGCACGTTGCTGTGTGAACATCAGCGGCTCAAGAAACCCGGAACATTGGGCAGGGCCGCATCCTGATAACCTTACAGAGGCAACATTCGATTTAATTGTGGAGACTACACGCAAAATTATAGATGCAGTGAACCCTTCACGTACATTCTTCACACTGGAAGCGATGCCATGGAGTTATCCCGATTCTGCCGGAAGCTACCTGCAACTGATAAAAGCCATCGATCGCAAAAGGTTCGGTGTGCATTTCGATCCGGTAAACTGGATCGTCAGTCCGCAAGTGTTTTACCAAAATGCCGGAATGATCAAAGATGCCTTCAAAAAGCTTGGCCCTTACATTAAAAGCTGCCATGCAAAAGATCTCGTTATAAAGGAAGATGTATACCTTCCACAGTTCGAAGAAGTCAGACCGGGACTGGGCATGCTGGATTATTCCGTATTTCTTTCAGAACTTGCTGCAGCAGGAGATATCCCCCTGATGATGGAACATCTCGATTCAGAGGAGGCCTATGCAACAGCTGCATCATATATAAAAAACAAAGGAAAACAAGTGGATATTGAGATGTAACTGCTGCCGGGGTGCGGGTAACGTTAAGCAATTGTTAAAAGATAAATGTGTATTTTGTTTGGAAGACTGATGCCAATTGTCAGATGAAGAAGAAGAGTCTACTTTAGTAAAAGCGTTTGAAAGTCAGTATTATGATCATATAAACTTTTCAGTAAGGTTGACTTACCGGCCTTAAACATGATGATTTATCTCATTTTTACAAAAACATATTTTGCGGCATAAAATGCCATTTTTCGATGTTCGGGGTTGGCTCTTATCAAAATCTTGTTAGTACATTTACGATTCTTGAAAAAAAAGGGGAATTTCAGGTTGATTTATTGAATGTTCCGCTTTGACGGAAAAATAAAGAACAGATTGGAATATTAAAACATCAGGAATATAATGAACTCGAAAATTCAACAATTAACTGAAACTATTTACAAGGAAGGTTTGCAGAAAGCCAGGGATGAAGAGGCTGTCATTTTGAATGAAGCCCGGGAGAAAGCTGTTGCCATTGAAAATGATGCCCGTAAAGAGGCAGAGAAGATCGTGAATGATGCTCAGTATAAAGCCCGGGAGTTAAAGAAACAGGTTGATTCTGAAATCAAAATGACCTTGAATCAGGCTGTTTCAGCCATCAAACAGGAGATTACTTCACTGGTTACCATGAATGTGGTACAGCCACCTGTAAAGGAGCTTTTTTCAGACAGGACTTATTTGCAGACGTTAATCACATCTGTGGTGAGGGGCTGGATGGAGAAGGATAGCTTCGATTTAAAGGTTATCCTGCCTGAATCGGAACGTGGTAAAATGGATGTGCATTTTAAAAACAGCCTGGCTAAAGAACTGAATAAGGGGCTTGAAATTTCATTTTCACACAACATGAAGTCAGGTTTCAAAATCGGTCCGGCCAACGAAAGCTATCTGATCAGTTTTACTGATGAAGATTTTATCAATTTCCTGAAAGGATATCTGAGGCCCAAAACAAGCCAGTTGCTTTTTGAGGAATAAAAATGAATAAACGGAAGTATTATTACCTGATAGCAGGATTGCCGGATCTCATTCCCGATGATAAAAAGCTGGTATATACTTCTGCGGATATCAGAAATTATCTGCAGAATGAGCTTCATCCGTCGGATTTTAAGCTGGTAATGCATTTATATCTGCCCTGGGATCATGAAAACCTGGTGAAACTCATTTACAATGAAGATTTTGAATGGGATATCCGTGGTAATTATTCACGGGAAACCATGGAGCAGTTTGCCGATAAAAAGCTGTTTGATGTATTCGATACATCAGAGTTCCCTGAATACCTTGTTCAGTTTGTTGAGTATTTTCATGATGATGAGGAGGATTTTCCAAAACAGGCAGCTATCAAAAATCTGACGGAAGGATGGTACAGGCATCTGCTGGAATCGGGGAATGAATTTGTTGCCGAATATGCCCGTTACCGGCTGAACATGGCCAACATCATGCTTGCCCTGAACGGACGAAAGTATGACATTCCTTTTGAGGATGCTATTATCGGTGACGATGATGTGACCTATGCTATTAAAAAAAGCCGTTCAAGGGATTTTGGCCTCGCAAATGAAATAAATCATATTGAAACCATCATCCAGATTTTTGAGACAGAAAATATTCTCGACCGCGAGCTTCGAATTGACAGCGAGTTGTGGCAATTTCTCGATGATTTAACCTTTTTCAATTATTTCACCATTGAAAAGGTTCTTGCATTTGTTCTGAAACTGTTCATTGCTGAACGATGGTTCAGGCTTGACAAGGAAAAGGGACAGCAATTATTTAATCAGTTATTAAACGAATTACAATCAAGTTTTGAATTTCCTGAAGAATTCGCTATAACCTATGGAAAAAGAAATAAATAATACAACAGGTAAAGTGGTTGGTATTGTAGCCAACCTTGTAATGGTAGAGGTTGACGGACCAGTTTCACAAAACGAGATCTGCTTTATTATGCTGAAAGCAGAAAGACTGATGGCAGAAGTCATCAAAATCATCGGAAAGATTGCCTATGTTCAGGTATTTGAAAGCACCCGCGGACTGATTCCGGGTTCAGTAGTTGAATTTCAGGGGCACATGCTTGAAGCAACCCTGGGGCCTGGCATTCTTTCAAGAAACTACGACGGGCTGCAGAACGACCTCGACAAGATGGAAGGTATTTTTCTGAAGAGAGGTGACTATACCGATCCGTTGAACCGTGAGAAGAAATGGGGCTTTGTTCCCATTGCCAAAGTAGGTGATGAGGTAATGGCTGGCGACTGGTTGGGCGAAGTGGATGAAAACGGACAACCTCATAAGATCATGGTTCCTTTCAAAATGAAAGGGATTTACCGAATTAAAGAAATAGCCGCTAAAGGTGAATATACAGTTGATCAAAAAATAGCTGTTGTGACGGACGATGATGGAAAGGCAATCCCGCTTACGATGGTTCAGAAATGGCCTGTAAAAGTGGCTATTGGCGCCTTTAAGGAAAAACCACGCCCTTTCAGGCTTCTTGAAACGGGAGTAAGGTGCATGGACACGCTGAATCCAATTACTGAAGGAGGAACAGGCTTTATCCCAGGTCCGTTTGGTACAGGCAAAACCGTATTGCAGCATGCCATTTCAAAGCAGGCTGAAGCGGATATCGTCATCATTGCTGCCTGCGGTGAAAGGGCCAACGAGGTGGTAGAAGTATTTACAGAGTTTCCAGAATTGGAGGACCCACGTACCGGAAAGAAGCTTATTGAACGGACAATCATTATAGCAAATACATCAAATATGCCTGTGGCAGCAAGGGAGGCTTCTGTATACACAGCTATGACCATCGGTGAATATTACCGTTCCATGGGACTGAAAGTATTGTTGATGGCCGATTCCACTTCCCGCTGGGCACAGGCACTTCGTGAAATGTCGAACCGTTTGGAGGAACTGCCGGGGCCGGATGCATTCCCGATGGACCTATCGGCAATTATTTCGAATTTCTATTCCCGTGCAGGATACGTTTACCTGAATAACGGCAAAACAGGTTCTATTACCTTTATCGGAACGGTATCTCCGGCAGGGGGTAACCTGAAGGAGCCTGTTACAGAAAGTACCAGGAAGGCCGCACGTTGCTTTTATGGTCTGAACCAGGGGCGTGCAGATGGCAAGCGATACCCGGCTATTGATCCGATAGACAGTTATTCAAAATACCTTGAATATCCTGAAGTACAGGAAAACCTTGCTAAAAATGTGGGTGAAAACTGGCTGAATGAAGTACTGAAAGCCAAGGATATTTTGCTGCGTGGAAAGGAAGCCATGGAACAGATCAACATTCTGGGTGATGATGGAGTGCCTATTACATTTCATGAAACTTTCTGGAAATCTGAACTGATTGACTTTGTTATTCTTCAGCAGGATGCATTTGATAAAATTGATGCATCCACTCCAATGGTACGCCAGAAGTACATGCTTTCAAAGGTGCTGAATGTGGCTGAAAAAAAATATAGGTTTAACCATTTTGAGGATGTAAGCATATTTTTTAAAGAGGTGATTAACAAGTTCAAGCAAATGAACTATTCAGACTTTGAATCAGAAATATTCAGGCAGCACGAAGAGGGACTGGAAGAACTGTTAGTGAAGCGCGTAAATTAATTCAGGCAAATAAAATACAGCGAAAAAGAAATATTATGGAAAGCCAGGCATTTCAGAAGATATATACCAAATTGGCAAACATTACCAAAGCAACCGTTACTCTTAAAGCCACAGGAGTGGGTTATGATGAGATTGCATCGGTGCATGGCAGGCTGGCCCAGGTAGTAAAAATTACAGGTGATGAAATTACCCTTCAGATTTTTGAAGGCACTGAAGGGATACCTACCAATTCGGAGGTAACATTTTTAGGCAGGCCGCCTCAGTTGACAGTCAGTGACGAGTTGGCAGGCAGGTTCTTCAATGCCTTCGGAAATCCTATAGACGGCGGCCCTGAAATCCAGGGAGAAATCCGTGACATCGGCAGTCCGTCAGTGAATCCGGTGCGCCGTAAGCAACCTTCGAATCTGATAGCTACCGGCATCGCAGGCATCGATCTGAACAATACACTGGTATCGGGACAGAAAATTCCTTTTTTTGCCGACCCTGACCAGCCATACAACCAGGTAATGGCCATGGTGGCGCTGCGTGCAAAAGCCGATAAAATCATTTTGGGTGGCATGGGACTTACAAACGACGATTATCTTTATTTTAAGAATGTTTTTGACAATGCTGGCGCACTCGACAGGATTATAAGCTTTGTAAACACAACGGAAAACCCTCCTGTAGAAAGGCTTTTGGTACCTGATATGGCCCTTACGGCAGCTGAATATTTCGCCGTTGATAAAAATGAAAGCGTGCTGGTTCTGCTTACGGATATGACGCTTTATGCCGATGCGCTGAGTATCGTTTCGAACCGTATGGACCAGATTCCATCCAAAGACAGTATGCCGGGGTCGCTTTATTCAGACCTTGCACGCATATACGAGAAGGCGGTTCAGTTTCCATCGGGCGGCTCCATCACAATCATTGCAGTTACAACCCTTTCGGGAGGTGATATCACCCACGCAATACCCGATAATACAGGGTACATCACTGAAGGTCAGCTGTTCCTGAGACGTGATACTGAAATCGGAAAAGTCATTGTGGACCCGTTTCGTTCACTTTCACGTCTGAAGCAGCTTGTTATAGGAAAACAAACACGTGAAGACCACCCGCAGGTGATGAATACAGCAATCCGCCTCTATGCAGATGCTGCCAATGCACGCACCAAGCTTGAAAACGGTTTCGACCTCACGGATTATGATGAACGTACCCTGAAATTTGCAAAGGAATATTCCGACCGTATACTTGCCATCGACGTAAATGTGGATACCAGTACAATGCTTGACATTACATGGGAACTGTTCAGCAGGCACTTTAAGAAGGCTGAAGTAGCCATCAGGGAGAACCTTGTGGAGAAGTATTGGATACAGTAGGTTAATGTTCGCTTAGAAACTTTGTGTAAGTAGTAAACTGAATAAAAAACAGATAAGTGGCCATAAATTTTCAATATAATAAAACAGCTTTACAAACGCTCGATAAACAGCTGAAGGTAAGGGAACGAGCCCTGCCTACCCTGAAAAACAAGGAATCGGCTTTACGGGTGGAGGTAAAACGGGCAAAAGACAAGGCATCTGAGCTTGAAAACAATTATAAAAGTCAGATTGCCATTTACGATAACATTGCCCGCCTCTGGGGTGAATTCGACCAGACCCTTATCCGGATCAGTGACGTAGAGCTTACCTCAAAGAAAATTGCAGGTGTATTTACACCTGTGCTTGAGAATATAAAATTTGAAACCGACACAACGAATCTTTTTAACCAGCCTGTGTGGTTTGCCGAAGGAATTGCCATTATACGCAATGTTGCGTCAATAGCCATTGAAAGGGAAGTATTCCTGAAAAAAATGGAGCTGCTTGACTTTGCCCGGAAAAAAACCACACAGAAGGTGAACCTTTACGAAAAGGTACAGATTCCCGGTTTTCAGGATGCCATCAGGAAGATAAAGCGTTTCCTGGAAGACCAGGAAAATTTGTCGAAGTCGGCGCAGAAAATTGTGAAAGACAGGCAGGAAAAACAAAGACAGGAGGCCGAGGTATGATAGTTCCGATGTATAAATATGTTTTTCTGGTGCACCATTCAGCATACCGCGATTTTTTGAAAAATATCAGAAGAATAGGGGTTGTACACATCGCTGAAAAGGTAAATGAATCCACACCATACATGCAGGAAGTGTTCAGGCATTTCACAGAAGTAGACAAGGCAGTTAAGAGGCTTGAACTTCTTGAGCCGGATGCTCACAGCAAGAAGCCTGATTTTAAAACAGGCGAAGAGATTTTTCTCAGGCTGAAGGAGATGGAAAAAGAGATGGAGCACAATCATCACCGCATGTTGCAGCTTGAAAAGGAAAAGAAACAACTGATCCCGTGGGGCGATTTCAACTGGGACCTGATTAGAAAACTTGAGGAAAATGGCCTCCGGATCCGTTTTATGGCCTGCCCTATCAGGAAATATGATCCTCAGTGGGAAAACGAGTTTTATATTCATGTTGCAGGTGATCTTGACGGTTACCGTTATTTTGTAAAGGTAGAAAAGCCTGAAGGTGAAAGCATAGAAGGAATGCCGGCTGAAATAGGAGAAGCAGATGAGCTTTCATTGCCTAAAAATTCCCTTGGACAGGTGAACACCGAAATGCAACAATTAAAGGGTGAAGCAGAATTATTACAGAAGGAACTTCACCAGATAGCCACGCATTGCCTTCCGGATTTAAGGAGCTATTCAGGGGAATTACATCAGCAGCTTTCAGAACAGAATGCCTTATTGCAGACTACCGATGAAGTGGAGGGACGGGTAAGATTACTGGAAGGCTGGGTACCGGAAACCCGGAAAAATGAACTGGATGCTTACCTTGAACAAACCGGAGTGCTTTATACATCCGGGAAACCAACCGAAGAAGACAGGGTTCCTATACTGCTGAAAAATAACCGTTTTGCCAGACTTTATGAAGTGATAGGACAGCTGTATGAGCTTCCGAACCATAAGGAACTTGATCTGGTGCCTTTCTTTGCCCCTTTCTATATGATGTTCTTTGGGTTTGCACTGGGTGATGCAGGCTATGGACTTGTCATCATTGCCTTTGCACAATTCATGAAGAAAAAGATGCCTGACCTGAGAATGGTTATGAACCTTGCACAATGGCTGGGTCTGGCAACAGTTATCTTCGGTATTTTGACCGGGACATTCTTCGGAATCGATATCATCAATTCTGATATTCCCTGGCTGGAAAGGTATAAGGCTTATATGATTAATACCGACCAGTTATTTAACCTGGCTATCATCTTTGGGGTCATCCAGATTCTCTTTGGCATGGTGCTGAAAGTGGTCAATATTTCGAGAGTAAGTGGTTTCTGGTATTCATTATCAACCATAGGATGGCTTGTTTTACTGATCGGGCTGGGTGTGATATTTGGGCTCAAGTCGGCTGATGTGGTATCAGTACAGACAGCTAAGATTGCACAATATGCAGTGCTGGCGGTTGCAGGAGTATTGATTCTCATTCTGAACCATCCCAAAAGGAATGTATTTTTAAATTTTGGTGCAGGTTTATGGGATGTATACAGTATGGCAACAAGCCTGTTGGGCGATCTTCTTTCCTATATCAGGTTATTTGCCCTGGGGGTATCCAGTGCAATCCTTGGTTTGGTGTTCAACAGCATGGCTATCAGCATGAAGCCCGATAATATCATTCTTGGGCCGATTGTAATGATTATTATCCTGGTAGTCGGGCATGGTATTACCATTTTTATGTCGGCACTTGGAGCATTTGTACACCCTATACGTCTGACCTTTGTTGAATTTTACAAAAATGCAGGGTTTTCCGGCGGCGGCAAGGCCTATCGTCCTTTTGCAGAGCCTGCTTCAAAAACAGAAAATTGAAAAAATAAGTAATAACATTTAAAATAAATCGAGAATGGAACCTATTGTTTTAGCTTACATTGGAATTGGATTGATGGTCGGCCTCGCAGGGGTTGGCAGTGCCTATGGAACTACCATTGCCGGGAACGCGGCAGTTGGTGCCATGAAAAAGAACGGGGAGGCTTTTGGTAATTACATCATGCTTACTGCACTTCCCGGAAGCCAGGGGTTATATGGATTTGCCGGCTACTTCCTGCTGAATAATTTTGGACTGTTGCAGCCAGATATCAACTGGGGGGTGGCAGCATCTGTTTTTGGAGCAGGCCTGGCGCTTGGTTTGGTTGGTCTGTTGTCTGCCATCAGGCAGGGGCAGGTTTGTGCCAACGGTATTGCCGCAATCGGTTCAGGTTATGATGTAGCTGGTAAAACCCTTATTCTGGCTGTATTCCCTGAGTTATATGCCATTATTGCACTGGCCGCAACCTTCCTGATCGGGAATGCAGTAGCTGTATAGTACCAAATCAGAATTATATAACCCGGTACAGAATACCTTTCCTGCCCGGTTTATTTACAGATACAATCCATTGTCATTTGGTGGCAATGGATTTTTTTTGTGCAGTTGGTTCTTAACTGGTATCAGGACAGGAAGACACAAGTACCAGGATAGGAAGAGACAAGTACCAGGATAAGAAGATACAAGTATCAGGATATGAAAACATAAGTATCAGGATAAGAAGACACAAGTATCAGGACAAGAAGATACAAGTATTAGGACAAGGAGATACAAGTATCAGGATAGGAAGGCACAAGTACCACGATAGAAAGACACAAGTATCAGGATAAGATGACACAAATAACAGGATAAGAGGGTAGGGGGATAGATTAAATTCCTGATGATGATTAAGATTGATTTAAGGATTTTGTGCAAGCTGGCATCCTTTTTCTTGTGTCTTTTATGTAATTACCTTTTGATAACAATCATCACGACCCCTCCCATCCTTCCCGAAGTAGAGGAGTAATGCGCTCTTTATCAGCACCCTGCTTGGTTAGTAGGGTCTTGAGGTCCCCCTTCGGGGGATTTAGGGGGTCGTTTTTAATATTATTTTTCATCGGGCTATAATACTCTTTACTGAGGGACTTGTGGCTGTATGTCTTGTGTATTGTGTCTTCTTCTCTTGTGTCTTGTGTCTACCACCTCCTGAAGGGAAGGAATATATCTGTTGGTGAATCGGCGCCGAAAGGTATGATTAATCCTGCAGTGAGTTTAAGTACAACTGTCCAGGAGTGATTCCTTGTACTATTTAAATAATTATGTGCTGCATCCAGTGCATCATAATTAATGAGTTCCGCATTCCACAGAAACACCAGATTCCAGGTGTCAGGAGCACCTGTTCTTACTCCCAGGCCTGTTGTGATAACTGCTACCCCTATCGGAGTTTCACCATCTTTTTTCTTTAAAATCATTGATGATAAGGTATCAGCAGGAGCGATCTGATAGCGTAATTCCGATGTAAAGCTATGGATTCCAATGCCAGCTTCGGCAAAAGGATTAAAACGGACGGTAATGCCTTGTCCCAGGTTTTGGTTCCTGAACATGTATCTGAGAAGGATTGATACGGAACTGTTTGGAGTGATATATTCCACAGGCAACTGATAAAGCTGTCCCCTTAAGTTTGACTGAAATCCGACAGCAGAGAAATCAGGCAGGTTGCTTCTGCCGAAAAGGGTATAAGCATTCAGCCTTAACAATGATTCCCACCGGTTCCCGAACGTCCGTCCTAAATCGAGGTTAAATGAAAATCCCGGGCGATGACCGAATTCATTTGGGAGCAATGAAAACCCTTTTGTCATTTCTCCTGCCAGAATGGCCATCCCTGTATTACCCGAAATAAACCAGTTGTTTTCCTTTTCCCAGCCTGAATCTGCCTGTCCGTAGGCATTTGCAAACAACGACAGGGATAGCAGCAAAACCATGATACCAGGTTTTGATTTGGCTATAATAGGTTTGCAAGTCCGGTTTACCATTGACGGTTATAGTTTTAGCAGAAAGTAAAGGATAAAGTTAAACAATCATTCTCATATTACAGTAATACAACCCTCTGAAGCATTAGAAACTTCGTTTCTGTATTTCTTCAGGAAGCCTGTAAGTGGTTTTCCGGTTACCTGTGTCCAGTTGTTTCTTCTCTCAAAAAGCTCTTCTTCCGACAGGTCAACGTCAATTGTATTATTGATTGCATCAATTGTAATTATGTCGCCATTCCTGACAAGAGCAATATTGCCACCTTCATAAGCCTCGGGAGTGATATGTCCTACAACAAAACCATGCGAACCACCGGAAAAACGTCCATCAGTTATAAGTGCCACATCCTTGCCCAGACCCGCACCCATAACGGCACTTGTAGGCTTCAGCATTTCGGGCATTCCGGGTGCACCCTTTGGTCCGCTGTTGCGGATGACAATAACATCGCCTGCCCTGACCTGTGAACGGATTCCTTCAATGGCTTCATATTCATCTTCAAAAACCCTTGCCGGACCAGAAAAGCGTTCGCCTTCCTTTCCTGTAATTTTGGCCACAGCACCCTGTTCAGCAAGATTCCCGTAAAGAATCTGTATATGCCCCTGTTTTTTTATGGGGTTATCGATGGTATGTATGATTTTCTGACCTGTTCTTAGCTCTGGTACTGATTCAAGGTTTTCACCGATTGTTTTACCTGTAACTGTCAGGCAGTTTCCGTTGAGCAGGTTTTCCTTCAGCAGAAACTTCATTACGGCAGGTATTCCTCCTGCATGATGCAGATCCTCCATCAGGTATTCACCGCTGGGTTTCAGGTCGGCAATAAATGGAGTATTGTTGCTGATCCGCTGGAAATCATCGAGGGCTAATTCCACGCCTGTAGTTTTAGCCATTGCCAGGAGGTGAATCACTGCATTGGTTGACCCTCCAAGGGCTATGATCAATGTGATGGCATTTTCGAAAGCTTCGCGGGTCATAATGTCTTTCGGGCATATATTTTTTTCAAGCACATTCTTTATTGCTTCTGCCAGTTGCCTGCATTCATGATCTTTCTCAGAACTGATAGCCGGATTTGAAGATGTGCCAGGAAGACTCATGCCCATGCATTCAATGGCTGATGCCATTGTGTTTGCAGTATACATTCCGCCGCAAGCTCCTGCACCAGGTATGCTGTTTCGTATGATTCCTTTATATTCAATGTCGGAAAGTGCGCCCCTGATCCTCTCGCCATATGCTTCAAATGCCGATACGATGTTCAGGTCGCGGTTGTTCCAACGCCCTTTTTTAACGGTCCCGCCGTACATCAGTATAGCAGGCCGGTTTAGTCTGGCAAGGGCCATCATGGCTCCAGGCATGTTTTTATCGCATCCGACTATTGGTATTACTGCATCGTAAAACTGTGCACTTACAACTGTTTCAATCGAATCGGCAATAAGTTCCCGTGAGGGGAGGGAGTATTTCATGCCTTCAGTACCATTAGTGATACCGTCACTTACGCCAATTGTATGAAAGATCAATCCAAACAATTCTTCATGTTTATCCACTTCCTTCTTTAGGGCATCTGCCAGCCCATTGAGGTGCATGTTGCAGGGATTACCCTGGAAACCTGTGCTGACAATTCCTACCTGTGCCTTTTTCTGATCATTTTCATTCATGCCGATTGCATACAGCATCGCCTGTGCTGCCGGAAGACTATCATCCTGTGTGATGAGCCTGCTGAATGTATTAAGATTCTTCTTCATATCATTTGGATCATTAATTTGTCGAACTAATTTAAGATAAAAAAACCTTATCACAAGGGTCAGTCTGACGGTAAGTGGTAATTGGATTGCAATATTCTCCTTAGGCAACCTTTCTTTTATGGGTTTACCTGGAATGGAAAGTATACTGATAGAAAATTTTATCTTTGCGAGGAAAAAGCACAAAAGTTATGTCACTTGTAATTGAAGAGAAGGACCTGGAGAAGTTTATTATGGTTGGCGACAGGGTATTAATAAGACCAAAAATACCTTCAGGAAAAACCAAAACAGGTTTGTATTTACCACCTACAGTACAGGAAAGTGAAAAAATTCAAAGCGGGTATATCATCAAAGTAGGGCCGGGGTATCCAATTCCTGCTGTGACTGATGAGGATGAATCATGGAAGCAAAAGCAGGAAAATGTAAAGTATGTTCCGCTTCAGGCTCATAGGGGTGATCTTGCTGTTTATCTAAGTAAAAGTGGTTTTGAAATTGAATTTAATAAAGAAAAATATATCATTCTTCCGCATTCTGCCATCCTGATGATCATCAGGGATGAGAGTATAATGGAATAAAAAAGTTGCCCGGATAGCCCTGGCAGCTTTTTTATAATTTTCCTGCATGTTTATACAGACTCTTCACAGGCATTATATATTCCTTCAAACATTTCTTTAATATCGGAGGCAGCAACAGCAGAAAATGCCAGCCTGAGGTTGTTGTTCAGGCTAATGGTTCCGATGCTGTATTTACTGATCAGCAGCTGACGCAGTTCATCCCCGTTCAGTCCGTCAGCCAGCCTGATACACATAAAGTAGCCGCTGTTAAAGGGCAGGGCCGTAAAATACTTCCTGTATTTTTCTTCTTTTAGAGCTTCTTTAACTGCTTCATACCGTGCCTGCATCAAATCGAATTTGGCCTGCTTCTGGCTGTTGTAGTCTTTGTCGTTGTAAACGGCAAGCATCAGCGACTGTGAAAGGTTCGATGCATTTGAGATGTTTCCCCTGACCGCACCTGCCGTTTTAGCTTCAAGGGCAGAATACAGTTCTGCATCACCACCTTTAATAGCATAGGTAATAAATCCTACGCGGAAGCCCCATACGTAATCCTCCTTGGTGGCACCGTCGAGTTTCAAAGCCAGCACGTTCTCGTGCAGGTTGGCAAGCGGGGCAAAAATGCTCTCACGTGCGATGCCTTCTTCATATACTAAACCGAAATATGCATCATCATTGATGCAGACTATTTTATTTCCTTTTTCAGCCGACTTCCCGATGATTGTAACAATGGCATCCGCCTCTTCCTGTGTGGGGGTGTAGCCAGCCGGGTTGTTGGGGAAATTCAGCAGGAGTATTTTCTTTCCGGTACCTCCATCATTGAGCCTTGCTTCAAATGATTCCAGGTCGAACTGCCGGTTTTTAAACAGATTGAATTTTACAATTTTAGCATCGTAGGCATTGGAAAGAATCAGATTGTAGTTGCCCCAAAACAGGTCAGGTACAATAACCTCATCGCCCGGGTCAACAAACATATACCCGGCCATGCTCATGCCATGTGTAAGGGCATTGGAAACTACCGGTAAACTGATCTCCGTTTTACCCAGTGACGGATTCTTTTCATAAATCATGCTTTTCCATTTGGCACGAAGGTCAGGCCTCCCGTAACTGGGAGCGTAAGGAAAAACAAGCGAAGGGTCCAGATTGATTCTGGCTGCCAGGCTTTCAAAACGCATGGGTGTGCCATCATCCTCAACAGCTGTTCCTATGGTGGCATTAATTCGGGTTCCCTTTGCTTCGGCAGTTTGCCCCAATATTCCTTTTTTCGGGAAGAAAATGTTTTTTCCTTTCTGCGAGAGCATTTCATAAACCGGTGCACTTTTATGCAGGATAACCTTGTTCAGTTCTTCAGCCTGTGGATTCATAGTTTTTATTTTTTTACCTGTATTAATTCTGATCCGTCATTAAATTCCGCATGCAAGATAAAAAACATGTACATAATAATGATTGTATGTTGACAAAATGAATAAATTTTTGATAAAATTCTAACAGTTCCATATTTTTACCTCCGTTTTATAAACTATTGCAGGTATCGTCCAATTGATTATATTAGCAATTAAATACTAAAAAAACCTGTCATGAAAACTTTGAATTTCGCTCAAGTTATTATCCTTTTTGTATCAGTTACGCTGGTTTCATGCAACAGTGAGCCAAACAGCAATGGCTGGCGCGGCCCTCAGCGTGATGGAGTTGTTAAAGAATTTCAGTCACCTGCCACCTGGCCGGCTCAGCTTAATTCAATCTGGACTCAGCAGGTAGGGTTATGCGATGCATCACCTGTTCTTGCCGGTGACAATATTTTCCTTCATGTAAGGCAGGAAGATCATGAAGTAACATTGTGTCTGGATGCAGAAACAGGCAATGAAATCTGGCGTACAGTCAATAATGTTGCTCCTGAAGTAACAGGAGGGGCCCGTCCGCATCCCGGACCAAGAAGCACTCCCTATGTGGCTGACGGGAAAATTTTCACACTGGGTGCCGGAGGGGTTTTAAGCTGTCTTAATGCATCCACTGGTGAACTTATCTGGAAGAATGAAGATTACAAGGAAGTCCCTGTATTTTTTGCAGCAATGTCTCCATTGGTCGATGACAATAAATGCTTTGTTCATTTAGGAGGTAAGGAGACTGGCACTCTTGTTGCTTTTAATGCTTCAACAGGTGCAAAGCTGTGGGAGCTGAAAGGACATCCTTCAACTTATTCCTCTCCCGTCATTATGAAAATGGGGAAAGAGAAAGTGCTTGTAGTTCAGACAGAAACTGACCTGATAGGTGTTTCCATGGAGGGAGCGTTGTTATGGAAAACAGCCACTCCGGGGGAAACACGATTTTATAATTCATCAACACCCGTTATTAACGGGCAGAACATCATTATTGCAGGTCAGGGACTGGGAACCAAATCTTTTAAGGTTGAAAAAAATGGCAGCGGTTATACCCTGGCTGAATCATGGTCGAACCCGGAGTATGGAGTATCATTTAATACACCGCTGCTGAAAGACGGCTATCTTTATGGACACGAAGCACGTCTGGGCAAGATATATTGTATAGATGCTAATACGGGGGAGACTGCATGGGCTGATACTGTTGCACATAACAGGTTTGCATCAACGCTCGATCTGGGGAAAGAAATACTTTCACTTACTGCGAAAGGGGAACTGCTCGTATATGCTCCTTCTGCTGAGAAATATACTGAACTTGCAGTATACCCTGTTGCAAATACTGACGTGTATGCGCATCCGGTTGTGGAAGGTAAAAGAATCTACATAAAAGATAAGGAGAATCTTACCTGCTGGGAAGTAAATTAACCGTGGAAATTACCCGGCATAAAAAAGACCCTGCCATGCTTATTAAGGCATGCAGGGCCTTTTTTAAGATAGAAAATAGAAATTAAAGGAACCGGCTATTCATAAATTCCGTAATGCACCTACAATGGTAAAAAAGCCCATCAGGCTGACAAAAGCAGTTATTACAACCAACAGGTTCTTGCCTTTACGGTCTTTCCACTCCAGCAGGAAGGCAGGAATAGAAAGAAGCCCTGTAAGTATAAAAAACAGGTACGCAGGAAGCAGCCTGGCCTGGAATGGTAACTCTTCACGCAATTCCTCTTCCATTTCAAGGGTAACCATTTCTTCCGGAGTAAGAAATCTGGCTGCAGAGAAGTAATCACCCAGCATGATAAACACAGAAAACAAACCGAGGGCAAAAAAAAGCACAGGTCCAAGCATTCTGAAAACCTTCTTGTGTTCAACCCATCCATAAACACTGGATATGATTCCTGCAAATACAAGCCATTGTGGAAGCGTATATAAAAAGATGTACTGATTCATGTAAATTAATTTCAAACAAAAGTGGTGAATTTTCCTTAATTCATAAACAATACAGCTGTCTGACCTTTTATTTTTAATTTTGGACCCTGTTAAACAGAAGTATATCAGTGAAGGAATTAGTCATCCACTCTAAGGCAAAAGGGCTCATATTTGATCTCGATGGTACAATAGCCGATACCATGCCTGTTCATTTTCTGGCATATAAGAACATCCTGCGCGATTACGGTATTGAATTTACACCTGAAATATTTGCCACCCTCGCGGGTATCCCGGCTGTAGGTACGATCAGGAAACTGAATGAGATGTTTGGTACCAGCATGGACCCTGAGGATATCGGGCACTTCAAGGAACGGGAGTACGAAAAAATAATGCACCGTATGAAGCCTGTTGACCCTGTAGTCACTCTTGTGAAGAAGTACCATGGGGTTCTTCCCATGTCTGTGGGGACAGGTGGGTACCGCCGGCTGGCCTGGAAATCGCTGGAGATCCTGGGACTGAAAGATTACTTTGAAATTCTGGTTTCCGGTGAAGATGTGGAGCATCCCAAACCTCATCCTGAAACCTTTCTGAAATGTGCAGAACAAATGGGTGTTGCACCTGAGTTCTGTCATGTATTTGAAGATGGTGCACTTGGCATTGAGGCAGCCACTGCAGCAGGAATGATGTCGACACTTGTTACCGACTTTTATCAGGTGACTATCGGAAAAGATATCTAGCTGTTGCCTGAAAAGACATCCATGATGATGCTAAATCCTTCCTTGTGTAATTTCAGACCCTTTTCTTTGCTGGTAGCTTTTGCGTCATGTATGCCTGTATAGTACCTGGCTCCACACTGCAACCTGTCTGTGGTTATTTATAAAGTGGAAAGCCTGTTTGACACTATTGGCAATCAATGAAAAAATGATTTAAAGTTTAACCTGGCAGGTAATAAGATGTCGGAACAACGGTTTGCGTTCCCTTAACCACACCTGCAGCAAAAAGAAGTATTCATGGGGTGTAAGTGACCATTTTTCGGTAATTTACAGGGTGGTCAGTTATTACAAGCTCCTGAATTGCAATTTAATATGAATGAATGAGTATTCTTCCTCCCTCTTATTGTAATTTTAACAATTAACCTTTATATTTATCATGTATTTACAGCTTGATTTTTATAAAGCTAAAAATTAAAGTCGAATAGGTACCCTATCAATTTATTCATTCTAATATCTACGAGCCATGAAAAGAAGAACCTTTATTGAGAAAACAGCTATGGCATCGGGTATGCTGCTTTCTTTTCCTGTTATAGCCGGTTGCGAAAACGAAGCCATGACACATTACTCTGTAACAGATCTGCATGTTCATACAACCAGAGACTTTACTATAGAGAAGATACTTGAAATCGGGAAAAAGCATCAGGTAAATTTTGGTGTGGTAGAACATCCTGCCCCGTGGGCTTTAAAAAATGACAAGGATCTTGAGAACTATATCAATACGATGAGGAAATACCCGGTTTATTTGGGTCTTCAGCCAACCTATCCTGGATGGTCAAAAAATTATTCTGCTGAACTCATAAGCCGGCTCGATTATATCCTTATGGATCCGCAGATGGTTCCTCAGGGAAATGGAAAAACATGGCAGATATGGGAGTTTGATACATATATTGACGATACGGAAGATTTTATGAAGCGGTACATGGATTATACCTTAGAGGTGCTTAACAAAGAACCTGTTGATGTTTTTGCATGGCCATTGTTCCTTCCGGTATGCATTGCACGGGATTATTATTCCCTCTGGACTGAAGAACGGATGCAGCAGATTATTACAGCTGCCAAAAACAGGAACATTGCCATTGAGATCAATGATATGGCACATACACCTCATTTGGAATTTATTGAGAAAGCAAAATCACAGGGACTCAAATTTGTATTTGGTTCTGATTGCAGGAACGACAATGCGGGCAGGCTCGCATATTGCAGGAAAATTACTCAGGAATGCAAACTTCAGTCCGATGATTTTTATCTGCCGGAAAGAAAATCCTGAAAGACTTTATAACGACATCATACATTACTTCCCCAGCATTTCAGGAACCTGTATATTTATTGTAATTTGCCGAAAAATTGATATGCCTGATATGAAGGCAGCAACCAAATAATCAAAGTTGATGCGGAAAACATGGATTTCAGCAGGCGATTTCATCGATTTGTTTTATAAGGTAAAACAAAAAGGTATCAAAATTCTTGTTTCGAAGTTGCGTTTTTCTCCGAAGGCAAGAACAGCTTCAAAATGGAACACAGTTTCAGCATCGGCCGATTTCTGGATATTGCATCAGGTCAGGATGAGAATGAATAAAAAGTGTACAGGCCACCACAATCTTGAATATGAGGATTATGTTGTGGCAAAATACCTTTCTGATAAAAACAACCTGCATATGTTGTCGGTAGGTTGCGGTACGGGTTCAAGGGAGAGAAAATTTGCAAAGTATCCACAATTTGGTTTGATACAGGGCATAGATCTGGCTGAAAAGAAAACAAAAGAGGCCTCCCGGCTTGCGAGAGAAGAAAACCTGACCAGCATTCACTACCATGCAGGAGATTTTATGAACCTTGATTTTACCGCCGCTTCATTTGATCTCATTCTTTTTAATGCAAGTCTGCATCATTTTAGTCATATAGATGAATTACTTCAATCCAAAATCCTTCCTTTACTGAAAGACGATGGTATAATGGTTCTTTTCGAGTATGTTGGTCCTAACAGGCTTCAATGGACAAAACAACAACTGGAGTTTACTAACAGTTTGCTAAGGGAAATTCCTGAGGCATATAAAACCAGGGCAGGCAGCAGTTCAGTTAAAAGAAAAGTTTACCGTCCGGGCCTGTTAAGGATGATGATTACCGACCCTTCTGAAGCTGTGGATTCCGAATCCATTTTCCCATCTGTGCACAAACACTTCAAGGTACTGGAGGAGAAGAAACTTGGTTGGGATATTACTCACCTTTTACTGAAGGATATTGCCCATCATTTTATAAACGGAAATCCTGAAACCCAGAAATTACTCAGGTATATTTTTGAAAAAGAAGATGAATACATGGCTATGACCGGACGTAGTGACGGGATTTTTGGGATATATCAAAAGAAAGTCACTCATTAATTATCAAAAAAATTTCATTATTAAGCCATTGTTAGAAGTTTTAAAATTTTCGGTATGAATATTACTCCTCCTGCAACCACCGAAACCATTGCCGCAACAAGTACCGCTCCTGCAGCATAATCCTTTATAATGCCAACCTTGAAGTTCCACTCAGGCTCTACCATATCTGCCAGTTTTTCTATGGATGAATTCAGGAGTTCAGTTACCAGAACCAATCCGCTTACAAAGGCAATGGCAATCCATTCCATGTGTTCAATCTTTAACCATATGCCCATGATAATTGCAAAAACGATGGCAGCCACGTGAACTCTTGCGTTATGCTCCGTTTTCATCAGGTGAATAATTCCCCTCCATGCATGAGAGAAACTTTTACCCCGTTTTCTAAATGAAAATCTTTCTGTTTCTTTCATGTCATCTTGCTTAAAAGTATTTTTTTTGACTTTTTATCCCTCGGGATATAATGACGAATATAAACAGTAAAATGTTAATTCCCAATATATGCATGATCTTCATGGGCAGGAGAGGGCATTTTGAATTGATTTACGAATAGGGGCTGGCAAGGATTCCTTTTTCTTATCTTTATAAAGGGAATCATCATCATTTAACCCATTTTATAAGCAGCCAATGATCATTGAATTGAAAGAGCTTCAGGAACAGGATCTGCCATTTGTAAAGGAAATATACGATTGGTATATTCTGAATTCCACCGCCACCTTCCATACAGAACCCGTTTCAATGGATGAATTGAAAAGCATCCTGCCTATTGGCCATTTACAGTATAGATCCTTTGTTATCCACACTGAAGGTATGGCTTGCGGGTATTGTTATATTTCACGGTACAAGCCCCGGCAGGCTTATGACCGGACTGCTGAAATCACCATTTACCTGAAGCCAGAGAATGCAGGCAGGGGAATTGGCAAAGAAACCATGAAGCTGCTTGAAGCCATCGCAAGCGAAAAAGGAATTCGTGTACTTTTGGGAATCATTACTGCTGAAAATGAAATCAGTATTCATTTGTTTGAAAAGTGCGGTTATGAAAAATGTGCCCATTACAGGCAGGTTGGTGAAAAATTCAACCGGCTGCTTGATGTGGTGGCATACCAGAAAATATTGAAATAGCAGTATTCCATGAACAAAAGGGTTGCGGCATACTTTATACTTACATGAATTGCTGTTTGCAGTTCATCAATAAATACATCAGTTAAAATGGATGACAAGGAAAAAGATGATTCAGTAAAAGGTTCCATCCCCAAAGTAACAGGCATCGGAGGAGTATTCTTTTTTTCCGATAAACCGGAGGAGACTATTTCATGGTACGCAAAACATCTTGGCCTGGAAACAAATGAATGGGGTTCAACCTTTGAGTTCAGGAATGCCAACCGGCCTGAAGAAATCAACTATCTGCAGTGGAGCCCCTTCAGTAAGGATAATAAATACTTTGCACCGTCTAAAAAAGAGTTCATGATCAATTACAGGGTGCAACATATAGAAAGACTTGTTGAAAATCTTAAAGAAAAGGGGGTAACTATTGTAGACGAGATACAGAGTTATGATTATGGGAAATTTGTTCACATATTAGATCCCGAAGGTAACAAACTTGAACTTTGGGAACCTGTTGACAGTGCGCTTACGGCCATGGGTGGTAAAACAACCAGGTAGGTTTAAAGGATGATTTACAGTTTCTTATTACCCCGGCTGCCTGTTTAATTCTAATAGTCCCGGTGACGGAGCCACTAAAGTTTGGTGTCATATAACATTTTAGGCTACCTGATGAGGGTAGGGGGCCGGTGGTTTTCAATCCCCGACTAGCACAGTGGAGTTATAATGAATCATCATTATTCATGCAGTGGAGTATGTACGCTTGTTCTTACTTTAATCTTACAAAATGGTAGTTGTACCTGTCGCAGCAAGGTGAATTCATGTGCAGTGTATCTTTCCCTGCAAAAAAGATGAACTTTTCATTGTCACCCATATATACGGCCGACTTTTCATCTTTCTCAAAAAATATCCTGATCCTGTCTTCATTTGGTACTTCAACTGTTACGATTTTTCCATACTCAAGAACATCTGCCTCGCTGAAAATTCCATAAATCCCATATTTTTTAACTTCCAGCATGTCAAAGTTCAGATCATGTCCACTGCCTGTTAAACCCCCTGAGACGGCAAATAGCTTCCAGCTGCCATAAATATCCAGGTACTCCTGACTGAAAATCTCCGAAGGATAATATTCATTTGATTTTAAATGCCCCAGGGTAGCCTGTGTTTCAAGAGAACTGTTGCAGCCAGTCAGACCTGAAACAGCTGCTATAAACAATGTTAATATAAGAGCTTTCATAGTTCCAAAAATAGTTTTAACTTTCAACATCTCCGGGAAACTGCTACTAATCATTTAGCTGAGTCTTTTTTACACAATTACAAGAATCCGGATTGTGCATATCACTTAAAGATTCTTTTGGCTGCCATTTAGTTGCGTGTTTTATATTTTTTTCTTTTCTGCCACATAGAAGGTAACATGTCTGCTGTTCCATGATTCCGCGCTGTCAGGCAGCACGTTTTCATAATCCTTGATGTTGATGAACCCTCGTGGCATGAGCAGCCCAGACAGGTCCTCCCTGTTGTAATAATGGGTCCAGAAGATGTAAGTCTCAGCCCTGCCCTCATGATCGAAAATGGTATGCCGTGTGGCAGTAACTTTATTTTCAGGATAAATGAAACCATCATTCAGTGCAAGGTAAGGGGTAGCCTTCCAAAATCCCTTTTCCTTTGCCTCCCATGAGTTTGAAGCCGCCGTTTCCTCAGGATTTTTATCATTAACAACATCAAAAATAAACATGCCACCAGGCTTTAATGCTCTGTGGATGTTTATCAGGACCTGTTCTCTTTCTTCTGGTAGCAAAACACAAAAATCAAGATAGATCATTATAACCAAATCGAAGCACTCTTCAAAATCCAGGTGAAGATAATTCTGATTCAGGTAGGTGATATTAAATTTTTTATCTTTTGCCTGACCCCTTGCATAACGTATTGAATTACTTGAGAAGTCAACTCCTGTTACCTCGTGACCCCGTATTGCAAAATATTCAGCATACAATCCAGGGCCGCAACCCAGATCGAGAATTCTCATTCTTTCCATCTCTGCCTGAGCCAGTATCCATTTGGCTGTATGATGCGTTTTAAGCCTGCTCCTGCTTGCTGTGTCACGTTCCGGATCAAGATGCAGTTCCAGCAGCCGCTTTGATATATAAGGCTCTGTCCACATAACGGCCGTACCCTTTTCATAAAGGCATGGACCGGCTGATAATTTTAAGATTAAATCCTGATCAATCATATAAACTGGCGCTTTAAAAGCATCTTTAATTCCCGGTTGCGAAGTTTTCTCCGCAGTTTAAGCAGAATTTCCTGTGAACACAAAGGGTTGCACCGCAACCGGGGCACGTCCATCTTATCCTTTCCTTTTCCATAAATTCTGCTATTCCCTTTTCCCTGATGAATTCCAGGTTTTCGAGCATGCTCATCATGTACCGGGTCCTGTAACGCTTGTCCAGCTGTTTTAACCTGCGGCAGGGGAATTTGCTGCATTCATAGCAGAATCCAGATTCAGTTTCATTCAGGATTGCACAATTCTTTATGATGCAGGATACACAGTAAGCCGGATAACTTTTGCCGTCATCCCTGCACCCGCTGCAATGATTTTTCTCACGCAGGTATCCCAGGCATATCCCGCAGTTCATGCCACAGGGGGCTATCAGGTCCGTGTCATTGTTTTTCATGATTGCCTACTGTTGATAAGCTCCTGTATTTCATTGAAATGAAGATGAGTATGTTCAATGTACCCTTCTGCCATCTGTTGCAGTGTGATTGTATCACCTTCAAAATTCTCCCATGTATGGCTAAGTGAATCCTCTTTAAAAGAACGCATTACCCGGATGAGGTGCAGGTTGTAGTACTTCC
Organism: Bacteroidota bacterium; assembly: GCA_023412195.1. GTDB lineage: Bacteria > Bacteroidota > Bacteroidia > Bacteroidales > Prolixibacteraceae > Mariniphaga. The sequence continues at coordinate 24,005 of JAEYNZ010000042.1, forward strand.
ATAACCTTATCAGGTCCTGCCATTCGGCATGCTGATAGTCCTGCAGTCTGATCCACAGGTCGTTGTCCTGTTGATAATCAGGAAAACTCAGCTGTGGATTATATTGCAGCCTGACCATTCTTTGGTGGTTATTGGATGCAGAATCGATCAGGTGACCGAGGATTTCCTTTATGGTCCTGTACTGACTGTTGCGCCTGCCCGAGATGACATCCTCAGGCAATGCAACCAGATATTTCTCCCACGTATTGATGACATCCAGAATATCACCTGTTATTTTAATTATATCCATCGATTGTAGTTTTTAAGGCAGGTGTTATCTATGCTGACTTTTAACCCGCTTCAATCAAGTTTAACCTTCTAAAAATAATCATTTTATGAATGCAATGATATTTCAAATACACGATCAAAGGATGTTCATCAGGAACTTTGCAGTATAGGAATTTTTACATTTTACCAGGTCTTCCGGTACGCCTTCGAAAAGTACCTCCCCTCCATTCTTCCCCCCTTCAGGACCCATATCGATGATCCAGTCGGCATACCGGATGATATCCAGGTTATGTTCAATGATTACTACCGTGTTGTTCCTGTCGACCAGCGACTTTACAATCCTGTAGAAATTTTCAATATCCGACATATGCAGGCCTGTTGTAGGTTCATCCATGATGTAAATATTGCTTTCCCTGTTCAGTTCAGTTGCAATTTTTAGCCGTTGAGATTCTCCCCCTGAAAAGGTGCTCAGTGACTGCCCCAGTTTGATATATCCCAGTCCCACCTCCTGTAACAGGTGCAAATGTTTCTTTATTTTAGGTACTTTAAAAAAATCAGCGGCCTGGTGTACGGTCATCTCAAGAACATCTGCAATGTTTTTATCCCTGTATTGCAATTCAAGTACATCGGCATGATAGCGTTTGCCCTCGCATTCATCGCAGATTGTTTTTACAGAATCGAGGAAATGCAATTCGAATGTCAGCACACCCTGTCCGTTGCATTTCAAACAGGCACCTTTGGAATTAAAACTGAAAAGGGAAGCATCTGTACCTGTAGCCCTTGCAAATTCTTTTCTGATCAGATCAAATACCCCAATGAAAGTTGCTGCATTTGCCCTTGGTGACTTTCCGATTGTCGACTGATCAATTACAATAGCTTCGGGATGCTGCCGTGCAAAGCAATCATGAATCAGACTGCTTTTACCACTGCCAGCAACCCCGGTGACACAGGTAAGTACCCCTTTTGGAATTCTTGCCGATACATTTTTGAGGTTATTTGCCGTTGCATTATTTATGCTGAAAAATGAATCTGCCACTTTCCTGTGCCTGATTGGCTTTATCTGGCGGAACAGGTATTTGCCTGTTTCACTTCCTGATTTCATAAGCCCTGCAGGTTCCCCGTTGTAAACCACTGTGCCCCCCTGTCTGCCGGCACCGGGACCGATGTCAACAATCCATTCGGCAGCTTTTATTACATCAGGGTCATGCTCAACCACCAGTACACTATTTCCCTTGTCCTTCAGCCGGAAAAGTATCCTGAGCAGGTTTTCTGTATCACGGGGATGCAGGCCAATGGTGGGTTCATCAAGTATGTACAGCATGTCAACCAGGTTGCAGTCCAGTTGCTTCGACATCTTAACACGCTGTGATTCACCTCCCGATAATGTTCCTGTTGCCCGGTCAAGTGACAGATAACCCACACCTGTTTCAATCAGCTGGTGCAGTAGAAATCTGGCTTTCCTCAGGATTGGCCGCGAAATCTCATCATCTATATCGTTTAGATATTTCAGTACATCATACAGTTCCATGCTACATACATCTGAGATTGACAGGCCGTTGACCGATATACCCCTTGCCCTTTCATTCAAACGCGATCCGTTGCATTGACTGCATGTTTTATAGTCAAAGTGCCTGGTATAAGCGTTCTTTTCATCTTCCGGCGATTCGTCATCAGCCCTTGCAGCTACCGCTTTCTCCAGCTTCCGTGCTATACCTTCAAACGTACGCTTGTAAGTGAGTTTTTCCTCTGTGCCTTGAACCACGAAGGGTTCTGAATACAGCATCATCTCCAGCTCCTCATCCTTAAACTCCCTCAGAGGCTTTTCTGTATCGATAACATTCAGCTGTAATAGCTCTTTCCATAAAAAACCCCCAATCCTGTAATGCGGGTGGGTGATGGCTCCTTCCCTGATGGACTTTTCCTTGTCGAGGAACAGGTTTATGTCAACTTTGATCTGTTTACCCAACCCATTACAGTGCGGGCACATCCCTTCCGGGTGATTGAATGAAAAATAAAACGAAGGGCCAATGAATGGCTTTCCTAATCTTGAAAACAACAGCCGCAGGTATGTGTTTATTTCGGTGGCAGTGCCAACCGTGCTCCGAAGGTTATTGCCCATACGTTTCTGGTCGATGACAATGGCAGTCGACAGGTTCAGGATGTCGTCCACATCAGGCCTTGATAACTTTGGCATGCGGGTGCGGGCAAAAGTGCTGAAGGTTTCGATCAGCTGCCTTTGCGCTTCAGTATAAATGGTATCAAAAAGCAGGGATGATTTCCCCGATCCGGAAACTCCTGTAAATACAACCAATTTATCCCGGGGAATTTCAATGTCGATGTTCCTGAGGTTGTTGGTGTGGGCATTCTGCACCACAATTTGATTTCTTTTCATACGATACACTTTTAATTTCACCATGCGGGACATGCAAGAATTATTGACACAATTTCTATTATCTTATATCCCTGTGCAAAATTACACGGATCAGTCGGGGAGAAATTGTAAAAAACCGACTTTGGAAACTGTCATCCGCAATATGATACACTGTCGTTAAAATTGGGGTATGCCGCAAGAAACTCTTTAGGCGTGTAACCCGAATATCTTTTGAAGTCGTGAATGAAATGTGCCTGGTCAAAATACCCGTTTATATATGCATGATTTGTAAGGCTGAATTTCCTGTAATTTTCGAAGCCAGTCAGTATTCGTCTGAACCGTATAATCTTTCCATATTGCCCGGGCGTTTTACCCACAAAAGCTGCAAATTTTCTTTCGAGGGTTTTGGAAGTTACTGACAGACGTTGAGCCATGCCAGCGGCACTTATTTGTCCGCCGGTTTCCTGTATCAGTCTGATGCCATTGTCTACAAGATTTTTATCATAAAATGAAACGGGGGAATACCTTTTCAGCAGAAATTTTTCAACTACCGCAATCCTTTCCTCAGCAGTATTGGCATTGCATATCTTCTCCTCAGTCTGTCTGATTTCCCGGCTAAATATTTCTGCCAGGTCGATGCTCCTGTCTTCCAACTCCAGAAGAGGCACCCTGAAAAAGTGACAAGCCCCTGCAGGTTTAAATGACACAAAAATGACCCCGGATTCCCCTGTTGTTGTAACATCGGAATAGGAACTGCTCAGGCCGCTTATAATGGATCTGGGCTGCCGGCTGAGATTGCCATCAGCCTGATACAATGCAAAGGGATGCCTGTAGTGAAACATTAGTTGGATGTGCTCAACAGGTATTACCCTTTCAATGGTGTTGGCCTCATAAATACCGCTCTCCATCAGGCAATAATGACTGATATATTCCTTAAGCAGGTCGCATGGTGACACAAATTGAAAATGCATATGGACAAAATGGTTATACCATAAGAAGAGCCCGGTAATATTCCGGAGGCTTCACTAATTCATTATGATATAAGTATGCTTTCATTTAAAGAGGTTACACAAGGAAAGGGATGATTTGTAAAAATTCTTTATTACCTGTTCAGCCTGCCGTGAAGCGGCCACCAGTTCGATCTGCAAGCCTGAAGGGCCTTGTGTATCTCATACTGGCACAGAACAGAATCATGTTTTCCTTTACAGCTTTCTCCTTCCGGGTCATCAATGTATAGCTGTTCCAGAATTGGAATTGCTTTTTGTGAATGGATCTGGCCAAGGGTCCAGATTGCCACATGGGAACGGTCGAAACAGGAGTTACTTTCATCCTGAAGAAATGAGATCAGTGCATCCTCAGCTTTTCCTCCATATCGTTCTTCGGCAATTGTAATTTTGTTCTGTACTGCAATATCAATCCAGATGTAAATTCCAAAAAAAGCGGTTAGAGCAATCACAGCCAGAACAATACCTGCGAAAATGAACTTCTTTTTCATAGCCGGACAAATATTAAAATGTGTTTTCCTGTAATATTTCCTAAAAGGGCAGATCTTCATTCTTTTCTCCCTCTTTCATCAGTTTGGTTGCCCTCCTGTAAAAATTTTTTAACCAGCCTTTCCCCAGTTCCCCTTCGTAGTATTTATTTGCCATTTCATTTTCTTGCTCAAACCTGAGAATCTCCACATCTGCATCTGTAATTTCAAGTCCGTAGCCATCGGCATAAAGGGTCTCAATTACACAGCCATGGTATAATACCTTCAGGTTGATGCCCATTTCCAGTGCCACTTCAGGGTAGTACCTGACGGAAGCACATGGGTAACCCACCACATAAAGGGTGTACAGCGGTTTATCATTGATTTCCATAATTCTGAACCTGGATTTTTATTGCTTTTCCTTTTAGATGTAAGAACCTTAGGTTCATTAAACAATCGCCATTTTGATTTTTTTATTTTACATTTCCTTTTTCTACCTTAAATTTAAGAAAAAAAACAATGAAATACATCATCAGGCCGATAGGTAATGTACAGGTACAGGGAGAATTGTACACCATAAGAATAGAAAAAGAATGTTTTCCGGGGTTGAGACACCTTGAAGGCTTCAGTCACCTGTGGATTGTCTGGTGGGCTCATCTGTCAGATCAGACTGAAACCAGGAACCGGTTAACTGCAAAAAATCTGTTTAAAAATGCACCCACAGAGACAGGAGTGTTTGCTTCACGCACTCCCGAACGTCCTAACCCGATCATGATCAGCACGATAAAACTTGAATCCGTCGATGCTGAAAACGGAATCATCACTACAACCTTCATTGATGCCGAGGATGGTTCCCCTGTGCTTGACATAAAGCCTTACTTTCCTATGGAGAGATTCCGGAATTGCCATACACCAGTTTATTACCGGCACTGGCCACAATGGGCTGAGGATGCCGGAAGCTTTAACTGGAAAGATGAAATCAGCCTGGGTAATATCTGAAACTATTATAGTGAAAGCATTACCCGAAAGAGTAATTTTTTTGTAAATTGCAAAGCCACAACCCCATCAGTTTAGAAGGATGATTGCAAAAAAACAACAACCTGTATTAAGTATGGAAGGAGAGGAATTGGAGAGTTTGTTGAATGCAATTCTTGATAATGCATCACTGAGTGTAATGGTATTAAAGGCTGTCAGGGATCAAAAGGGAAGCATTATTGACTTTGAATACGTTTTTGTTAATGAGAAAGCAGAGAAATTTGTAAAAAGAACAGGACTGGAAGGAAAACGGCTATCAGAGGAATTTCCGGGCAGCAAAAAAACAAACTTGCTGAGCAAATGTGCAAATGTTGTTGAAACCGGTATTCCATGGGAGGATGAATTCTATTACAACGACGATGGCATGGAATTCTGGACATCCGTTAAATCCAATAAACTTGATGATGGCTGCCTTGTAACTTATTCTGATATTACAGAACAAAAAAAAGCCACAGAAAACCTTAAATTTCAAAAAGAATTACTTCAGTCTACTTTCGACAGTTCTCCTGATTATATACAAGTTTTTACGGCTGTAAGAGATAATCAGGGAAAAGTTGTTGATTTTAAGTGGATACTCCAAAACCATTCTTCAAAAAAGACTTTCGGAGATGTCATTGGCAAACAGCTTCTTGAAGAAAACCCCGGAGCTGTTGAATCCGGAGTTTTTGACCGGCTTGTACGTGTGACTGAAACAGGCGTTTCTGAGCAGGCAGAATTTAATTACCAGTACGAAAAGTTCAATAACTGGTTTTATCAATCTGTTGTAAAACTAAATGACGGTGTTACAATAACATCTTTTGATATTACAGAACAGAAAACCAGGGAGCTGGAGCTTTTAGGCTTAAAGGAAGAATTGCAGAAAAAAGCGGAAGAACGGTTTAATACTTTGTTTAGCTCCATCGACCAGGGGTATTGTACCATTAAAATGAAGTATGATGAAAATGGAGTAGCTGTTGATTACCAGTTTCTGGAATTAAGCCCGTCTTTTGAACATCAGAGTGGCATCACCAGGGGAAAAGGAAAATGGATGCGCGAAATTGCACCTGATCAGGATGAATTCTGGTTTACAATTTACGGATCTGTTGATACATACAGAAAGGCTGAAAGGTTTGAATATTTTTCAACCCCTCTGAAGCGATGGTGGAATGTATATGCCTTCCCTATAGATGATCCGGAGCTTCATCACGTTGGGGTACTGTTCAATGACATTACTGCACGTAAAAAAGCAGAAGAGGAAAAGGAAGAACTGTTCAGGAACATTGCACACGAACGGGCCGTGCTGGATGCTACCCTTAATTCCCTTCCAATAGCTGCCTGGATAGCAGATAAAAATGGTAAGCTCATTCGCAGCAATGAAAATACAAAAGCCATCTGGGGAGAACAGGGACAATATGCTGAAAGTATCGAGGATTATCAGAAATTTAAAGGATGGTGGCCCGGCACCGGGAATCAACTGAAAGCTGAAGACTGGACCATGGCGCGAGTGTTGCAAAAAGGTGAAACAGTTTTGAACGAAGAGTTGGAAATTGAAAGGTTCGACGGCAGAAAGGCCTTTATCTTAAGTAATGCGGCGCCAATCCGCGATGAAAAAGGGACCATTATTGGCGGAGTCATCGTTGTGCAGGATATCACAGAGCTCAAAAAGATAGAACACGATATTAAATCGGCTAAAGTTAAACAGGATTATCTGCTCAAACTTAGTGATGCCATTCAGTTTCTGGACGACCCTGTGCAAATACTCGAAGAGACATTGCGGGTTTTGGGTGAACATTTGGGAGCCAACAGGGTGGGTTATATTGAAGACAACAATGATGGGAAAACTGTAACTGTTGTCCGCAATTATACATGGAACGTTCAGCCTATTGAAGGAATTCACAGCTATGACAAATATGGAATTGAGTTGCTGAAAGAGTTGAACACCGGTAAAATCGTAACAAAAGATGATGTTGAAAACGACCCTGACCTGCCTCAAAAGGAAAAGGAAAATTACAGGATGTTGCAAATAGGAGCATCTGCCAATAAACCGCTATTAAAAAAAGGCACGCTGACAGCGGTACTTTTTGTTCATTATAAAGAAAAACATCATTGGAATGTTGATGAACTTTCACTCATTGATGAAACAGCTGAACGAACATGGGCAGCAGTGGAAAGAGCACGTGCAGAAGAAACTCTTTGGAAAGCTGAAGAAAATTACAGGCTGAAGCTTGAAAAGGAAGTCCAGAAAAGAACTTCTGAACTTTTGGAACAAAAGCATTTTACCCAACTTATAACAGATTCAACCCCGGATATATTTTTCGTTTACGACATCCATAAATGGAAAATCATATATGTCAATAAAGGAATAACAACAACCCTGGGATATAAGCCTGAACAGGTGTATTCATCCGACAGAAAAGGTTTTGAACAGATGCTTCACCCTGATGACCTGAAAAAAAGAATCAATGAAATGGCCAATATGGTACATTTAAAACCTGGTGAAGTATGGGAATCAGAATTCAGAATTAAAGACATTCAGGGGAATATTCACTGGTTAAATGTAAGAGACCTGTTCTTCAAAGCAGGCAAAAATGGGAAAACAAGCCATGTTTTGAGCATCTGCCAGGATGTGACTGAAAAAATAGAAGCACTCACTGCATACAGAGAAGAAAAAAACCGAAGTGATGAGCTGAAAAGAATGAATGAACTGATGATACCTTTGTATTTGCGGCAGCACATGATTTAAAATCTCCGGTTTCAAACCTTAAAATGCTTACAGAAATCATTGAAAAAAGCGATGAAGTGGAAACGAAACTTTCTCTTCAGAATAAGTACGCTGAAGTTATTGATAATCTCGACCGCATAATAACAGGCCTTGTAAAAGTGCTTGCAGTCGAAAAGGATGAAAGTTCCGGGGTGAAGAATCTTATTTTCAACAAAATATTCTCCAAAGTTGAAGCGGAATTCAGGGAAGAACTGGAAGAAGTCAAGCCATTGATAAATATTGATTTTTCAGAATGCAAGTCAATTGAATACATTGAGTCCTACCTTTTTAGCATTTTCAGAAATATGCTCAGCAACGCCATGAAGTTCAGGTCGGAGGAAAGAAAACTGGTTGTTGATATTCGTTCAGGTTATGAAAAAAATTATATTTGGCTGTCTTTTTCTGACAATGGAACGGGAATTGAACTTGAAAGATACGGCCATGATTTATTTAAGCCTTTTAAGCGTTTCTCTTCTTCAGCGAAAGGAAGCGGGCTTGGGCTGCATCTGGTGAAGAGCATTGTTACGAAAAATGGCGGAAGAGTAGAAGTAAAAAGTAACAAAAATGAAGGTACTACATTTATGATTTATATGGTACCCTACAAATTCTGAAATAAATGTCTAAAATCCTTATACTTGATGACGATGAACTGGGAAACGAACTGGTTTCCTATTTGCTTGCATCAGAAGGAATAACTAATTATGATTTTCAAACTTCGGGTGAAGCTGCCCTTAAATATCTTGAAAAATGCAGGATGGAAAATAACTTCCCCGCCATCATGTTTGTCGACATCAACATGCCTGGAATGAATGGATTTGAATTTGTTACAAAATATGAAGAGGAATTCAGGAAAGAGAGCCCCCGTCTTCACGTGGTGATGCTTACCAACTCTGTCCTGGCAAGTGAAAAACAGCTTGCCCTTTCCTACGAAAGTATATCCGATTTCTGGAATAAGCCTTTATCTCCTGTAAAACTTAAAAAACTGATGGAGTCATTGAAGATATAGATTGTGCCATAGTCGTTAAAATGAGCTGTTGCTTCATAAAAAGTTGCAGTCTGAGGTGGTTATCTTTGAAAATTCCCGTCATTAATGGTCCTTTTTTCTTTAGCCCCGAAGGGGTATAATCATCAGCCCGGGGTGACAGCCCTGGGTAAGTATAGTGAACCAGAGCCATCAGCCCCAAAGGGGCGCAATTCCTGATTCGTTGATCTAAAATGTAAACGTTTATTACTTCCCCCTCATGGCTCTGTTGTTGGTGCAGGATCGGTCATTAACATAGGGCTTCACCCTATGCTGGTGATTACGCCCCATTGGGGCTGGCAGAGTTGAGAGAAAGGAACAAAAAGGAATGCAGCCACAGATTTTCTTTTCTTGAAACTCTTCATTAGTTTTGCATCATGCAGTTTAAGGTAGTATCGGATTATAAGCCAACCGGCGACCAGCCTGAGGCAATCAGGCAACTGGTGGATGGATTGGTAAACGGAGAGCGTTTCCAGACCCTGCTGGGAGTTACAGGTTCCGGAAAAACCTTCACAATGGCCAATGTGATTGAAAAGGTACAGCGGCCTACCCTTGTCCTGAGCCACAATAAAACACTTGCCGCCCAGCTTTACGGGGAAATGAAACAGTTTTTCCCGGAAAATGCAGTTGAATATTTTGTTTCTTATTACGATTATTACCAGCCAGAAGCATATCTTCCCACAACAGATACCTATATTGAGAAAGATCTTTCGATCAACCAGGATATAGAAAAACTCCGGTTAAGTGCTACTTCATCCCTCCTTTCAGGCAGACGGGATGTAGTGGTCGTTTCATCCGTTTCCTGCCTTTATGGCATTGGTAACCCTGAAGACTTCCATGCAAACATAACAGAGGTGAAGGTCGGGCAGGCTGTGTCACGGAACGGTATGTTGCGCAGGCTGGTGGATGCATTGTACTCACGCAGTGAAGTGGATTTCCAGAGGGGCAATTTCAGGGTTAAAGGCGACACTGTGGATATTTATCCGGCCTATGCAGATACCGGTATAAGAGTAGTGTTCTGGGGTGATGAGATTGAAGAAATCTCAGGTTTTGATCCTCTTACGGGGCATACCCTTGAACATATGGGAGAAGCGGTAATCTATCCTGCCAATATTTTCGTGACCACAAAAACGCGGATGCAGTCGGCAATCAGGCATATTCAGGATGACCTGGTGGCGCAGGTGGATTACTTCAGGGAGATTGGAAAGCCACTGGAAGCAAAGCGCATCCTGGAGCGTGTTGAATATGACATGGAAATGATGAAGGAGCTGGGTTATTGCCCAGGAATCGAAAACTATTCACGTTACTTTGATGGCAGGCTGCCCGGCACCAGGCCTTTCTGCCTGCTTGATTATTTTCCGGAGGATTTTCTTGCCATTATTGATGAGAGCCATGTTACCATCCCCCAGATCAGGGCAATGTACGGGGGCGACAACTCCCGCAAGGTTACGCTGGTAGAATACGGGTTCAGGCTCCCGGCTGCCATCGATAACCGGCCCCTGAAGTTTGAAGAATTCGAAAACCTCATTAGCCAGGTTGTATATGTGAGTGCGACACCTGCTGACTACGAACTGGCAAAATGCGAGGGTGTGGTTGTAGAACAGATTATCAGGCCAACCGGATTGCTCGACCCGGTCATAGATGTGCGGCCGAGCGCCAACCAGATTGACGACCTGATGCATGAGATCCACCTGAGGACAGGAAAAAATGAGCGGGTACTGGTTACCACACTTACCAAACGAATGGCCGAAGAGCTTTCCAGGTATCTTTTAAACATGGGCGTGAAAACCCGGTATATCCATTCTGATGTGGATACCATGGAGCGCGTTGAAATCATGGAGCAACTCCGGAAAGGGGAATTTGATGTTCTTGTGGGTATCAACCTGTTACGTGAAGGTCTTGATTTGCCTGAAGTTTCCCTGGTTGCTATCCTCGATGCAGACAAGGAAGGATTCCTTCGCTCTGAAAGATCACTGACCCAGACAGCAGGCCGGGCAGCCAGAAACCTGAACGGGATGGTTATCATGTATGCCGACAAGATTACAAACTCGATGCAGCGTACCATTGATTCTACCAACTACCGCCGGGAGAAACAATTGAAGTACAATGTGGAGAACAATATAACCCCCACCCAGATTATCAAGCCCATGCGCGATATTATCGGTCTGGAGTTCAGGGGTGGTAAAAAACCTGCCGGTTATGAACAGCCTGAAATTCCTGATGTGGCAGCCGATCCGGTTATCAAATACATGAGCCCGGAAGCCCTTGAAAAGGCCATTGAAAAAACTAAAAAGCAGATGAAAGCTGCTGCAAAAGAACTTGATTTTATTGAGGCCGCCCGCCTGCGCGACGAAATGTTTGCACTGGACCGATTGCTGCAGGAAAGAAAAAGACAGCCCCGGATTTGAAATCCCTGCAGAAGATTCTACTGATATTGTTCACATGAATTTTTTTTTGACATGATGTACAAAATAGGTATCCTGTTGAGCCATATTAAGATATGAAGATGAAGGTTGCTCCTTGTTATGATGCAAATCTTAAAATATTTGACTAAAAGATTGGTATCGCTGAAATTGATGTACTTTTGCAACCAAACCTGGAATGGATAATGGAGATTTCAATGAAAGGCAGCAAAGTGCAGATGGTTCTCCTGAAGCCTGGTGTATTCTGGCAGAAGGAAAAAGTAGCTCCAACTGGCTCAAGATATTTGATGGCCTGGTACTTCTTTCCTCTTGTATTACTGGCAGGGGTGGCAGAGTTTGCAGGAAAGATGCTTTGGAGTTCGGGTTTTTATCTTTTATTCCCAATTCTACGCTCTTTGCGGGAAATCGCCCTTTTTCTGCTTCTTTATCTCATTTCAATATTTATCAGCAATCAGCTTATCAAGGCATTTGGAGGAAATAAGAACCTGTTTGCAGTTAAACGGATCGTTGCTTTTTCACTTGCTCCTGTCATTCTTATAAGTATTATTACAAATCTGTTCCCGTTTTTATATGTCCTGGATATTTTGGGATTTTACAGTTTCTTTATTTTTCTTGCGGGAGTTGAAACACTCCTTGAGTTTCCCGGGAAAAAGTACATCAAATATATTTTGATAACCCTGTTTGCAAACTTTTTTGTGTATAGCTTTTTAAGTATATTTCTGTCGGGACTGGTAACATCATTTTTGTAAACTAAGAAAAAAGGCAACATTGGCACATCAAAAAAGCAATATCAACATAAAAAACAAAAAAGCTTCATTTGAATATGAACTGATTGAAAGGCTTATCGCAGGAATCCAGCTTACCGGAACTGAAATCAAATCAATACGGGGGGGAAAGGTAAGCATGAATGATTCTTATTGCCAGTTTCATGGGGGCGAGCTGTTTGCTAAGAACATTCATATTTCCGAATATGAACTGGGTACCATCAATAATCATCCTGCCAAAAGAGACCGCAAGTTGCTGCTCTCCAAAAGAGAATTACAGAAGCTGGAACGAAAGCTTAAGGAGTCTGGAAATACCATTGTTCCCACACGTTTGTTTATCAACGACCGCGGGCTTGCCAAACTGGAAATAGCCCTTGCCAAAGGTAAGAAGGTGTATGATAAACGGGAAACCCTGAAGCAAAAAGACTCACAACGGGAAATGGACCGTATGATGAAACATTAAAAGTCCTTACCCGGGATTCACAACCTTATACCGATACCAGATTTTCCATAGGAATTATTTGATCCCCCTTGTATTTAAGCAGCAGATTGGCTACGGCAAGTGTATCTTTTTCACAATACCTTACGATCCGGTCGATGTCTTTTTCTTCCCAGAAAATCCTTGCTACCTGGCTGCCATCAATGTCGTCCTTTGGAGTAGGAATGTTGAACAGTTCACAAAGCAGCGACAGTGAGGTATAATGTTTATAATCGCCAAACTTCCACAACTGAAGTGTATCGATTAAATAATCTTTTACCTCCCATGGTTTTGAACCGGCGATATCAAATACCTGGGGAAGGGGGAGGCCATGTACCAGTGCCCGTCGTGCAATGTAAGGAAAATCAAACTCCTGCCCGTTATGGGCACAAAGCCTTCTTTTTCCTTTCTTTGAAAATGCTTCCATGGCATCAAAGAACTGGCTGATGAGTGTTCTTTCATTTTCATCGCAGAACGATTTTACACGGAAGAATATTTCTCCTTTTTGCCTGACAATATAGCCTGCAGATATGCATATGATTCTGCCGAATTCAGCATATATACCTGCCCTGTTGTACAGTACTTCTGCAGGTTCATTGACGTTCCTGTTGTACTGCATTTTATGTTCCCAAAGCTGTTTCCACTTTTCATTCAGCCCATTGTATTCAGGAGCCATGGGTACGGTTTCAATATCGACAAAAAGAATCTCTTCCGGATTTAAATTATGAAGCATTGGCTGACTGGCTTAAGGTGTGGCAAATATGGTTTGTAAGAATGTTGATTGCAATCTGGTTCATTCCTCCCTGAGGGATGATAATATCGGCAAAATGTTTTGAAGGTTCAATAAACTGCAGGTGGCTTGGCCTTACGGTTTTTTCATAGCGGTCAAGCACCTGTGTTACATCCCGTCCCCGTTCAGTAATGTCGCGCCTTATTACCCTGGAAAGCCTGATGTCGGAATCACAGTCGACAAAAACCTTGATGTCCATCAGGTCGCGCAGCCTTTCGTTAGTTAGGATTAATATTCCTTCTACAATGAGTACCTTTCGTGGTTCTATTGGCCTTGTTAGTGGCTGACGGGTGCATGTGATGAAGGAATATACCGGTTCCTCCACGGCGATCCCTGCACGAAGCTTTTTTACATGGTCAATCAGCAGGTCAAATTCCACTGAATCGGGGTGATCAAAGTTTTTCTTCCGCCTTTCCTCCAGGCTGATGTCACTGTTGTCAAAATAGTACGAATCCTGCGAAATAAGGGCTACCTCCTTTGCAAAAAATTGTTCTATTATTTTTTTAACGACGGTTGTTTTTCCTGAACCGGTTCCCCCGGCTATGCCGATAATGAGCATTTATCTTTTTAGTTTATTGTTAATATTGGCTGAAATCAAAGTTTTTAATTAATTTGCTGTCTGGAAAACATTAATTTCGCTGCCGGAAACGAAGGTACAAAAATTCATAAGATATGATAAACCATGTCGTGCTTTTTAAACTGAAAGAATACCCTGCAGAAGAGAAATCCAGGGTACTGAATGAACTGAAAGCAATGCTTGAAGGCCTTCAGGAAAAAATCTTTGAAGTTAAATTCATTGAAGTGGGACTAAATAAGGATGAGGATTCAAAGAATTATGACATCGCACTGATATCATACTTTGAGAATGAAAAAGACCTGGATGCTTATCGTGAACATCCTGAACACCTGAAGGTGGTGGAGCGCATCAGGGAAACCACGGTTGAACGTGCAGCCGTTGATTATTACTTTCATTAAGGGGCTTCAGCCGTCAGACACATCGGAATAGCAGTACAGAATTAATTAAAAAAATACATTATGCCCGGTTTATATCCTTTAAAATTTAAACCTGTCTGCCTGGAAAAGATATGGGGAGGAACCCGGCTGAAAACAATGCTTAATAAGGATTTCAGCCCTTTGTCAAATTGTGGGGAAAGCTGGGAAATTTCAGCAGTTGAAGACCACATCTCGGAAGTGAATAACGGGTTTCTGCAGGGTAATAACCTTGCCGAACTGGTTGAGATTTATATGGGCGACCTTGTGGGCGATTCTGTTTTCCGGAAGTATGGCACTGAATTCCCGCTGCTGTTTAAATTCATCGATGCCAATGACGATCTGTCAATACAGGTTCATCCCGGTGATAAACTGGCAAAAGAAAGGCATAATGCATACGGCAAAACTGAAATGTGGTATGTGGTGTTTGCTGAAAAAGGTGCTCTCATCAATACCGGGTTCAATCAGCAGGTAACTCCTGAAATGTATTTGGAATATCTTGATCAGGGGAAACTTCCCGAAATTTTATGCTACGAAGAAGCAAACCCGGGGGATGTTTTTTTTATTCCTGCAGGTAGGGTTCATGCCATCGGAAAAGGCATTTTGCTTGCTGAAATTCAGCAAACTTCTGATGTTACCTACCGTATTTTTGATTATAACCGTAAAGATGCAGAGGGGAATACCCGTGAACTGCATACCGGTCTGGCTATTGATGCCATCGATTTCAGTTACAGCGATGAGTATAAAACAAAGTATACCGCTGAGAAAAATAAATCATCAGAAATTGTAACCTGCAGTTATTTTACCACCAATCTGCTTGAATTCAATACCAAAATAGAAAAAGATTATCACCTGCTCGATTCATTTATTGTATATATGAATATAGCCGGAAGGTTCAGGATTGAATATGAGGATGGAGAGGAAACTGTTGAGCCGGGAGAAACCATACTTGTCCCCGCAAGTCTTGAAGTGTTTAAGTTAAATCCTCTGACTGAAGAAGTAAAAACACTGGAGGTTTATATTGGGTAGGCTGTAAAAGCAACTGTAATATTAGATCATGTTTGAATTCACTAAGTTCCCATATGGAAATTAAGGAAGCCAGTTTTGTTGTAAGTAATACCAACGTGGAGAAATGCCCCCGTCCCGACAAGCCGGAATATGCTTTCATCGGAAGATCTAATGTGGGGAAATCCTCCCTGTTAAATATGCTTACCAACAGGAAGGCTCTTGCAAAGGTATCAGGAAAGCCTGGTAAAACGCGCCTTATAAATCACTTCCTGATCAATGGGGAGTGGTACCTGGTTGATTTACCCGGGTACGGGTATGCTAAAACTGGCAGGGAGGAGCGGAAGAAATGGGAAAAATCATTTCGCAATTACATTTTGCTGCGTGAAAACCTGTACTGCCTGTTTGTGCTGATTGATTCGCGGCACGAACCTCAACAAAATGATCTTGAATTCATGGAATGGCTGGGACTTAGCCAAATACCTTTTGCAATCATTTTTACAAAAGCCGATAAACTTAAACCTGAAGAACTGGAAGAAAACATCAGGGTTTACCGGGAAAAGATGATGGAAACATGGGAGGAAATGCCTTCGTTTTTTGCTACATCAGCAGTAACACGGCAGGGTCAGGCAGAAATCCTTCATTTTATTGATCAAATTAATCAATCATCCAGGAAAAAGTGATCCGGAAAAAAAGATTTAATTCGCTGTTTCATCATAAAAAAGGAGTTAATAATTTAACTTTACCTTTAGTTCAAAACAAAAACAACAATTCTATGGGAGGTAAAAATCATCCGTTAAAAATTTTTACTGGCAGGGCCACAAGGCATTTATCTGAAAAAATATGCGACAGTCTGGATGTTGACCTGGGTCTGACATCCTGTCCTGTATTCTCAGATGGGGAGTTTGAACCATGCTACGAGGAAACCATTCGAGGATCTCATGTATTCATCGTGCAGTCCACCCCGCCACCTGCTGAAAACCTGCTTGAACTGCTGCTGATGGTAGATGCCGCCAAAAGGGCCAGCGCTTCACATGTGGTGGCCGTCATTCCTTATTTTGGATTTGCCCGGCAAGACCGTAAGGACAAGCCCCGGGTATCTATTGGCGCCAAGTTAATGGCCGATCTCCTTTCTGCTGCCGGCATCGACAGGGTTATTACAATGGACCTTCATGCCGACCAGATTCAGGGCTTCTTTGATGTTCCTGTTGATCACCTTTATGCTTCCGCACTTTTCATCCCCTTCATCAGCAAAATGGGACTTGAGAATCCCATCATTGCTTCACCCGATGTAGGAGGAACCAAAAGAGCAAATACCTATGCACGCATGCTGCAGACTGAAATGGTTATCTGCCATAAAACACGGGCAAAGGCCAATGAAGTGAACAACATGACCGTTATTGGTGAAGTTAAAGGAAAGGATGTCATTATTGTGGATGATATGATTGATACGGCAGGAACCATTACAAAAGCAGCCAACCTGATGAAAAAAGAAGGGGCAACCAGTGTCCGTGCTTTTGCCGCACATGGTGTATTATCAGGCCCTGCCATAGACCGTATCAACGATTCAGTGCTGGAAGAAGTCTATTTTACCGATTCCCTTGAAAGAAAAACAGGCAGTGATAAAATCAAATACCTTACAGTTGCTGATGCCCTGGGTGAAGCCATTCGGAGGGTTTATAAAAATCAATCAATTAGTTCGTTATATTACCGCTAATTTATATCTTTGCACCGCTTTTTCCAAAATGCAGGAGCATTGAAGGTGTGACAGGAATATCTGCACATTTTAATTATGCATGCTGTTTGTTCCGCATAGAGGCGGAAAGGACTGAGTACCATAATTATTAACATTAAATTATTAAAATGAAGTCATTAAAAATTACAGGGCAGAAAAGAGAAAGCCTTGGAAAAAAAGAATCAAAAAAACTGCGCGAACAAGGCCTTGTTCCCGGTGTAGTTTACGGAAAAGATGAAGTGATCCATCTTACAGTTCCATCCGCCGATCTGAGGCACGTGATTTATACACCCAGTGTATATCTTGTTGAACTGGATTTGGATGGACAGTCTGTCCTGGTGATGGTTCAGGATGTTCAGTGGCATCCGGTAGAGGAGCAAATCATGCACATCGATTTTCTGAAGATAGAAGAAAATGTTCCTGTGAAAATTGGTATTCCGGTTGAATTGACCGGACTGGCCCGCGGTATCAAAGCAGGTGGTAAAATCAAATTCAATATGCGTAAACTGCGCGTAAAAGCTCTTGCAAAAGATCTGCCCGATACCATTAAAATAGATGTCACCAAACTCGGTATTGGCGACAGTATTAAAGTTGAACAGCTGAAACGCGACAACCTTGAGTTCCTGGATAACAAGTCAAACCTGATTGTAGGTGTAATTTCTACAAGGCTTGCAAAATCGGGAGCAGCATTGCCTGAAGATGAAGAGGAAGCTGAAGAAACAGCCCCTGAAGATGTACCGGCATCAGAAACCAATGAGCCTGCAGAATAAGGCATTCATTTAAAATGACAAAATGTGAAGTATTTAATTGCAGGGCTTGGTAACATAGGCCCGGAGTATAAGAATACACGTCACAATATAGGATTTCAAGTATTGGACGCTCTTGCCGGGGCGTCCAATATTTCTTTTAACGACAGGCGGTATGGATTCACAGCAGAATACCGCTATAAATCGCGCGACTTTTTTCTGCTGAAGCCTGCCACCTACATGAACCTGAGTGGCAGGGCTGTTAATTACTGGCTTCAGAAGGAAAAAATTCCTCTTGAGAATCTTCTTGTTATTGTTGATGACCTTGCTCTTCCTTTTGGTACATTAAGGGTAAAGGCCAAAGGAAGCCCCGGAGGGCATAACGGCCTGCGGAATATATCAGATATGCTGGGCACTAATGAATACGCACGGCTTCGTTTCGGAATCGGCGACAACTTCCACCAGGGTTTTCAGGTTGATTATGTGCTGAGTCCATGGTCGCCGGAAGAACGGAAACTATTGCCCGAAAAAATAGATTCCTGTATTGAAATTATTCAAAGCTTCGGGACCATAGGAATCGAACGCACAATGAACTTCTACAATACAAAAAAATAAATGGCTGAAAGGGTACGCATCGACAAATGGCTTTGGGCAGTGCGCATTTTTAAAACACGCAGCCAGGCTACTGAAGCCTGTAAAAAAGGACGGGTTTCGATCGGGCCGATTCCGGTGAAGCCATCACGTGAACTGCAGCCGGGCGAAATTGTAAAAGTTAAAGTTCATCCCATTACCCGGAGTTTCAAAGTACTTGCGCTTGCAGAAAAAAGAATGTCGGCAAAACTTGCTGTTGATTTTGTCCAGGACGCTACACCACCGGAGGAACTTGAACTACTTGATGTACAGAAAAACATGAACTGGAATATCAGGGAACGCGGAACCGGCCGTCCTACAAAAAAAGACAGGCGCGACCTGGATGATTTTTTCAATGATTAAACTTTCCGTTGAACCATTTGCTTTATTTCCTTACTGATAATTATACCAGGATATGCTTATAGCTCAAAAGAAGAGAAAAGAAAACATCGCAGAATACATCTTATACCTCTACCAGGTGGAAGATCTGATCAGGGCGTTTAACCTTGATATGGAAATAATCAATGAAAAGCTTGTAAAAAGTTACAGGACTGATGTTAAAACCACTGCTGAAATCTCAGCCTGGTATAAAAATCTTGTTTTGATGATGGAAAAAGAGGGCAGACAGGAATCGGGGCACCTGCAATTTCTTCAGAATCTTACTGGCGATATGAATGAACTCCACCTCAGATTATTAGAAACGGAAACAGATGCAGGTTACAGTGCTTCTTTCAAATCAGTGGCCGGACTGATCAATGAACTCAGGCAAAAGAACCCAAACAGTAAAGGCGACGTTCAGGTTGCAATGGACGGTGTGTATGGTTATCTCTTACTAAAAATAAAACAGCAGGAAATATCCGAAGAAACACATCTGGCCATTAAAAGCCTGAGCCGCTGGCTTGCCCATCTTTCACAGATGTACAAGGATTACGAGTCCGGCGACCTTGAACTGTAAAAATAATATTTCGGTACTCTGTACCTAAAATTCACCCCTGATTCAATTTCCTGCAAATATTTTAATAATCTGTAGCATCAGAGAAAGGAACTGTCTGCCTCTTCCGGCAGCCAGGTCTGTGTGGTACGGCCGGCAAACGCACCCGGATTTTCCCCGTCTGTCTTTGAAAATGTGTCACTAAATTGCTGCGCTGTTGCATTTGGGTAAGGTGCAGAACACCTAAATCTTAGTAGCATGCATACAGGAATATGGCAATACAGGTGCAGCGCACCGTAACCATAAATCCAACCATGGGGGTGAAATGATTTTAAAAAACCTGCCCCAAAAATCGTTTTTGCAAA
The DNA here is from genome assembly GCA_023412195.1 of Bacteroidota bacterium. Lineage (GTDB taxonomy): Bacteria > Bacteroidota > Bacteroidia > Bacteroidales > Prolixibacteraceae > Mariniphaga. The sequence continues at coordinate 43,767 of JAEYNZ010000042.1, forward strand.
ATTCAGATACACTTGAAAACGCAATGAATCTTATAAAGCATACATAACACGAGCCGGTTCTAACTCAATCCAAATTCAGTATTAATTCAGTGTAAATTCAATTATAATTGAGTTTACATTGAGTTTTAATTGAATTTACATTGAATTTACGTTGAATTTGATCTGGAGATGGTCTTGTTTTTTTGAGGTTCTACTATAGGGACTTTTACGATTATTTTTGGTCTGAAAAATATTTATCCCTGGCTGATCAGGTTATTTACCTCATTTTTATCAGGGAAACAGGCTCTTTCTTGAGGTGGTGGTACCCGGCAGGTTGCTTTTTTGCCGAACCACCGGGACCTGTTCCTGACTTTCATCCGGTATATACTGTTGAGTCAGGACAGGGGAATAATTCTGAATATAACAGCCAGTTTTCAGGGCAGGGGAAGAAGGCTGGCCGCCTCTATTGCTGCATCTGATTTTATATTTATGTGGCCATGATCAATCAGGACAACAGAATCTAAACCTTCCGGAGTAAGGATATGGTGCAGGGCTTCAGATCCGGCTTCGGAGTGAAGAGATATGAGGCAAAATTGCTTTTTACTGTCTTTCCTGATGATGAAATCAACGGTGCCATTGCACAGATTGTAAACGCCCCTGATAAGAAGAACCGGATGATGCTGCATCTTGAACCGATGTAGTCTTTAAATCTTATTTGACCGCACAAGGCCGGCATGGTTATTCAATTTCCGGGAGCTGGTCTTCCCTGCGGGTATAGAACCGTGTAGTCGGGTATGCAAACCGGATGTCATTGTGTTCACGCAACCTTATTAGAATTTCCTGCCAGATTTCGTTCTCAGATCCACGGCGCCTGCGGGGATTACATAGATAACGGACGGTGAGCATAATTCCGAAATCCTTCACGTCAATGTACACATAAGGTGTGAGATGCGTATAGTGGATCAGGTAATTTTTGCTGGCTTCGAAAATTTCACGCTGGGCTGCCTGATCAATATTTTCTGCATGTTTATTTATGATATCATTCAGAATGTTTTTTGCTTTTTCCCAGTTGCTTTCAAAAGTGAGCCGGACATGGAGTTCGTTCCAGATGTAATCGAACCCAGTGCTGTAGTTGATCTGAGGTTCAGTGAATACCTTTCCGTTAGGTATATGGATGATCCGGCCTGTACTTTGGTCGGCGTCCACCCAATTTCCAATTTCAAGGATTGTAAACTGGAACAGGCGGATATCAATCACATCTCCGGCATGCTCCTCAATCTGCACCCTGTCACCAACAACAAACGGGTGCCTGAAAATAATAAAGAACCAGCCGGCAAGGTTTGTCAGGGGGTCTTTCATGGCAATTGCAAGCCCTGCTGTAAACAGTCCAAGGAATGCCCCGAATTGCTGGAAAGCCTGCACCCATACGGTTATTATCAATAAAAGCCCCAGGAAAGGATAAATGAATGAAAGTGTCCGCTTCCACTGGTAACGGACCTTGATGTTATTGGTGCGCCGCCAGATAAAGTGCAAAGTTGCAAGCTGTAAAAGGTACAGTACAATGAGTATACTGATAGAAAGAATAATCTTAATCAGTGTGTCAGTTGACAGCCCGGTAGTTTCAGACATAAATTCAAAGATGTTCTTCATCTGGATGTAGTTATTGGCAGGAATTTACAAATTAATCTGCAATTAGTGATCATGATAAATATACCTTCCATACAATACTTATTGAATCAGAGCCATTTTCTTCTTCTAAAAAAAAGAAGCATCACAATGGCAATAATGATCATAATTCCCCACATAACAAAATAGGCATATTTCATATGCAATTCAGGCAGATAGTCGAAATTGGTGCCATACACCCCTGCAATAAAGGTAAGCGGGATAAAAATGGAGGCAAAGATTGTCAGTACTTTCATAACTTCATTGGTTCGTATAGCTACGTTTGAATGGTAGATATTCAGGTAATCAATTGTGATGTTATGATAAATTTCAATTGTTTCAATAGCCTGGGTAACCAGGTCGTTCAGGTCCTTCAGATAGTTTTGTGTCTTTTTCTGAATGTATACCGAATCGGGCTTGTTTAAGAGATACATCATTTCTTTAAGTGGAAAAATTGATTTTCTCAGAAACCCGATATTGGTTTTGAAGCGGTATATTTTTTCAAGGGTAGGTTTTTGTGAATGATGCAGTACTTCCTGTTCCGAGTCTTCTATCAGCGAGGCAAGGGTTTCAATTGTATGGATATAGCCATCTGCAAGTGTATCGGTAAGCACATAGGCCAGGTAATCTGCACCCATTGACCGGATGCGGCCGCGGCCGGTCCTGATCCTTTCCCGAACCGCGTCGAAGTAATGCCCGCGTTTTTCCTGGAAAGTTACAACAGTATTTTTACTTAAAACAATGGACACCTGGTCACCCGTTACACGGCTGATTTCTTTCCTGTATTCCAGAACTTTTAAAATGAACAGGAGGTTTTTTTCATTTTCAGCCAGCTTCGGGCGCTGGTCGGTATTCAGGATATCTTCCAGTTCAAGCGGCCCTATCGAAAAACGTTCGCCTGCCTTTTCAATCAGCCCGGTATCCTGAAGCCCGTATATGTTTACCCACAAAACATTATCTGCCGGCACTGTTTCAGGAATTTCATCCAGATTCTCCACCTCTTTTTCTGTAAAATGATCCCGGTTATAGAGCATCATGTGTATTTCTGATTTTTCCATCTTGCGGTTCCCGATAAAAATGAGGGATCCGGGCATGGTGCCATAAGATTTTTGCCTGCTCTTTATAAATCGTGCCATTATCCTATTTCCTTTTGATTGCTTGAATGAACGAAAAGTACTGTCCCCAGGAGATCATAGCCTGAAAATACTTTTTCTTTTTCCTTTTTTATCATTTCTTCTCGGATGCCTATCATTGTCAGTGCTGCTTTTTCTGAATAGTTGTTGATGAGGACTTTGGCAGGTACATTTTCTTCCCTTACAAGCAGGCGGATGTTCTGCTCAGATATGGGCAGTCTTCCGGTACGCACCAGTTCGTTCATGGCTGCCTTGGTTTTGTCCATTTCGTTGGGTTCACAGAGGTTGAAAATTTTAATCTTACCTTTTTTCCAGTCAGGATGGCCTGTTATGATAAAGCCGAGCAATATCATCAGGTTGGCATTTTCGGTATCGAATGAATTGATCCAGATGTGAATGCCTTTGGTGAAATGAATTTCACGATTACTTCCTGCAAGGATGCATATGTCAAGATTTCCTGAATTCACGAGTGAAAAGTTGTCGATGATTTCAGGCAGATTTTGAGGATTATCCTTGTCAAATTCAAAAATTACCATGTTGTTTTCCATTCCTGCGATACCCGGTATCTGGATAGATTGGGCAATTGCCGAGGTATTGGAGGGTGAAATGATGGTATCGATGTATACATAATTCTCCAGATCGGATACATGGTCCAGTAACCTTGCCAGTTCGTCTTTTGCCTGGGCAATTGTGGAAGTCGAATAATATCCCACAATATGATGCAGGTAGGTGCCAAATCCATATTTATATGAAATCCAGTTCAGCAGCCGGAAAGCATTGTCGCGTTTGAATGAATCTTTTGAAATGCAGATGGCACTGGGCCTCCATTCATACTTATTCTTTATTGTCTGTTTTTTCTGGATGATAATCTGCAGGTTCCGGTTAAGCTGAAACAATGCATTTGCAAAGATGGATTCAAAACCCTGTCTGTTTTTATGGTAACTGTCGATGTAGAAGTAGATGGCAGTCATTACTATAAATGCCAGCAAAGCAAAGGGGGTGCTGATTTTGAACATCACCCATACCGATACGGCAAAACCTGTCAGGGAAATGTACCATCTCGATCTGAAGGAAGGGCGGTAGGAAGGAGAGGAGCCAAAATGGTTCAGGAATGAAATCAGGCATAGTGAGCCGTAGGTTACCATGAAGAACATTGAAATAATGGTAGCCACTGCATTCACATCTCCGATGGCTACAAATATGAAGGCAATGATGGAGGTGACAAGCGATGCATTGACCGGTTCATTGTCCTTCTCCCTTGATTTTGACAACCATTGGTTGAATCTGACTGAAGGGAAGGCAGAATCCAGAGCAAGAGCCTGAAGGGTTCGGGGCGCCACCATAACGGACCCCAGGGCTGATGAAAAAGTGGATGCTGCAAGTCCTAATGGGATGACAATAATTCCTCCCAATGCAATTTGAGCCATGATGAGCTGGTGATCGAGCAGGTCTTCAACCGGTGCCGAAAGTGCGAGTTTGTAAACCACAAAGATGTAAATAAGCATGCCTGTTACTGTGGCCAGCGTTGTTCCCAGGGGAATGGAAACCGACGGCTTCTTAAGATCGCCTGATAATCCTACGCCGGCAGTCATACCTGTAAATGCAGGAAAAATAATGGCAAAGACTATAAAAAAATCCTGCGGGTTCCGCAATTGTGCAGAAGCCAGGTTAAATCCTGACTCTCCAGCATAATTGGTTGTTCCCATGAAAAATAATATAAGAGAAATAAACAGAATTCCCACTACAATGTATAGAGCCTTCACACCAAGATGTGCTCCCTTGAAAATAATTAACAATGCCAGTGCGGCCATGGCAGGGATACTGATAACCTGACGTGGAAGATTAATTCCCAGCTGGTTTGAAAAGTAATTGAACAGAAATTCAAAAGCTTCTGTAAAGGCAATGACATAAAAAGCAACACTGATGGCCTGCGACATGAAAAGAGCAATGCCCACAGTAGCTCCTATGTTTAATCCAAATGACCTTGAGATGATAAAATATTCTCCGCCGCCTTCCACCCTTTTATTGGTTGCTATTTCTGAAATGGCAAGTGCTGTGGGTATGGTTACCAAATGCCCCAGCAGGATGATCAGGATTACCCCCCAGAATCCAAGTGTGCCGACTGCAAAACCAAACCTTAGAAACAGGATGGCCCCAAGAATAGTGGATATGGCAGTGAAGAAAACTGGTGCGGTGCCAAATTTTTTTGGAAGACTGTTCATATAAAATTGATTTCATGCAGTTGATGATGCTACTAAAAATACGGATTTTAAGTTAATTGTGCGAAAAAAATTCCTGACCCCGCTGTCGAATAATCATTTATTCAATTAATGGCAACTTCTTCTTGTTGCTGTTGGTATAGATGTTAATGAAATCAGGGCAAGGTTGAGAAAATCATTTTTTGAAAGCAGATCGACCCGGTTTTAGTAACTTTGTTTGGAAAAAGTAAACAGTTATGGAAAAGGAAGATATCAGGGACCGGATGAAGAAAAGCATCGACGAGTTATTTGAAGCGATCAACAGGCTGGATGCCAGGAAAGATGAATTGAAGGATAAATCAAAGGCCAAGTTCGAGGAAATTCTTGCGGAAATAAAAGACTGGGAGCTGAAGATGGAATCGAAACACCGTCAGGCACAGGATGGTGGTGATAAGAGCTGGGAGGAGGCAAAGCAGGCATTCGGCAAAAGTGCCCACGCGTTTCGTGAAGCCGTGGAAAATCTGGCTTCATTTCTAAGAAATACGCCTCCGCCGGATGATCATTTCAAGGGACAGGGTATTTAAGGCCTTTAATTTTTCATCAAGGTAAAAAATTTTCCGGTAGTTCACTTTATTTTTCTTTCTGTGCTGAATCACGAAACAATATTTAGGCTATATTTTAGCTGAATGTTTTGATTATTATTCAGTCAAATGGAAAATGATAGAGTACAGCAGAAACTAAACATACTTGCAGATGCAGCAAAATATGATGTTTCATGCGTATCGAGCGGCAGCAGCAGGAAGAATACAAAGGGAGGAATTGGCACCAGCCTGTCGTGCGGCATTTGCCACAGTTTTACTGAAGACGGACGTTGTGTCAGCCTGTTTAAGGTGTTGATGACCAACCATTGCATATATGACTGTGCCTATTGTGTGAACCGGCGCAGCAATGACAGGCCAAGGGCAACTTTCACCATTGAAGAAATCGTGGATCTGACAATCGGGTTCTACCGAAGAAATTTTATAGAAGGCTTGTTTTTAAGTTCGGGGGTTATAAAAAGTGCCGATTATACGATGGAACGAATGGTTCATGTGGCACGGAAGCTCAGGCTGGAGGAGAACTTTAACGGCTACATTCATTTGAAGGCTATCCCGGGTGCAAGTGAGGATCTGGTGCAACAGGCTGGTTTATTTGCCGACAGATTAAGTGTTAATATTGAAATTCCTACTGAACCAAATCTGTTAAAACTGGCCCCTGAAAAGAATTTTTCAGGTATCATGACCCCGATGAAACAGATCAGGGATTCTATTATTCACAGTAAGGAAGAACGGAAGAAATTCAGGAAGGCTCCGCAATTTGCGCCTGCCGGACAAAGCACGCAGCTGATTGTAGGGGCGACTCCGGAGACCGACAGGCAGATTATACTGCTTTCGTCGCAGCTGTACAAAGCTCAGAATCTCAAAAGAGTTTATTTTTCGGGTTATATTCCTGTCAACGCATATGATCAGAGGCTACCTGCCATCAATACCCCTCCGCTGGTAAGGGAAAACCGTTTATACCAAAGCGACTGGCTCATGAGGTTTTACAGGTTCAGGGCAGAAGAAATCCTGACTGAAGATAACCCTCACCTTGACCTGGATGTGGATCCCAAGCTTGGATATGCACTTAGGAATATGCATCTTTTTCCTGTTGATGTCAATACGGCTGATTATGAAATGATTTTACGGATACCGGGTGTGGGGGTGTTGTCGGCCCAAAAGATCATTCAGGCAAGACGCCACCGGAAACTTACATTCGACCACCTGAAGAAAATAGGAGTGGTACTTAAACGCGCAAGGTATTTTATAAAGAATTCAGGAATGCCGTTCATTCTGAGAACTGACTTACCCCCGGAAAACTTAAAACGATTGCTGTTGTCGGACAATGCATCAAAAAGAAAGCGGGCCATGGATACACAGCTCAGTTTATTTGGACCTCAGCAGCCGGCCCTCCCGGAAACTTCAGTACGGCACTAACCTGAAGACGATTCTATAGCATTGTTTGTACAGTTACTTTCATTCAATGCATTAGGTATATAATGCAATCCTTCATTTCATATTAAGCTCCTTAAACATGTTCATTCGGGAGTCATCATCAGGCATGGGTGAGCTATTTCTTTTAATTTAACATTTTATTTAAAATATTTTTACTAAAATACTAAAGGACCATTTTGTCCACTAATATATTTTTATAACTTTGCAGGACTAAATGATAATGGTATGAACACAAAATTATTCTTCAGATGGGTTACAGCAGTAATCACTGCTATGATACTTCTGTTTCATGCTCCTGATGCCCATGCTTGTGAAGCATGTAACAGGACCTTTCTGCAAAGCCTTCTTGATGATGATAATATGAACAGCCTTGTTTCGAAGGAAATGAGGGCTGCAATTGCAGCACAGTCTGCAAAAGGCGAGTCTCCCGTGAAGTGGGTGAACGATGTGTTGGCGATGAATAACATGACAGTTGCTGACATTAAACCTTCAGTACTGACCGAAATGCTATCTAACCATCCTGAAGCCTTACCTTCCCCATCAGCACCATCACCGGTTGCAGCCATAGGGGCACAGGGACAGGAATTTACTGACATTATGCGTCGTGATAGCAATCTGCCCATACCTGCAACCAGTTATGTGCCTCAGAATACAAAACCAGATAAATATCTGCGGATCACACTGGAAGAAGGAGATACCTATATTGGGAATGGAGTAATATATAAAGGATTTACCATTGATAACAAAATTCCGGGGCCTACACTTACAGTGAATGAAGGGGATGTTGTGTCGTTTACCATCGTGAACAAAGGCAATATCACACATGGTGCTTCCATACATGCTGCATATACACAGACATCAAAATACCTGGGCAAAATTGCGCCGGGGGACAGTGCCACAGTGATTTTCCAGGCAAATACTCCTGGCGTTTATATGTATCATTGTGCCCCTGGTGGTCATGCCATTCCCATGCATATTATTTTCGGACAGTATGGGATGATCATGGTTGAGCCTAAGAAGAAATTTGAACTGGAGCGTATTCTGAACAAAGAACCGGATATCGAGTTGTTCCTTGTACAGCATGAATACTATGCCAGCGGGAAAGATGCAGTTGACGGACAGGGCAAACCTATGTATACCGCATTCAATGGTAAGCTATTCCGGTATATTGAAGAGCCCATTGTAGGTAAGCCGGGCGATTATGTGCGGATTAATTTTCTGAATGTGGGTCCGAATCTGGTGTCTACTTTTCATATTGTCGGTATAGTCTGGGATTATGCCTACTGGCAGGGTAACCCTGAAAACATGTATACAGGAGGGCAGTCGGTTACGGCTGGTCCGTCCGATTCATGGGTTATTGAGTTCCGGATACCGCCGGATGAGGGAAGTTACCTGATGTTGTCTCACGCTGTAGGTTCAACCGACAGGGGAGCCTTGGGTTTACTGGTCTGTGAGGCAGGTGCAGATTCTCCCAAAAAAGTACTTGCCGATGGTATAGCTTATTCTGAGGCAGAAATGGAAGATTTGCGTACCAAGGCAGTCAGGACAATCACACCTTTCGGATTGGGATCAGATGATGTAGAGGTTCCGGTAGTTTACGACAGTAAAACTAAAGAAGTAATAATTCGGATTATCGGCAATTCATACTATCCGAAGGTGGTTCAGGTGGCACCTGGCACTACCATTAAATGGATAAATGAGGATGTATTTACTTTCATGGAAGGAGAATTTTCGGGTATCCACAATGTGGTAGTGAAAAACGGTCCTGAGATTTTTTATTCCAATTTGTTATCACATGCCGAAAGTTTTGAACATACCATGAATGAACCTGGTGAATATACCTATATGTGTACCCCGCATCCGTACATGGAGGCAAAAGTGATTGTGAAAGGTGAAAGGGAAGAAAAGCCAAAGCAGGCAAAAGTGTATTCTTCAGGGCCTCCTGCCGATCCAACATTTTCTCATTGGAGTATCCTTGCACTGGCGGCTGTTGCACTCGTGGTTTCTGTGTATACCATGGTCAGAAAAGGTGAAGTTCCTGCCACTTCGAAGGCAGAATAAATATAAATGTTCTGGTAACTGAAAAGTTGTACTTAGCCTTTTTTATGGCTAAGTGCAACTTTTTTTTATAGAAACAAATACATTCTGTCTGTGGTGTTTGATTATGGTGCTGCCAGTCCCGAATAAGATGCTATTATTTAACACATGGTTTAAACAGAACTGATAAATGCGTGTTAACGTATCAGGTATCGAACCTTAGGTTAATTTTACAGCATGAGAAACAGTATGAAAATTTACAGGAAATATCTGGCTACGCCGGGTCGCAGTGCATTGCATGGGGGACTAATAGCGCTTGCATTATTAACAGGTGTCTATTTTCTTTCAGATGAAGTGACTCCCGGGCGGTGGATGATCCTGCCTGCTATCCTTGTCCTTTCTGCAGGAATAGCAGGAGGATTACTGAATTACTTCATCTTTCCTATAAAGTATAAATCACCCCGGTTCAAATTGATGCCCAGAATAATAGGTGGCTTCATTTATGCAGCAATGATAGTTGTTGCCTTCATGATAGGAATGAACGGAGTTGATTAATAAGTTCCGGATTTGCCGGCTGTTACCTTCTAAACAACTTCACACTGATGATTTTTTGAGCCGACCATCCTTCCCTGTCGGTAAGACTTACAGATACATCATAATCTCCCTCATCAAAAAGCCCTTCATTATTTCCATCTGGTATTTCTATAATATTATTGGTATCATATACTGATAGTCCGTCCGGAATCATATAATCCTGAAGGAACTCATATGGATTCACAGGTTCTTTTTCGGGTAATAACTCGCATGGAGTTTCTTCGGTAGAGTGGGAGTGGTGGTCGAAATTTTCATGGATCTCAATACTATATGAGCCCAGTTCCCTGTTATCGGTGAATGTAGTCCTGAAGGTGAAGGTTTCACCCAGCCACAGGGTGTCGCAGTTGTTGGGAAAGCTGTCTTCAGTTGAGAAATCTATGACAGGTTTTTCCAGATCGGTATCTTCTTTATTGCATCCAAGAATAATTAAAGCTGCTATTGCCATCATCAGAATTTTCGTTTTCATATAAATTTCTGTATTTATTAATTTTAATTGTATTCTGTTTTTTAGATTTAAAATGGAATGTTTACCCCCAGAATTACGTTTCGTCCGGGCTCAGGAACATTTATCAGCCGGTAATAGCTTGTATGATTAAAATAGATTTTATTGGACAGGTTTTGCATCTGGAAAGTTAACCTGACCGGTTGCTGATTTATATTGATTTCAAAACCTGCAGAAAGGTTGATAACAATAAAACCAGGTGTTTTTTCTTCGGGCGGTACAATTCTGGATTGGGAAGCCACCATTTTAACATCTGCTGCCACGTAAGGGAAAGGTTTCAGTTGTATCTCCCGTGGAGCGAATTTCAGGTGGAACAAAGCCGAAGCAGGCGGAGAAAAAGGAAGTGTAAAACCTTTTTTGCTGCCTGAAAGCTGTTCCGACCAAATATAATTGAGTATAAGACCTGCCTTGAGTTGCGGGACAATATCATAATGGGAATGGAGTTCTCCCCCAAGCCGCATTACCTGACTCTCTGTATAGGTAAACACCTGGTTGCCGTTTCCATATAGGCGGTCATGTTCATATCCGGGGTTGAGATATATGTAGTTGGGGAAATAATTGGCAAAAGGTGTTATTCCTATTGCAAATCTACGAGTATGATATTCAAGGGATGCATCGAGCTGGTAAGAAGTTTCAGGCGAAAGATCAGGATTCCCTTTTTCATAACTGAACCGGTGATAATTTACCCCATTGGCTGCAAGTTCCTGTGGCGCAGGCATCCTGAAACTCTTGCCGGCATTTAGTTTAAATGTCAGATGATTTGCATGATAATTCATTCCAGCCGACCACGTAGTGCTTGAGAAATTGCGGGAAAGGTCCGGAGCTCTTTGCAACAGGCTGTCGGTGATGCTGCCTGCAGTTTCTACAGGTGTTGTGTACCAGTCGGCATAGCGGCTTGTCCGGAGCCTTCCATGGTCAAAGCGGATGCCGGCCTGCAATAATATTCTTTCTGTGGAACGGTGTTTCATCATCAGAAAACCCCCTGCGTTTGTCTGTTCAAAGGCCGGAATTATAAAGCCTCTGCCATTTATATCATTGTCCATGTATTCTAGACTGATGCCTGTGTTGATCTCTGTGGCATCATTAATTCTGAATCCTGCCTGCAGGTTTGTTGAATACACCGATTTTATAAACTGGCGTTCAAGTTCTGCAGGAATATTCAGTTCAGCAGGAATTACAGGTGGCATAAAGCCATGGCGGGTATATGGGCTCCATTCCTGCCTGTTATTATGCTGATAACCAAGTTCTGCCTGTACCCGAAATTCCTCCTTTTGAATAATACTTCTGCTGATCATTTTAAAATGGTTAACGTTCTGGTATGGAAGGTGAATATCCCTGTCAGACAGATCGTGTAAACCTGTATCTACCCGCCTGGGTTCCAGCCCGTGAGTATTGGCAAAGAATCCCTGACGGGTTGATACATTGCTGACAAATAACCTGTGGATTGTTCCATTGCTTTGGTATCCGAGTGAGAAATGGAGGTTCTTTTCCTGTCCTGCCGTGTTCCGTAATCGATTTTTATATAAAGGTAATCTGTAGGAATAGATGTTAATGGTATCGACAGGTATGCGGTAATCGGCATAATCAAGAATGGTGCCCCTGAAGGTGAAAAAGAGTTTTTCCCATCTTCCGGAGAAAAATGAAGAGGTACCTGCCAGTTTATTATTGGTTTTTCCGATCAGATCAATATTACCTCCTAAAGATCTTTTTTGGGGTATCTCAACCTGTTTCAGGTCGATGACTCCTCCAATGGCATCAGAACCATATTTAAGTGAAGAGGGTCCTTTTATGACCTCTATACGGTCGAATGCGAACTGGTCAACTTCAAGTCCATGATCTGCTCCCCATTGCTGGGCTTCATGCTTGATGCCATTTTCAACCACTACTACACGGTTGAATCCAAGTCCGCGGATCACAGGTTTGGATTGGCCTGCCCCTATATCAATGGAACTTACCCCTGGTAACCTTTCCAGTGACTGCATCAGACTCCCGCCCAGAAACTTTTTCAGATAATCATCATTAACTACTTCAACATTCAAGGATTCCTCCCTGCTTCTATGCAGTGGATAATTATCGGCAACAATAATTTCCTGCAAGCTCTGCATTCTATCATTTAAATGAATATCAATGATGTGGTTTTCACGGAGGGAAAATGCTTCAGAAAATTTCTGAAAACCTATAAATGTAACTTCAATTGTATATTCGCCCACGTTAAGCTTTGGGAATGAATACCTGCCTGCGCTGTCTGTAACTGTTGACTTGCGGAGCGGAAATAGAGTAACTGTAGCTCCCGGCAAAACATGATCATTGTTGTCAGTAACTCTTCCTGACAAAATAAATTTCTCCTGACTTACAGCCGGATTACTCCAAAGCAGAAAAGATAATGCAAGGATGGCAACTGCTTGATAAGGAAAAATCTTTAACGGCATTTTGCACACAAACCTTTAAGAATTACTTCGGTTTCCAGCACAACATAGTTTTCAGGAAGGTTCCCTGTATCAATGGGAACTGGATTTAAGCATCTTATTTCATTACATGATGTACAATGAAAGTGTGCATGGTTTTGCCTGTTGACATCCTGGCTGCCGATAGCATATTTAACCAACTGGTTTCCGATAGCAATTCTGTGAAGGATGTCGTTTTCCTGCAGGGTTTTAAATGAACGGTAAAAAGTAGTTCTGTCAAAATTACCTGAGAGGCGGTTCCTGATTTCATTTTCCGAAAGAGGCTGACCGGCCTCTGTGATAACAGCAATTATCCCCTCACGGCATCCGGTGCGTTTTAGGTTATGTTCGTGTAATACTTTTTCTGGTTCCATTTGATACTTGTTTTTGCATATGCAATAACATTTCATTTGCAACATTGTTGCAAAGCAAATGCAAAAATAGAATTTACGCTGATTAGGCTCCTTTAAGTGGAAGTTTTAATACGGTAAACGTCCTGCCATTTAAGATTCTCCTTTTTAAGTAAACCTCCAAGTATTTTTCTTCTGTGAAATAATTCTGGGTCACTGACGAATGAGCTGCTGATGATATCCCAACCGGGTAACTTATGTACATCGGGTCCTTCCTGTTTTTGAAGGGAGCGGGAAAAATTTTGTTCAACGTGCTTCAGGTAATAGGTAAGAGAAGCTCTAAGGGGCGTAATGGTATTTTTAAGTTTTTCTCCCTCTTTGCTGTAGAACAGAATACTGATGGTCTCATCCAGGGCAGTAATGTTCAGGTTTATTGAATCATTTTTTTCAGGATTGGAAAAATAATGGAGCACCGGATAAGCCTGTAGATTTGTGCAGTGCCGTTCAATCTTCTCCTGAAGTGATGAAAGTTTAAGTCTGGAAAGAAATTCATCCTGGTTTAGCAGCCGGTAAACCATTTCTTCGGGTGTCTTACCCATATGCCGGATCGACAGTGCAAGTGAGCGTTTATGAATAACACCAGATGAAACGGAGATGAGATAGGTCATGGAGGAAGTAAAAAATACGAATCCGAAGAAAGAAAAGATGCTTGTAAGCATTTCAAAGGCAGGAGTAACAGGTTTGAAATTACCAAGTCCCAGGGTAGAAAGGACATAGCCAGTAAAATAAAGTCGCTCCCAGGTGTCAGCTGGCCGTCCGTTGTCATTAACTATTGCATCGGGATCAAATGAGAAAACCAGATGCAGCCCCAGCCAGATCAGAATGACCCAAGTGGCCAGCACAGCCAGGTTGACAACCATGCCACTTAGGCTATATATTTTGCGTCCGGTTATTTTTGCACCAAAATAAAGTAATTTATGGCCAGAGCCTGCGATGAATTTGGTAATAAAGCCTGCACCCCCTCCCGATAATGCGGTGTAAAAAAAATCGTAGAAGGTTAGAGATAGCAGGAGGATTCCCAATATTAGATTAAATGCTTCCATATATAATTTGTCAACTGATGGTTTGAAGGTTAATATGACTGTTCGTTTTTTTAATCAACACCCTTATCATTTATTTGTTTAACCTGTGGTAAATCCCAGTTAGAAGTCATTTCCAGAGGACGGAGAATGAAGTATACCCAGGTCCAGTTTATTCTGAAAATATTTACTCTATAATTTTTCAGTTGTTAATTTTGCCTTATGGTGGTATTTAATTACGATGGTACATTTGAAGGCCTTCTTACCTGCATTTTTGAAGGGTATAACCGCAAACGTTTTCCTGATTCGGTATTGGAAGAGGGAAAGCATTCACAGAATTTGTTTGCAGAGACAGCAACCATAGTGTCTGATTCCATAAAAGCCAAAAGAGTATGGAAGGGGATCAGGCAAAAGCTTACATCAAAAAATAAACAGTTATTGTACTATGCCTTTCTTTCAGAAGAAGAAGGAGTTGAAATGAGAATCCTGAGGTTTGCTCAGAGGCTGTTTGACAACCAGCTTTCTGTTGAAACTGATTTTGGCGACGATGATGTTTTACACATTGTACAGGCTGCCCGGAAGGTAAAGAAAGAAGCCATGATGATGATGCAGTTTGTTCGTTTTCAGCAGACTAAAGATGGCATTTACTTTTGTGGCATTGAACCACGATATGATGTGTTGCCACTGGTACTTGGCCACTTCCGAAGCCGGTTTGCCGATCAGCAGTGGCTGTTGTACGATCTGAAACGAAATTACGGAGCCTGGTACAATCTGAAAACAGTTGAAGAGGTAATTCTTACTACACAGGAAATTAATAATAAAACGGGGCAGGTAAGTGAAAATGTATTAAATGAAGGAGATGCTTTCTACCAGACGCTCTGGAAGTCATACTTCGAACATATCAGCATTAAAGAGCGCAAAAACCTGCGGTTACAGCGCCAGCACATGCCCCGCAGGTTCTGGAAGTACCTTACGGAGAAATAATCTCAGAAGGACTTTATTTTAATCCCTGACTGGGTTTCAAACCTTGTCAGGGATTATTTCAATTAGTTTTCTTTTTTAGTTTGAGGCAGCAACAGGTTTAATATAATGCCAGTCAGTGCTGCCAGACCTATTCCTGCAAGTGAAAATGTTCCGTACTTGATGATAGCTCCCCCGATACCTACAGTCAGAATAATGGAAACAATCACCTGATTGCGGGTTTCAGCCATATTTGTTTTGGATTCGACCAGCGATTTGATGCCAATTGAAGCAATCATGCCAAATAGTAACAGCATAATACCTCCTAATACAGAAGAAGGAATGGTTTTAAGAAACCCGCTAATCTTACCGACAAAGGCAAATAAAATGGCTGTGATGGCTGCTATTCTCAATACAAAAGGATTGGTGATTTTAGTGAGTGTAATGGCTCCTGTCACTTCCGAATAAGTGGTATTAGGTACACCTCCGAAGGCGCCGGCTACTGCTGTTGCAACTCCATCACCCAAAAGAGTCCGGTGCAGCCCCGGTTTTTCAATGAAGTTTTTATTGCACACTCCCCCTATTGCATACATATCACCCACGTGCTCAATAATAGGTGCTATGGCAACCGGTATCATGTACAGTATAGCCTGCCAGTGAAACTGAGGTACTGTGAATTGAGGAATCATAATCCATGTAGCTTCCCTGATGGCAGTGTAATCTACTTTGCCCCATACAACAGCTGCCAGATAACCTACAATAATGGCAATAAAAATCGGAATGAGTTTGGCCATTCCCTTACCCCATATTACTACCAAAATGGCTGTGAACAATGCGATGACTGCCAGTGACCAGTCTGTTTTAGCCATATCAACAGCCGCTGAGGCCAGTGAAAGCCCGATAATCATGATTACAGGGCCTACCACAACAGCAGGGAAGAGCCTTTCTATAAATTTAATACCCCGTGCTTTAACCAGCGCCGAAACGACCCCATACACCAGACCCACAACAATAATTCCTGAAAGGGTACCTGGCCAGCCATAAAGCCGGGTAGCTTCAATGATGGGTGCAATAAATGCAAAACTGCTTCCCAGGAATACAGGTACTTTCCCTCCGGTAATCAGGTGAAAGATCAGAGTGCCGAGTCCTGCCGTGAATAAAGCAACAGATGGATCTATTCCAACAAGCAGCGGCACTAGTACTGTGGCTCCAAAAGCTACGAAAAGAAACTGGATTCCAAGGATGGTGTTTTTAAAGGTTAGTTGGTCACGAAAGGTTTTTTGCGTCATAAGTTTAAATTTTTATACAAAAAAAAGGTTTTTTATCAGACCACTTTTAAGTGTTACAATAAAAAACCCTGATCTGGATTATGGACATAATACTATACTTCTTTTTTATTCTTTTCTTTCAACACCAGTTGAAGGTTAAGTTCATCAAGCTGTTCCTGTGAAACAGGCGCTGGTGAATCATTCATTACATCACGGCCTGCATTGTTTTTTGGAAATGCAATTACATCGCGAATGGAATCTAACCCTGCGAACATGGATGCCAGCCGGTCGAAGCCGAAAGCTATGCCGGCATGCGGTGGTGCTCCATATTTGAAGGCATTCATCAGGAATCCAAACTGGGCTTTGGCTTGATCGGGTGTAAATCCTAATATATCAAACATTTTTGCCTGAAGCTCTGAATCAAAGATACGCACTGATCCACCACCTATTTCAACCCCGTTTATAACCAAATCATATGCATTGGCCCTGACTTTACCAGGGTCTGTGTCCAGCATGGCAATATCTTCAGGTTTGGGCGAGGTAAACGGATGGTGCATCGCAAAAAAGCGACGGCTTTCTTCATCCCATTCCAAAAGCGGAAAATCAACCACCCACAGTGGTCTGAAGGTACCTTTATTCCGAAAACCAAGCTTGTTACCCATCTCATTGCGCAAATCACCAAGGGCTTTGAGCGTTTGGTTTTTATTACCTGAAAGGATAAGAATCAGGTCGCCCCGCTCTGCCTGAAGCATTTCTATCCATGCTCTTAATTCATCAGCCTGATAATATTTATCAACGGATGATTTTATGCTTCCATCCTCGTTATATTTTACAAAAACCAACCCTTTTGATCCGATCTGAGGCCTTTTAACCCACTCCGTCAGTTCATCAGTCTGTTTTCTTGTATAACCTGCGCATCCTTTGGCACAGAACCCACCTACATATTCTGCGGAATCAAATACCGGGAAGCCTTTCCCCTGCACCTGGCTTGTCAGATCTTTCAACAGCATATCAAACCTGATGTCAGGTTTGTCGGAGCCATAATTTTCCATGGCTTCACTGTATGCCATTCGTGGAAAGTTATCCAGATCAACCTGCAGCACCTGCTTAAATACATATTTTGTAAGCCCTTCAAAGGTGTTCAGTACATCTTCCTGTTCTACAAATGACATTTCACAGTCAATTTGTGTAAACTCAGGCTGGCGGTCAGCGCGCAGGTCTTCATCCCTGAAGCACTTAACAATCTGGTAGTATTTATCGAATCCGGCTACCATAAGCAGCTGTTTAAATATCTGCGGCGATTGTGGAAGGGCATAAAACTCACCGGGATTCATTCTGGAAGGAACAACAAAATCCCGTGCACCCTCCGGAGTTGATTTGATTAAAACAGGCGTTTCTGTTTCAATGAACCCTTGGCCGTTCAGGTATAATCTGACGGCATGAGCCATTTGGGCACGTAGTTCCAGGTTCTTTCTGACGGTGCTTCTTCGTAAATCGAGATAACGGTACTTCATGCGCAGCTCATCACCGCCATCTGTATCATCCTGAATGGTAAAGGGGGGCACTGCCGAAGGACTTAAAACCTTAAGTTCTGTAAGATATATTTCAACATCACCGGTGGGGATATTTTTATTTTTACTCGAGCGTTCACGTACATTTCCCATAGCCTGTACAACATACTCACGGCCAACTTTTTCAAGGATTTGCTTAACTTCTGCAGAAGTATTTTCATCGGTTACAAGCTGTGTAATACCGTACCTGTCGCGTAGATCGATGAATGACATAGCACCCAAATCCCGTACACGCTGAACCCAGCCTGCCAGTTTAACCTGTTGCCCTGCATGTTCCAGTCGTAGTTCACCACAAGTATGAGTTCTGTACATGATTCTTTTTTTAGATTTGGTTGCGAAAATAAGAAGATTTTAGCAATTTCATCGCCTCAATCAGATATATATGATAGACCCGTTTGATGATGAATATTTTATGAAAAGAGCTTTTGCCGAAGCTGTCCAGGCGTTTGAAGAAGGAGAAATCCCGGTTGGGGCTGTTGTAGTGGCAAACAATAAAATTATTGCACGTGCACATAATTTAACTGAAACTCTGAATGATGTAACAGCTCATGCTGAAATGCAGGCTATAACCGCTGCTGCCAATCTGCTTGGTGGAAAATATCTTAACGACTGCACCATATATATTACCCTTGAACCCTGTGCCATGTGTGCCGGTGCTTTGGGCTGGGCCCAGGTTAAAAGGATCGTATTCGGCGCATCCGATCCAAAAAGAGGATACCGCAAATTTGCTCCGGATTCCCTTCATCCCAAAACAGAGGTTGTGGGAGGTGTTCTTGAAACCGAATGCGCCGAACTGATACAGGAATTCTTTAAGGATAAAAGATAATTACCTTTATTCTGTTTCAACAGGAAGACTTGATTTTCCTGCTGAATCAAAAGCCTTCAGTTTAACTTTACCCGATACAGGCACAGGTTCCCTGTAAATGGCAGAACCTGCTCCTGGTTCCGATCCGTCTGTGGTATATCTGATGGTAAGCCCCGGATAGGCAGAACTGGCCTCAAGCACACCATCGACAACCCTTGCGCCGGGAGCAGGAACCCTGTAATTATATCCCCCAAATATGCCGGTCAAACGTGGAAGTTCTCTTTGTGCCAGTGTATTTGCAAAAGCATTCCATCCTTTATTCATTTCTTCTTCCCGCTTTAAACGGTTGTCAATGGTTTCCCAGCTTCTTTCAGGGGACCATGCGCTCTCAGCATACCCTATCAGTTTGGGCAACAGGGAATACTCAAGCATATCTTCTCCCTTGATGGTTTCACTCCATATCTGTGCCTGTACGCCATAAATATTAGACTTCGCCCCCGGATTTAGCCGCTCCAGTCCTGCATATTCCTTCTCTATATCTATAGGTCTGCCCATCGAACTATGGGTGGTAGTAAAAAACACATTGAAAGGAGCAACCTGCCATGCATCACGTGTATTCACAAATCCGGGCCAGTAATGTCCGGGCTCCCGCGGATCATTGTTATATGCCAGGTCAAAGTAGAAATTTGACACATTGCATAAGATAACAGGATAGCCTGCATTTGCCATCCGGTATGCCAGGTCTGTATTGTTCCCCTGGTTGTTCCATACATACGGATAAACTTGCTTCCCTGCAAATTCAGGGTTGGGGTAATAGCTGCCATCCGAATCTTTTAAAAGTGCCACTTCCTCCCATCCGCCTATTTTCAGATTTTTGTTTCTGAGCATTGGAACTATACGGCTAAAAAAATAGGCCTGCAGGTTTCTGGGATCTTTTACACCCGGAAGGGTTTTCATCAGCTCTGCAGTCATAGGCGATTCTGTCCACGAACCCTCAGGCACTTCATCTCCTCCCGTATGAAAAAACTCCAGTTCAACGCCTGCTTCCTTATATATCCCTGCAATGACATCAACCACTTTCTCGTAAAACCTGTATGTTGACTCACGTGCAACATTTACTATGTTGTCTGTATACCATTGTGCCGACAGGTACTGCGATGTTTCTTCAGGATCGATAAGCCTGTATTCGTTGGCTTTCTCTTCATCACCTTCCTTCATATACTTTTCGTAACGGGCTTCCATGGCTTTAATAGCTGCACGTGAATGACCGGGAAAATTCACAGCAGGAATTATATTTACATGACGTGATTGTGCATACTGAAGCAGCTCGATGAAATCCTCTTTATTATAAAATCCGCTTCCATAAGTGCCTTCAGTATATGGAAACGGACCTGAGCCATAAGAAGGGTGAAGTGCATTGGCTTCTTTGGATGTATGCCCTCTTTGTGCTCCCACTTCTGTCAACTCAGGCAAACCTTCAATTTCAAGACGCCAGCCCTCATCTTCAGTCAGGTATATCACCAGGTAATTGCCTTTGTAAAAGGAAAGAATGTCAATAACTTTCTTCATCGTTTCCTTGTTCTGGAAATTTCTTGCAATATCAATCTGGAGGCCGCGATAAGGGAAACGGGGTGCATCTTCTATGACTACCTCATCAAGTGCAACTTCAGTGCTTACTCCCCTGAATATTTCAACCGGTAACATGGCAATCAGGCTTTGTAATCCGTACATGACTCCTGCAGGATCACTCCCTTTGATAACCACCGACTGATCGGGCTTTATTTCAAGCCTGTAAGCTTCACTTGTTTTGCCCATGACCGACATCTTTTCTGTTCCTAGAAATACTGTGTTTGGTGCAGGTGCGGTACCTTCTGACATCTGAGGCTGCTCTCCTGTTAATTTTGCAAGAAGGTCTGAAAAATATTTCGCTTCGTTTTCAAGCTCCTCCTCATATACAATACTTACCATATCGCTGAATACAACTTTCCTTCCGGTGGACCTGTAACTTACCGGCGATGGAATGAAAGGCAGAAGCTGTTCTTTACTGATGAGCGACAATCCAGAATATTCCTTGTAATTTGCTTCTGCTGAAGGAACAGGTTCATGATCCCTTTTATGGCGTAAAGCATGTTCGGGCTTAAAAGGGCGTATGTTATAATTTGTCACAGGAACAACATCTGCTTCATTTCCCTGGCTGTCGTAAAATACGAAATAGGGCCCAAGAGGAGCATCTGTCTCTTTTATGATCCAGTCAGAGTGTTCAGTAGTCACAGTAATGGAATCACCTGGGTCTAAACTGAAGCCTGCTGTGGGTTTCATAACAAACCAGTCGCCGCTGATGAATTGTATTTCAGTATTATTATCAGCCGATAGCGGAGTACGGGACATCTGGTTAAAATACAGTGCCCAGTTTTCATCTGTTAATGCCACCCTGCCATTATTTTCAATGGTAAATCTTGCCTTGGCTTTAGGTTCATCAGCATAATCATTGCTTACAAGCTCCCAGCGAAGATTTATCTCTCCCGGAGTAGATGCCTCCCGGATGCAACCCGAAAAAATGAATAATGCCAGTGAAAATGCAATAACTTTATTTTTCATATTCGACATTTTATATAAGTTTGACATTTTAAATTTTTAAGGAAGATAATAAATTCATACAATTATTTTCATAAACCTTAAATAAAAATGACTGAAATAAAAAGGCTTGTTTCCCTTGATGCATTCCGTGGTTTTACAATTGCTGCCATGATCATGGTAAATTTTCCAGGAAGCTGGAGCCATGTATATGCTCCTTTGTTACATGTCGACTGGCATGGAATAACCCCCACCGATCTTATATTTCCATTTTTCATTTTCATTGTGGGTGTTTCAATAGCACTTGCCTATTCAAAACGTTTAAAAGCCGGAGTGCCAAAATCTCCCATGTACAGGAAGATTGTTATCCGGTCATTAAAAATATTTGCTGTTGGTATCCTGCTTTGGCTTTTTCCCAAGTTCGACCTGGAGAATGTCCGCTATGCAGGAGTGCTGCAGCGCATAGCTGTTGTATTCCTGTTTACAGCTTTGCTTTTCTTAAATACTAAATGGAAAACCCAGGCAATTGTTGCTGCAGTCATCCTGATTGGTTACTGGCTGGCCATGGTGCTGATTCCAACTCCGGGATATGGGCAGCCCATGCTGGAACCGGGTGCCAACCTTGCAGCCTGGATCGACAACAAATTGCTGCCCGGGTATATGTGGCAAAAAACCTGGGATCCCGAAGGTTTGTTCAGTACTATGCCTGCCATTGCATCGGGTATTACCGGATTGCTCGCAGGCCATATTATTTTAAGTAAACTTTCAGCAGAACGAAAAATTATTTACCTGTTCTCATTCGGATTTTTTGCTTTTGCGACAGGTTACATGTGGGATTATATTTTCCCCATAAACAAGAACATCTGGACCAGCTCTTTTGTGCTGGTAACATCAGGGCTTGCAGCAATGGTTCTTTCAATCAGCATGTTCTTTGTGGATATGCGTGGGCACGACCGTTATATTAAGCCTGGTATCGTATTCGGTTCAAATGCGATTGCAGTCTATGTTTTGGCTGATGTTTGGGGACAATTTTTTTACAATATCAAATATTTCGGAAGCAGCCTCAACGTTCATTTCATGAGAATGTTCGAGAATCTTGGCTGGAGCCTGAAACTGGGTAGCCTTATCTTTGCTGTGCTCTTTATCTGTTTCAATTATATCCCCGCTTTGATATTGTACCGGAAGAGAATATTTATTAAGCTGTAGAAATTATATGAAAAAATTGTTGTTTGGGATCTTGATGGCAGGTATCCTTATTACATCCTGCCAGGGTGAATATTATGGTACGCCTGCCACTTACCACGTATTGCTCGATTCTGCTTTTTTAAAAGCCGGTGAGAATGCAGGTGAACTTGAAAAAGTATTACAATCGGTTACCAGGAAACAAAAGGAAGCTGCTGCTTTTTTGATTGCATATATGCCTGTTAATGATTTACAGACGCTATCCTCTGAATTCATCATCGATCAGATCAACGGAGCTTTCAGGGCAAGGGAAGAATTCTCCTGGTGTAAAAGCCTGCCCGATTCTGTTTTTTTGAATGAGGTGCTGCCCTACTTCAGCCTGGATGAAAAGCGCGATAACTGGAGAAGTGATTTCTATAACCGCTTTGCTCCCCTGGTACAGAACTGCAGCAACATGTATGAAGCTGTTGATTCTGTTAACCTGAACATCATGGAGGTTTTAGGGGTGGAATACAATACAAAGCGCAGTGCCGTTAACATAAGCCCTTTTCAGGCGATAGAAGAAAAAATGGCCACATGCACAGGTTTGTCTTTTCTGTTAATTGATGCATTCCGTTCTGTGGGAATCCCTGCCCGCATTGCGGGTACGCCTATGTGGACGAATATGCGCGGTAACCACAGCTGGGTAGAGGTGTGGATAGACGGAGAATGGTACTTTACCGAGTACTATCCCGATGCCCTGAATAAAAGCTGGTTCCTTGCCGATGCAGGCAAGGCCGATCCGCAAAAACCTGTCCACTGGATATATGCAGCTTCATTTAAACCTGCAGAAACCAGCTATCCGTTAATCTGGAAAAGAAACTCAAAGGATGTTCATGCGGTGAATGTTACTGACCGCTACATACGGTTATACCAGGAACAACTGGCAGGAAGCGAACTGAATGAAGATGAACTGCTGGTTGATGTGGTTCTGTATAAAGATCAGACTGAACAGGGGGCACAGGGAAGAATTTCTCAGAAAGTTACTGTGTGGGAAGGTGAGGAGCAGGTTGACTTTGGATATACACCACAACCCACCGATGATTTAAATAAATTTCTGAAGTTCAGGCTTAAAAAAGATAAAACCTACAGGTTTGAATTTGCAGATATCAATGGAGAATCGAGGTCACAGGAAATACACACAGGTTCGGCCGGGGGTGATGTAATTAAGCTTTTTGTTATATAAAAAAGGTTTCAGAAGAAGCATTCAGGCTTCTTCTGAAACTTTAAATCCTGTTTTCTTCAGATCTTCCCAGAATCCCGGGTAAGATTTGGTCACAACCATAGGATCATTTATTACGGGTTTGTATCCCGAAAGTGCCATAGGAGCAAATGCCAGCGCCATACGGTGATCATGATAGGTATTGATAACAGGTGAAATTTCCCGTTTGGAAATATCCTGCTCCCCATTCCATGACAGTTCCCCTTCTGCCGGTTCCCATACATGAGCTCCAAATTTTTTCAGTTCATTCTGCAGGGCGGCAATTCGGTCGGTTTCCTTTATTTTCAGTGTCTTTAACCCTGTAAAATGAAACGGTATTTTCCCTGCTACACATAAACAGGCCATTGTCTGAGCCACATCCGGGTTTTCTATGAAGTCTGTTTCCAGCTTTTTAGGTTGAACAGAAGCCACTTTGGTGACTAACACACCTTCCGCCGTTTGCACCGACTGCACTCCAAACTGTTCAAACCAGCCGGCTATCAGTGCATCTCCCTGCTGGCTGCAGAGCCTGAGGTTTTCAAGTAGCAATTCACCTTTTTCTGCCAGGGCCATAATTTCATACCAGTATGATGCCCCCGACCAGTCGGCCTCTACTGTAAACTCCATAGGCATATAATTTTGCTCAGGCACAGAAATGACATTGCCTTCCCATGCATATTGAATGCCAAATTGCTGCATCAGTTCCAGGGTCAGTTCTATATAGGGACGGGAAGTGACATCCCCGGTGAGTTTCAGGGTGAGCCCGTTTTCAATGGTGGGTGCTATCATAAGCAAAGCCGAGATGTACTGGCTTGAAATGCTTCCATCCAGTTCCAATAAAGTGCCTTTTAAATGTGAACCGTATATCTTCAGCGGGGGAAAACCTTCCTGACCCATATAATCTATCCTGGCTCCCAGCTTGTTCAATGCATCTGCAAGAATTCCGATCGGACGTTGCTTCATTCTTTCGGATCCTGTTACTTCCCATTCTCCTGCTATTTTCGACAGAAATGCTGTTAAAAAGCGCATAGCTGTACCTGCATGTCCCACATCAAACCTGTTGTCGTTTGAAGTTAATGCTTCCTGAAGTACCAGTGTGTCATCGGAATCAGAAAGATTCAGGAGAGGGTAGGGGTTAAAACAAAGGGCATTGATAATCAGTACCCTGTTGCTGATGCTTTTCGATGAGGGTAGCCTGATGCGGCCGCTTATGGTTTTTTTTGTGGATGTTACTTTATATTTCATAAAAATGGAAGCTTATTTTTAATACTATGGACATTACGTAAAAATCTCTTAATGTAATTCTATGAAGTACTGCAACGTAAAAAGCTCATCAGGTTAACATCAGATAAGTATCATATATCCCTGTAATACTTTAGTGCATCATAGATCATTTCTCTGGTGCAGTGCTGGTTGATCTTCATATGTCCCGGCTTTTCAAGCAGGGTGAAATTGATCCTTCCCGATTCATTCTTTTTATCATGGGTCATTAACATGAAAAGGCGCTCATAATCCTGCTCCCTGATTTCAAACTTTCCATATATGTCAATCAGCCAACTGGTCAGCCCGTTGCATTCTGTATCTGAAAAACCGGTGTTCTTTACCGACAGGTACAGTTCGGTTATCATTCCCCATGCAACAGCATAACCGTGCAGCACAGGCCTTCCCTGCTCCATGGCCAGGCTTTCAAATGCATGGCCTGCCGTATGTCCAAAGTTTAAGGCTTTCCTGATATTTTGTTCTGTCGGATCATGGCTTACAAAGTATGCCTTTACATCAACCGAATGTTCTATAATTTCTTCAAGTTTATTGTAATCGATGTGATCCAGGTCAAAATTTTTAAGTTCCTCAAGGTGGCTGGTATTATGGATTAGTCCATGTTTGATCATTTCAGCAAAGCCTGACAGAAAATTATCACGGCCAATGGTCTTTAGAAAGCCGGTATGTATAAACACGGCCTCCGGTTCCTTAAATGTACCTATCTCATTTTTAAGCCCGTTGAAGTTAATGCCTGTTTTACCGCCCACCGAAGCATCAACCTGTGAAAGCAATGTAGTGGGCACATTCAGAAAATCAATCCCCCGTTTGAATGTTGATGCTGCGAAACCTGCCAGGTCCGTAAGCATTCCGCCACCGATGTTGATCAGTAATGATTTCCGGTTGGCTTCATTTTTCGAAAGAAACTCCCACAGCTTTGCAACCGATTCCAGCTTTTTATTCTCCTCTCCGGAAGGAAGGACAATTTTGCGGATAGCATGCTTTTCAACAATTTCATTGATCAGCAAAGACCACAGGCTGTCAACCTTTTCTTCTGTTGCCAGATAGATTTTTTCACTATCATATCCTTTTAACCATTCTTCCAGATCGGTTAGCGGTGAATTACTGAAAATTATTTTTGAATAAATTTTTGATTTTCCCATACTTAGCTGCTAAATTGCAGTAAAGTTAAAATAAATTTGCTTGAGGGGATTTTGCATGCTTTGTGTACCCTTTGTTTTTACACCAAATTTTAAATTGAATGACCATAACGAATAAAAAACAAACCAACTTCCTGAAACGGCTGTTCTTTCTTGTAAGTGTTGTAATTGCCCTGACAGCACTGCTCCTGTTCCTGTTCGATTTAATTCTTTATGCTCTTGCCCTTGTGGGGGTATTTGCATTATGGTTCCTGTTTTTCCAGGTGGCAGATTACCAGTACATTGAATTCCATGATGAAGACAATAAGATTTTGTTACGGTATTACAAGGCCGTCAGGTTAGGCAGTACAAGTTTTAATTCCATTGAGTTTCCGCAAAATATGCTGTATAATGCTCAATTTCAGGATTCCTTATTCGGGAAAATGTCTGATTTGACCCTGGTGGTAAAAACTAAACGTGGTATTGCCGAATATCCCTCTGTCAGTCTTACTGCCCTTCCTAAACAGGAGCGGTTGAAGATGCAGGGCATCCTGCTCCGGATAATGGGAATTTAACTTTTTTAACCCGCTTATGGACAATGAACTTCTACATAAAATAGCACTTTCTATGGTTCCTGGTATTGGTGGAATTCTTGCCCGGAACCTTATAGCATATACCGGAAGTGCTGAGAAAGTTTTTACCGAATCATATCAGTCGCTGATTAAAATACCGGGAATAGGCGAAGTTATCGCAAAAAAGATCAGGAACAACAAGATATTCAGCAAAGCAGAAAAAGAGCTGGCATTTATTTCAAAACATCAGATAGATGTGAGGTTTTACTCCGATAAAAACTACCCACGAAGACTGAAATCCTGCAGTGATGCACCCCTTCTTGTTTATTTTAAAGGCAATGCCAATCTCGATGAACAACGGATTGTTAGCATTGTGGGTACGCGAAATGCAACAAACTATGGTAAAATGCTGTGTGAACAGCTGATAGGTGCTTTTTCCGAAAGGAAACACCCGGTACTTGTAGTCAGCGGGTTGGCATACGGAATTGACATATGTGCCCATAAGCTGTCGCTGAAGCATCATATTCCTACTCTTGGTGTTATAGGGCATGGCCTCGACCAGATCTATCCTTCGCTTCATTCCGATATAGCCCGGAAAATGATATCTTATGGGGGCCTTCTTACTGATTTCCCCAGTGAAACCAAAATTGACCCGCCCAATTTTATACGCCGCAACCGCATAATTGCCGGACTCTCCGATGCAACCATCGTGGTTGAATCGGCTGAAAAGGGTGGGGCACTGATCACTGCTGAAATTGCCTCTTCATATAACCGCGATGTATTCGCCTTCCCCGGAAGGGTCGATGATCCCTGGTCGAAAGGCTGCAACCAGCTGATCAGGATGAATGGGGCAAATCTGATACAGGGAATTGATGACCTCGAATATTTCATGGGCTGGGAATCTGACGGAAATGAAAAAGCCGTCCAGCCATCCCTTTTTATTGATTTAACCCCTGAAGAAGAAAAAATGGTGGAACTGCTCCAGAAAGAGGGTGAGCTTTTTATTGACCAGATCTCATCGGAACTGAAAGTTCCCGGCAGCAAAGTTTCTGCATTGCTGCTGAATATGGAATTTAAGAATCTTGTGGTCGCTCTGCCCGGAAAAATGTACAGGCTGAAGTAGGAATTTTTTATTGGTATCAAGATTTATAGTAT
>JAEYNZ010000060.1 GCA_023412195.1 Bacteroidota bacterium
GGCGCAGCCTGGAGTATACTGTGAAAATTGCCGACTCCAAAGGTAAAATTGCAGCCCTCACTGAAACCGGACTTGAAACCATACCTGATCCACGCTGGTGGACCGACATCATGCTGTCGTCGATTCTGCACAATGAATACACCCGGCGGATTTCCTGGTTCCTTGTATGGAGGAATGCAAATGTTGAAAGGGAAAAACGTGATCATTATTATGCCCCGTTCCCGGGACAGGTAAGTGCCGGTAATTTTATTGAATTTAAAAATCATCCTTATGTGCTTTTTGAAGATGAGTTGCCGGATTTGTATGGAAAAAAAGAGGGAAATTGAAAAATTGAGGAGATTATAAATTAAATATCACAGATCTTTGAGCAAGCTCAGGTTATTGTTAATGGATTTACATTGATGGTGAATCCCTGGGTGGTGGAATCCAAACTCCAAAAGCCTGTTCGCTGCGCTCACCTGGTCTTTTTTCCTGTTTTCCGGATAGATTTTAGGAAAAATACTTATATGTCACACAAACAGTTACTTATAAATTTTCTTTTTGAAAAATGGGTGTCTCGTGGTATATTTAGAGCATGTTTGTCCGAAAGAAGAAGAATAGAAGTGGCAGTACAAGTATCCAGATAATCAAAAAGATTAATCGGAGTAATAAGGTTATAAAAACCATTGGTTCCTCCTGTGATCCTGATGAGATAAACCGTTTATTCCAGCAGGGTTTATATGAACTTCCCCGTCTTTTCGGCTCAACCCTGTTTGATGATATCAATCCTCCAGAAATTGGTCAATTAAGCAATGACAATATCCGGGTAGTAGGACCAGAACTTGTCTTTGGCAAGATTTTTCACCACATTGGTTTTTCCGTGATTAATGATTCCTTGTTTAAGGATTTATGCATATCCAGGATAACCCATCCTGGCAGCAAACTACAATTATCTAAATACCTGCTAGAGAACAGCAGGGAATGCATCTCCGAAGACAGGATTTACTATTTCATGGACCGGCTGCAGACAAAATATAAATCGAAAGTAGAAGAGATTAGTTTTAATTATACCAGGAAAGTATTGGGTGGGAAAATAGGGGTTGTCTTTTATGATATGACCACCATTTATTTTGAAAGTGATCAAGGGG
This sequence comes from Bacteroidota bacterium, assembly GCA_023412195.1. GTDB lineage: Bacteria > Bacteroidota > Bacteroidia > Bacteroidales > Prolixibacteraceae > Mariniphaga. The sequence continues at coordinate 1,128 of JAEYNZ010000060.1, forward strand.
ATGAATTTAGAGTAACAGGATTTTCAAAGGAAGGAAAACATCAGAACCCTCAAATATACCTTGGCCTACTGGTCGGAAAAAATGGCTACCCCATAGGGTATGATGTTTTTGAGGGTAGTATTTACGAAGGACATACGTTAATTCCTGTTTTAGAACGATTTGAAAAACGGTTTAACCTCCAGAAGCCGATTGTGGTGGCTGATGCAGGATTATTGTCATCGGACAATATCACAGCTTTAAAAGAAAAGCAATACTGTTTTATTTTGGGGGCAAGGATCAAAAATGAATCTGCAAACATTAAGAAGTATATCCGATCATTCGATTTAACAGATGGACAAATTGAAAAGATCATAAAAGAAGATAATACAACATTATTTATCAGTTACTCGCAGCAAAGGGCAAAGAAAGATGCCCACAATCGGGAAAAGGGGTTAAAACGCCTCGAAAAAAGCCTCAAGGCAGGTCGTCTTACAAAGAGTAACATTAACAACAGAGGTTATAATAAATATCTCAAACTGGAAGGTGAAATAAAGATAAAGATCGATTATCAGAAGTTTGAAAATGATCAGAAGTGGGATGGGCTGAAAGGATATTTGACCAATACCAACCTTACAGGAAAAGAAGTTATTGAAAATTACAACAACTTATGGATGATAGAAAAAGCATTCAGAATTTCAAAAACAGACTTAAAGATCAGGCCTATATATCATCGATTAAAAGAACGGATTGAGGCACACATATGCATATCATTTGTTTCATATCTTCTTTACAAAGAGTTTGATAGAGCATTAAATGAAAAAAGAACAGGAATTTCTGTGAATCAAGCAATAAAACAAATCAATAAAATGCATGAGGTCGTTTTTCAATATTTAAATGGGAATATCCAACGGATTTTATTGAAGAACAATCCGGTTCAGGAACAAATTATGGAAACTATTAACAGCTTTTTCTAAAATGGGTGTCCTATCCGGAAAACAGGAAGGAACTTCATCCGTTTTTAAAAGCAAAACAGAAGAAAGTTCCTTCAGTTAATGAGTGAGTGACAGGGAGATATATATAAAATTAATTTGAAGAAGCGTAGAATGACCGGCTGCTGGTCAATTGCTGCTTTCTGGTATTCCTGTCCATATGCCAGAACCTGCTGGCCGCATTCATATAATTTGTAAAAGCTTCATGCGGGCTTTTGAAGGGACTAAAATGTTCGTTTGCAAATCCATCTATTAGAAATGAATCGCTCATATAAAAGAAGTTGTTAATATCCTGCAGAAAATTCCAGGCCTCTGTCAGATATGGATGCTCCCCTTTTCTGACCAATTCAAAAATAACCTGAAACTGCTTGAAAGCCTCCTTTTGCATATTGTTCTTCATCCAATAGTTAGGAAGCTTAAAATGGCTAAGCATTTCAGTGGAGAAATTATTCTCAACAGCAAAATAATTTGATATATCAGCCAGATCAGAAAGTGAATAAAATGATCCGCCTGCCTTCTTCAGCAACCCGGAAATAAGTATTTCCCAATTGGTAAAATTGGTAAGGTTCTTTTTTACAGGATCAAAAATCAAGATAAGCGGCTTTACCAGAGATGCATGTTTCCTGGAATACCTGACAAATGGCGTCAGTGCCCTGACTTCACTTTCACCATTAAGAGAAACAGAAAACTTTTGCAACTTTTCACTAAGTGCATGATGTATATAAAATACTGCCTTTGGATGATTGCTGCTCCCATTGATTCGCAGGTGCAAGGTTTTTTCAGTGGCATGGTTGGAGTAGGTAAACAGAGTATGATATCCTGTATCATTAACAAAATTCATAAATCCATCAGACTGGAAAGGCGAATGGGAAACAAATGCCAATGGCTCTTTTTTGAATGTCGAATGTATGACTTTTCTATGTGAATCTGTTTGCAATACCAGCTCCTTTCTGTCGAAAAAAGGAAGAAGGGAATGCGACCATGGCTCTGCAAAAAAATCAATGCAGCCAATATCTGAAAGTTTCTTTATCTCACCAATTACAATCGGTGCGTATTCTTCAAGCAGCTTAATTGAAATTCCTGAAAGAGACATACCCATCCTGAATTTTGCGCCAAACTGGTTCGACAGGTTCTTAACTGCAGCCAAAAAAGGCAACAGGTTGTTCTTTGAAACATTTTCAATATATTTCCGAGTCTGTTCAATATGGAAAAATTTGTACTCCGGGTTTATTTCAGAAAAATGCTGTTTCTGGTATGTGACAGGCAAGTGTATTTTTGTGCTCAGAAAAATTGACTTCATATTCAAATTTCAAATGAGGGTTTCATGCAATAAAAAATTTAATCCGTATTCACTTCATCCGATTCAGGTTAAGTTATAAGAAAAAAAAAAGACATACTCTACCCACTCCATGTGCTACACAGAACATACATCCCTACAGGCAAATCTTAATGCCCCGGTTAACTGAATATAAAATCAATGCATCTGCCAGGGAACAATAAATCTGAAATCAACTATATCGTTCGCTGCTCCTGAGCTTTTTGCATAACCTTTTTCAAAAGAACGGTTATTTGATTTTTGTGGGGTTTTATAATCCGCATTATAAAAACCAAGGTTTTTTTTTGATTGATAATTCATGCTGATTTTCCTTTCTTCTGTATAAAATTGTTCCTTCTTCATCATTCAAACACATTCGTCCGGCTTTTTGTTTTTGCAGAAGTTTAATTTTCATTAAAGACTGCAAAGATATTAACAATAAACTGTTAGTACAGTAATATTTAAATCATTATCCTGTTCATTTTATTCATTTTTTTTCATTGAACCAGATCAAACGGACAAAAAGATGATAATTTTTTCTTAACTTACTATTAGTTAAAGGTTAGGAACTCTCCATTTTCCATGTTCTGAAAAATATTAGTACAAATAAAAAAAACCACCTCAGGAAACAACAGTTCATACAAGTTTAGAAACGGAGTACAATCATAAAAAGAGTGAAAAGTGAGAATACATTTAACCACCTGAAAAAAGATGTAGAAAGAAAGTTCGGCAATGAGATTAAATATTCAAAACAGTGCCAGCTTCTTGCAGAAACTATCTTTAAATCAACTGGTAAAAGGTTGAGCGTATCCACTGTCAAAAGAGCCTTTGGCATCATTCAATCATCTTTTAAACCTTCCAGATATACCCTGGACACATTTGCACATTACGCAGGTTTCGACAACTGGAATCTTTACCTGACCCGCGAATCAGAATTGATTCAGGAAGAATATACTCATTCAATGAATGACAGCATTGATCAAATCACTGAAAACAGTCTTCATTTGATTCATCAAAAAACAGGATACGATAGCAGGAAATTTATCAAAAGGGCATTTGCAACCCGCTATCTGGAAAATTTTTTACATTCTGAAAGACCTGCCACCATGCTTGTAGCTCCCAAGGGATATGGAAAATCCTCCATTCTGATGCAGTGGTTCGGCAATCATCGTTCTGCTGCAAGTTATAGCCACAATAAAGTATGCCTTATAGATGGCGGAATTTATTTTGCCATATACAACATGTCTCAACATTCTGCCATACTCGATCAGTTGATTGATTTTAATTTAAATGATTGTCCGGGATTATTTATGAAAAGCAGAATGGTTGGGGAAACAAAGCGGTATATCATTGTTATTGATGACATTGATGAAGTTTTTCTGAAAAAAGACAGATACCACAACTTTGTCAGGAACATTATGCAAATCCTGTTGATGAATAAGGACAATCCCAATTTCAAAATGATATTTACCTGCAGGCCTGAGAATCTGGATCCATTTGAATCACATATCGTTCATAACCCTTTACTGGCTGATCTATGGTATCATGTTCATTTTTTTAGTCATAATCATCTTAAAGCTATAAATGTTCCGCTTTATAATCATAAAGAACTAAAAGTACTTTTAAAATCAATTGATGACAATTTCTATAATTATTGTATTCTCAAATGTCCTGATATAATTGAGTTAATATGCAATCCACATTTTTTTAACATAACAAAAGATCAATATTCATTACAAGGATTTTCAGAATTAAGTTACCTCGACTTCCTGATTCAGAAAATTATTTATTCTCCACCATACACAACAGAGAAACAAATGTTGGTAAAAACGTTCTTTCGACTGTGCCGGTTGGCTGTAGAAACAGATTTTGCTGAAAAGGATTTACTTATAGAAGAACCAAATTGCCTGATTGCATATAATGAGTTGTTAGCTTCAGGTGTGCTTTATGAATCTTTTGAAACAAACAATTCTTTTGATGTCCGGATAAAAGTTCGATTCTCCAATAAACGGATATTTGAGCACCTCCTTCTCCGGTATATAACACAAGATAGTACGCCAGATCTTACTTTCATAAAAAAATCCCTTCATCAATATAACAGCAATCCTGCCTCAAAATCGGGTGTAGTTTCAGGTCTGATCAAATATGCTTTTGCTTTGAAAGATTATAATCTCGCAAAACATATATACAAATTGGAGGAACTATTGGTCCAGGATTCAGGAGTCTTTGGTCATGCAAATATCAGGGAGTACAATCCACCAGTACTTGAAACCCTCATAACCTGCCTTCGAAATGATAAATCTTCCCGTGAGGTTTTGTTGCCCTGGCTGGCAGAGTCACATACCGGAAGGATGCAGTTCTACGAAGAATTATTTGATATGGATAACCTGAAGGATTTTCCTCTCGATACATTAAGTTTATACCATAAAAATAATCCGTCGCTGAATGGTAAGGTAATCGCTTCCTTTATTGTATTTATTAAAGGATTTTGTATTCATGATAAAGACAGCTGTAAAAATGAATGGGAAAAAGTTCAAAATATAAATCCGGAAGAACTGACTGATCCGGTTGCCATTCGTAATTATTTTTCCATGGCATTTATATCCAAAACTTACTTTGCCCGGGAAAACTGCGACGATCTTCTGTCAAAGATTTTAATTGCATCGAAAAGTTTAAGGGAAAAATCGATTCAGAAGGTTAATTCGATTCCATATTTTGAATTGACGGTTCTTATCTATTTAAATATATGTAACCAGTATCAATGTATCCATTCTCTATCAGAACATGTTGATTCAAATTATTTCCCCTCAGATCCTGATCGGTCATGCTACTGGCAATATTACAAGCTCTGCCGGGCCAGGGCACATCTGCATACCGAAAATCCTGCAGGGGCACTTGAATTATACCGTCAGCATAAAGATATTCAATTCCCAGTGCACCTGAGAAAATATATGCAGCTAAATACAGACCTCATCAAAGCTGAGTTCCATATTTACAGGAAAAAAAACAAATCAGCGGCAATCCTTTTACAGGATATAAAATCAATGGCAGATTATCTGGATTTTAAAATCCTGAGTAAGCGGGCTAATGAACTGGAAACAGGCATGATGAGCAAAAAATCAATATAAATCCTGGTGTTATACCCATCTATTCTTTTGAATCACCTGCTTTTTTTACCTCTTCCGACAAAGCTTTAAATGCTGAATCAGCAGTTTCAAGTGCCTCTTCAGAAAGTTCGGCATAATATTTCTTTACCAGTTTCGGATTGTCCTTTCCATCGGGATGGTTTATCCTGAGCCGGTATTCACGATGTTTTTCTATAATGCCCTCAGCTATTTTCATCACGGCAGCAGTATCGACCCTGGGATTATATTCCACTATGTAAAAACAATCATTCAATACCATTGACATCAGCATATCGATGTCCTTTTTGAGCGTTCTGATACTTGCCATATCTATAAGTTTTCATTTCTAATTACGATAGTGTAAAATTATAATTTTTTTAACACTGAGAAGCGGAAGTGGTGAAATCAATAAAAAAGCAATTTTTTTAACCTGCCATTATTCATGCTCCACATAAAACCTTTATCTTTTGGCTTAAAAATTATCAATATGTTACTGGCAACAGACATTGGCAATACCCATATCGTTTTTGGTATCCATGATGAAGGTGAATGGAAAAACAACTGGAGGATACAAACCGATCCATTAAAAACAGCAGATGAGTACGAGGTTATCTTCCGTTCACTTTTTATGGCAGCAGGAATCAATGAATCAAAAGTGGACCGCATCATTTTAAGCAGCGTTGTTCCGTCACTTGTACGGTCATTCAGTGAAATGTTCAGCGGGTTATTCAGCCTGGCAGGGATAACGGTAGTTAACCCTGACATATATCCCCGCCTTCCAGTAAAAATACTGAACCCTTACGAGATTGGCAGTGACCTTGTTGCAAACGCAGTAGCAGCATATGTGAAATATGGTGAGAATACAATTGTCATAGATTTTGGAACAGCCCTTACTTTTACTACCATTGGGAAAAATGCCGAAATAAAAGGAGTGGCTATTGCTCCAGGTTTGCAAACTGCAGTTTCAGCACTGGCAGGGAAAACGGCTCAGTTGCCGTTTGTGCACCTGGCAGCACCTCCATCAGTTCTGGGATTAAACACCATTCAGGCAATACAGGCTGGCATTGTATATGGGTTCAGCGGCCTTGTTGATTCCATTATCGAACGCACCGAGACAGAACTGGAAGAAAAGCTTTCAGTTATTGCCACAGGTGGGCTCAGCTCTGTTATTGCTCCTTTTTCCAAATATATTAATGAGGTAGACCCAATGCTTACACTGGATGGACTGGTACAGATCAGCCTGTTTGCAAAACAAAAATAAGAATGGGAAACACCTAGTTCATTTCAATCATCTCAAGCAATTCGTCGAGCCTTGGTGTTAAAATAATTTCTGTTCTGCGGTTCATCTGCCTGGCTTCAGCAGTTGGTTCATCAACTAGCGGTACATATTCGCTACGTCCTGCTGAAATGACTCTTTCAGGACTGAGCCTTGGATTCTGAGTCAGAATTTTTGTTACCGCAGTTGCTCTCATAACACTAAGATCCCAGTTATCCTTTACATCTCCTGATCCTCTCATAGGCACATTATCTGTATGACCTTCCACCATAATGCTGACATCGGTGTTATCCGCCAGCAACTGGCTCAGATTACGCAGCGCCTGCTGTCCTTTTGGATCCACATCCCAGCGGCCCGTCTTAAAAAGCAGTTTCTCTTCCATAGAAACATAGACTTTTCCATTTTTTTCATGTACAGTGAGGCCTTCATTTGTAAAACCTGTCAGCGCCCTTACAACCTTTTCCCGAAGGTCTTTTACAGCCTGGTCTTTTTGTGCAAGAACCTCCTGCAGTTCAATCAGCCGCGCATTCTTTCGCTCAAGTTCCTTCTCTGCATCGCGCAATTTATCTTCCCTCTGGTTTAAATCAAGCCGGGCTGTATGCAAATCATTCAGCAGATTTTCAATTTCTGCCGAGCTACCTGTTTTAAGGCTTTCCATTTGCCGGTTGAGCTGGTCGATATTTCTTTCGAAAGATCCATTCTTTTGCTTCTGGGCATTCAGTTCATAATACGCTTCTTCCAGTTTTGTATTTAAATTTTTATTTCTTTCGTTCAACTGACGATTAACACTTTCCAGTTCGGTCGTCACAGTTTGCAGTCGGACATTTTCCTGCCTGAACTGTTCTTTTTGTTTTGAAACATTATCCAGTTCATCCTTTAGCCCCGAGAATTTCTTCATGGTAACACAGGAAGGAAATAAACTGATTATAAGGATAATTAATAAGTATTGAACACTTCTCATAATCGCAAATTTTAAATTCACATAAAAATAGTTTTTTTTGCAATCAGATAAAATATCGAAACTGGTTTTTAGATGAACAAAACGGAGTATCCGATTTGTTGTATCTTTGCAAAATACTTCTGATGAAATGACTAAAGTGAAGGAAAAGTTGCTTGAACAGATAAATAGCCCGGCTGACTTAAAATTATTAAAACCTGATGATTTACCTGCAGTTTGTGATGAGCTTCGTGAATTTATTATTGATGCCGTCTCCACCAATCCGGGCCATTTTGGTGCAAGCCTTGGTGTAGTAGAACTTACAGTTGCACTGCACTACGTTTACAATACACCCTACGATTTGCTCGTATGGGATGTAGGCCATCAGGCTTATGGACATAAAATTCTGACTGGCAGAAGAAACAAGTTTCATTCAAACAGGAAATATAAGGGACTTAGTGGTTTTCCCCGTCGTAATGAAAGTGAATATGATACTTTTGGAGTAGGACATTCCTCAACATCCATATCTGCCGCTTTAGGAATGGCATTGGCTTCGAAACTAAAAAACGAACAGGATCGTAAAGTTGTTGCTGTTGTTGGAGATGGAGCCATGACTGGTGGTATGGCGTTTGAAGCTTTAAATAATGTTGGAGCCAGTAAGGCAAACCTTCTTGTAATTCTGAATGACAACAACATGGCCATCGACCCTAACTCTGGGGTAATCAGCCAATATCTTCTGAATATATCAAAATCCCATACATACAATAAAGTCAAGAAGGAGGTATGGGAAGGATTGGGAAAACTTGATGGTTTCGGCAAGAGTACACGCAAGTTTATTCAAAAAAACCAACATGCCCTTAAGAACTTGCTTTTAAAGGAAAATAACTTGTTTGAAGCTTTTGATTTCAGGTATTTTGGCCCTATTGATGGACACGATGTGTTGTATCTGACTGAGGTACTGAATGATTTAAAGGATATTCCCGGGCCCAAGCTGTTACACCTGATTACGAAAAAAGGAAAAGGTTTCCTGCAGGCCGAAATGCATCAGACCAAATATCATGCACCAGGTTTATTTGATAAAGTGACAGGTGAAATATATAATTGCGGTTGTCCGGCTGACCTTGCACCAAAATTTCAAAATGTTTTTGGTGAAACTCTGGTTGAACTCGCAGAACTAAATGATAAAATTATTGGAATTACCCCGGCTATGCCAACAGGCTGTTCAATGGACCTGATGATTGAGAAAATGCCTCACCGTGCATTTGATGTTGGCATTGCCGAGCAGCATGCAGTTACATTTGCCGCAGGACTGGCCACTCAGGGTATGGTTCCTTTTTGCAACATCTACTCCACTTTTATGCAAAGGGCTTACGATCAGGTTATACATGATGTAGCTATTCAGAGTCTTCCTGTTATTTTCTGCATCGACCGCGGAGGGCTGGTAGGAGAAGACGGCCCTACACATCATGGAGTTTTCGATCTGGCATATATGAGAAATGTCCCCAATATGATCGTAGCAGCTCCAATGGATGAAGTGGAACTTCGCAACCTGATGTATACTGCCCAACTTGAAGATATAAAACAACCATTTTCCATCCGTTATCCCCGGGGGTGCGGAAATGTCCCCAACTGGCGTCAATCATTCAGCAGGATCAGGATCGGTGAAGGCAGGCAACTCACAGACGGAGATGATATAGCATTACTGACAATTGGCAAATCAGGCCTGTTTGCCCAGGATGCAATTAAACAACTTGCCGGTGAAAATATATCTGTTGCACATTATGACTTGCGTTTTGTCAAACCTCTTGATGAAAAAATGCTGAATGATGTTTTCCTCAAGTTCAGCAAAATCATTACAGTGGAAGATGGAGTGATCAAAGGGGGATTTGGAAGCGCAATACTGGAATTTATGGCACAGAATGGATTTTCAGCACAGGTTAAACTGCTTGGAATACCTGATCGGTTTATTGAACACGGTTCACTTAAGGAACTCTATAAAATATGTGGTATCGATACCGAGGGCATTGTGAATGCTGCTCGTGAAATGATTGGCAAATAGGATAATAATTGTATATTTCCTTCGTTTTCAAGATAAAAAATTAAATAACTTACCTTGGATATTTACCTGAAACGGAAACGTGGGAAAATAGTGCTTCTGATCATTGCAGTTATCATTGGAGTGGCTTCCCTGCTTTATACGAGCTGGCTGTCAGAAAAAATGGCCGAAGAGGAAAGGAAAAAAGTGGAGCTTTGGGCAGAAGCAACCACACGACTTGCTGATGCTGGAATACAAAGCAGTAATGAAGCACACCTGGAGCAACTGACAACAGCTTATTTCACACTCATCCAGTCGATTCTTGAGCAAAATACAACCATTCCCGTCATCATTGTAGAGCCGGAAGGAGGTTTTAATTACCATGCAAACATTCATTTCAGTGAAGGACGTGAGACACAGGTACTGAACCGCGAACTTGCGAAAATGAAAGCCCATGCACCACCTATCCATATCAGCTTATCAGAGGAAGAAGGAGATTATCTGCTTTTATATTACAGAGAATCTGATCTGTTAAGAAATCTTCGTTACTATCCCTGGGTCCAATTGTTTGTTATAGTTGTTTTTATCATAGCAGCATACTCTGCCTTCAATGCCACACAACGTGCCGAACAGAACCAGGTATGGGTAGGAATGTCTAAGGAAACTGCCCACCAGCTGGGAACACCAATCTCTTCCCTGATGGCGTGGATCGAGCTGCTCAAGCTTCAGGATATTAATCAGGACATGATCCTCGAATTTGAAAAAGATATCCAAAGACTTGAAAAAATAACGGAACGCTTCTCAAAAATTGGTTCGAAACCTGAGCTTGTCCCATCCAGCATAGTGGAGGTTCTTTCTTCAACAGTGAGTTACCTTAAAACAAGGTCTTCCGGCAAAGTAAAATTCGAAACAAACCTTGATGATAAAGATTTGCCATACATTCCACTGAATACTGCCTTGTTTTCATGGGTCATTGAAAATTTATGTAAAAATGCCATTGATGCCATGGATAATAATGGTACCATCACCCTAAACCTGCAGGAAAAGGATGACAAAGTTGTAATTGATGTGACAGATACCGGAAAGGGAGTTGCAAAATCGAACTTCAAAACAATATTCCAGCCTGGATATTCCACAAAAAAAAGGGGCTGGGGGCTTGGGCTTTCCCTGGCCAAACGCATAGTCGAAAATTACCATAAAGGAAAGATATTCATTAGATGGTCGGAACTTGGTAAAGGAACTACCTTCCGCATTATACTGAATAAGTGAACTTTTGTAACCCGAATATTATTTATCTTTGGATGTAAAATGAAAGGAACAACATGCCACTTTTAAATTCAGTCATAAATTGGTTAAACCTGAAGCGGAACTATCAGATTCAGCTTTACAGCCAGCATCCATATAATATTCAGTTGGAAACTCTCCATTATCTTTTAAGAAAAGCACGCGATACCAAATGGGGTGAAGAACATGGATACAGCACCATCAGTGTTGTGGAAGATTTCCAGAAAAAGGTACCCTTACAGACTTACGATGACATCAGGCCTTATGTTGACCGGCTGCGTGATGGTGAAACAGACCTGCTTTGGCCCGGCGATGTGCGATGGTTTGCAAAATCATCCGGTACAACCAGTGATAAAAGTAAGTTTATCCCGGTTACAAAAGAAGCACTTGAAGATTGTCACCTGCGTGGCCCGAAAGATGTTTTTGCTATTTACATCAGGAATTACCCCGATACAAAAGTACTGCGTGGTAAAACACTGACCCTCGGCGGCAGCCATGAAATCAACAATTTCAGCAACAACTCTTATTATGGTGATCTTTCTGCAATCCTGATTGAAAATGTACCTTTCTGGACGCAGTTAATTAGAACCCCCCCTGCTGAGATTGCACTTATAGCGGAATTTGAAGAAAAAATTGAACAGATTATAAAAACCTCCCTGGATCAAAATGTTACTTCTCTTGCTGGAGTTCCGTCATGGTACCTGGTTCTGCTCAAGCGTATACTGGAAAAGACAGGTAAGAATAATATTCTGGAAGTATGGCCGAACCTTGAAGTTTTTATACATGGAGGAGTAAAATTCGATCCTTACCGGGAACAGTACAAAAAGCTCATTCCTTCTGAAGGGATGCATTACATGGAAACCTACAATGCATCAGAGGGTTTTTTTGCCATACAGGATGACCCGGGACGAGACGACATGCTGCTCATGCTCGATTATGGCGTTTACTATGAATTCATTCCAATGGATGAATTTGAAAAAGAAAATCCAAAGGTGCTGCGACTTGAAGAAACTGAACTGGAAAAGAATTATGCCATTGTCATTTCAACAAATGCAGGTTTATGGCGCTATATCATTGGTGATACAATCAAGTTTACCGGCAAATACCCTTACAGACTGAAAATAACCGGACGGACCAAACATTTCATCAATGCCTTTGGTGAAGAGGTCATCATCGATAATGCGGAAAAAGCATTAAAAGCAGCTTGTAATCAAACCGGTGCCATTATAAATGAGTATACAGCCGGTCCGGTTTTTATGGGCGACAATCAGAAAGGCGCACATCAGTGGATTATCGAATTTGAAAAAGAACCGTCTGATGTTCATCAGTTTGCAAATATCCTTGATAAAACTCTTCAGGAACTGAATTCCGATTACGAAGCAAAGCGATACAAAAACCTTACACTCGAAGAACTGCACCTTGTAGTTGCGCCTCAGGGTACTTTTTACAAATGGATGAAGAACAGGGGAAAGATTGGCGGACAAAATAAAATTCCCCGGCTGGCAAACGATCGGAAATATCTCGACGACCTTTTGAATTTATTAGGGAGATAAATTATCTTTACCTTTGTCAACTTGATAAACCTTTTGAAAATAAAATCAACATGCATATAGCTGTAGCTGGAAATATAGGAGCAGGAAAAACCACACTCACCGGATTGCTTGCCAAACATTACAAATGGATGCCTCATTACGAAGATGTGGACGAAAACCTTTACCTGAACGACTTTTATAACGACATGCAGCGCTGGGCCTTTAACCTGCAGATCTACTTCCTGAATTCAAGGTTTAAGCAAATCATCGATATACGGAAATCAGGAAAAACAGTGATCCAGGACCGCACTATTTATGAAGATGCCGAAATTTTTGCACCTAACCTGCACAGCATGGGGCTTATGAGTACCCGTGATTTCAGAAACTACAAATCCCTTTTCGATTTGATGGTCAGCCTTATCCAGCCACCCGATTTACTGATATATCTTCGTGCATCTATACCTACACTTGTAAACCAGATTCAGAAACGTGGTCGTGAATATGAAAATTCAATCAGGCTCGATTACCTGAAACAATTAAATGATCGCTATGAAACATGGATCACCGGCTACAACATGGGTAAATTGCTGATCATAAATGTTGACAATCTTGACTTCACAGTCAACCCGGAAGATCTGAGTTCTATAATCGATAAAATTGACGCCCAGATTCACGGACTGTTTTAATCATCCCCATTCACAAGTTTTAATAAACCAGGCCAGAGGCTGTCAGGGATTTTGGCCCCTATAACTTCCACTGATTTTCCTGAAACCAGTGCTGCTATTTCTGCACACCGATGAATAGGATAACCCCTGCTTAACCCGAATAGAAACCCTGCAGCATAAGCATCGCCTGCCCCTGTTGTATCTACGGCATGAGCAGGAACAATTCCCTGTTTGTAAACTTCCTCTCCCTGCTGGATTATCGAACCGGTTTTTCCTGTTTTAACAACAGCTATATTACAAATCCCGGCAAGTTCAGAAACCGCTTCTTCAGGTTGCTTTCCGGTAAAAGCGTAGGCTTCTTCCTCATTGGCAAATACTATATCAACTTTTTCAGCTACGATTCTTTTAAGAAACTCTAAATTCGCCTCAACCACATTATAGCTTGAAAGGTCGATTGCAATAATAAGGTTCCTGCTGCGGGCCAGGTCTATTGCCATTTCAATCAGCTTGTGATCCTGCACAAGGTAACCTTCAATGAACAGGTACGAAAAACCTTCAAACATATCAGCCGATAACTCTCCCGCTTTTAAATCGGATGCAGCACCCAGGTAAGTGGCCATGGTACGTTCCGAATCACGGCTCACAAGTGCCATCACCCTGCCGGTTTCTTTTTTACTTAAAAGTAAATGAGTCTTAATGTTCTTCTGGTTAAACTCCTTCTGAAAGGCTGCACCCAGCACATCATCGCCGATTTTTCCAATATACCCGCAGGTTGCCCCGAGGGCTGCCAGCGCATGTATGGCATTTGCCGCTGAACCCCCTGTTGTAATTTCACGCTTGTTGCCTGTTGTTGTTTCCATGATCAGGGCTGAGAGATCTGCATCAACCAGCGTCATGCTGCCCTTTGGTAAATTAAAGTGTCCCAGCAGCGAATCATCTTCCAGAATATTTATTACATCAACCAATGCATTTCCGATACCTATGATAGCCGGCATTCCCAAATATTTTTCCATCCTGTTCTTTATGTAATTTAATCAGGTGCCAAATATACCTTGTTTAAGCAGGAAAACTTAAGATTATGGCTAAAGATTTACAGCTTTGATCCATTCAGCTTCATTAAAATTATTATTTCCATTAAATTATTGGCTTAATTTTCAGTAACATAAGAAACCTGTAGCCATTGATCCTGACATATCAGTTGAAATCTTGCCATAAAGGTTTTATAATCTGGAATACTTTTTGTTTTTTTTGTATCCTACCAATATGGTAGGATTGATAGAATTCAAAACAAATAAAAAAGAAGATGATGAAAACTTTCAAGATTTACACCCTGATTATATGTACATTCTTTACTACTGTTTCCGCAATCTATGCGCAGGATTATTATAAACTCCAGCCGGAAAACAGCAAACTTGTTGTGGAAGGTACCTCCACCGTACACGACTGGCAGGTTGTATCAGATGACTTTAGTGCAGAAACAGTCATCAAAATCAGTGATAATAATATTTCACAGGTGTCGCATGTGGAGTTTACCTCCCCTTCTGAAAGCCTGAAAAGTGGAAAAAAACTGATGGATACTAAAATGCAGGAAGCACTGAAAAGTAAAAATCATCCCGAGATCAAATTCTCGCTTAATGGTGAGAAAGTCGTTTCAGGTGAAAGTGCAACAATACCCGGACTGCTGACCATAGCAGGAAAAACGAAAGAAGTAAATGTGGCTGTTGAATTTAATACACAAAACCCACAAAAGTTTAAAGTATCAGGCCAGGTACCGTTAAAAATGACGGAGTTTAATGTTGATCCTCCCACTGCAATGATGGGAACCATTAAAACCGGTGACGAGGTGGTGGTGAAATTTGATCTTGAATTTCAAAGGAGTAATGAAACCTTTTCAAGAAACAGGTAAAGCAGATATATCTACCATAACAAAGTTGCATGGTTTAACAACCATGCAACTTTTCCAACAAATCCCACCATGTCAGAATATATAAAATACAGTGTTGTTTTATTTCTGGTATTGATCTTTTATGATCACAGCATTGCTTCAGATAAGGAAAAACCTGCATCCGGTTCTGTTTGTAATAGCTTTATCACAATTCATGGTTCATCCAATGTAAACAAGTTCCATTTTTCACATGATAATCCTGTTATTGAAAATGCCTCAGGGAACTTCAAAAATGAAAACTACATTAAAATCCCCGTGAATGAGTTTGATGCTTCAAACAATAAGATGCTTGGTGATTTCTACGACATGGTGAATGCCGAAGAATATCCCTTTATTCAAATTGAAATTGAACCAGGAAAATCAGCAGATTTTGATGAAACCTCCGGACGTACCAGATTCAGATCAAAAATATCCATAGCGGGCAAAACCAATGAATACGTAATTCCAAGCGAAATATCAACCTGTCCGGCTTCAGGATATATGCTAAAGGGGAATCTTCTGGTTAATCTTACTGATTTTGAAATTGAACCCCCACGTAAAGTTTTGGGTGCTGTGAAAGTTAATAATGAGGTTTTTATTAGTTTTGCGTTTAGAATTCCATCAGAAGGTTTATTGACTGAGGATGTACCTTAGCAATCCCCTTCCAGTAAATAAATTTATCGGGTTCTTAAGTCAACAATGAAATTCAGTACAAAAACCAGATATGGTGTAAGGGCAATTCTTGAAATTGCGATGTATAACAGTGCTGAGGGTATCTACCAGAAAGAAATAGCCCAAAATCAGGATATTTCATATAAATATCTCGATCAGATTATGAATTCGCTTAAGCTTGCCGGACTGATAACAAAGGCTGCCGGGCCTAAAAGAGGCTATATCCTCACCCGTAAACCTTCTGAAATAACAGTATATGATATTCATCTCGCTTTTGAACCCGGGATCTGTGTGATCGACTGCATGGCTCCGGATTTCTCCTGCAACCGCGATAAATTCTGTTCCCTCAAAGGCTTTTGGGGAAAGCTGAATAATCACATCGTCGATTATTTCAAATCAACTACAATTGAACATCTTATGGAAGAACAGGTTAAACTGGATGACCTTGTAAAGTTCCAGCAACAGTAAAGTTCCTGTCACCCATTTAATTTGCTTCATTTACCCCAAAATCATATAAATACTTTCAAAAATTTTGTAACACTTTTCTATATGAATAGTTGTTAATTGCAATATTGAATTAGTGTAATGTTTAGAAAGATAAGTCATATCGCCCTTTTTATCATGCTGCTTGCTGCAACTACCGGAATGGCTGTATCTAAACATTTCTGCAATGGGTTTCTTATTTCTTCATCCATTTATCTGGAAACTGATTCCTGCTGCGATAAAGACTGCTGCCAGGATCAATCTGAATTTGTTCAGCTTGATGAAGAATACCAGATTTCTGAATCTTCGGAAGTTCCTGCCATTAATGAACTGGGATTATTATTTACAGGATCAGAGTTAAGCAATACGTTGTTCCGGAAGAACAATCTGGATATTTTCAAATCTGAAATTGAACCACCCTCACCCGGAACTTCTACCCGGCTTTCTTTGAGGCAGGCATATCTTTTATGATTTAAATTCTTCTTGTACAAATCACTGCGAAGAAAAACTTCTCGTGGTTCTGTTGTTATTAGTATAAAAGAAGAACAAAATCATATTTAGAATAAATGCTCAATAAAATCATACGTTTCTTTCTTGAGAACAAGCTGGTAACAGTCTTGATTCTTTTCCTGTTCGTTGGCTGGGGCATCATAACTTCACCTTTCGGATGGGATACAGGATTCCTTCCTTCCGATCCTGTACCTGTAGATGCCATTCCCGATATCGGTGAAAACCAGCAGATCGTCTTCACTGAATGGATGGGACGTTCTCCCCAGGATATTGAAGATCAGATATCTTACCCCCTGACCACCTCATTGCTTGGGATTCCGGGAGTAAAATCTATCCGCAGCTCTTCCATATTTGGCTTTTCAAGCATCTACATCATATTCGATGAAGATGTGGAGTTTTACTGGTCCCGCTCTCGCATACTGGAAAAACTTAATTCACTGCCTTCCGGTCTGCTTCCCGATGGCGTTCAACCCACATTGGGGCCTGATGCCACTGCCCTCGGTCAGGTTTTCTGGTATACCATTGAAGGCCGTGACAAGGATGGAAATCCTACTGGCGGCTGGGATTTGCATGAAATCAGGGCGGTGCAGGATTTCTATGTTAAATATGGATTGAATGCTGCTGAAGATGTTTCAGAAGTGGCATCCATAGGTGGTTTTGTAAGAGAGTACCAGGTCGATGTAAATCCGGATGCATTAAGGGCCTATAACATCCCATTGACTTCTGTTGTCAGGGCAGTACAAAAGTCAAACCGCGATGTTGGGGCAAAAACCATTGAGGTAAACCAGGCAGAATATCTGGTAAGGGGACTGGGGTACATTACCGGTATAGAAGATCTTGAAAAGGCTGTTGTTGCAGTAACTAATAATGTACCTGTAAGAATTTCTGATATTGGTGTGGTAGCATTGGGGCCAGCTACGCGAAGGGGAGCCCTCGATAAGGACGGTGCAGAAGTTGTGGGCGGTGTGGTTGTTGCCCGTTATGGTTCAAACCCCCTGCATGTTATCAATAACGTGAAGGAAAAGATTATTGAAATTTCCCCGGGATTGCCTTCTAAAATTTTACCTGATGGTGTTGAAAGTCAGCTAACCATAGTACCCTTTTATGATCGGACCCAACTGATATATGAAACCCTGGGTACGCTTGAGGAAGCACTTTCACTTCAAATTTTGATAACCATACTTGTCATTATTGTAATGATTTACAACCTCAGGGCATCGCTGCTCATATCAAGCCTGTTGCCCATTGCCGTTCTGATGGTTTTTGTAGCTATGAGATATGCAGGTGTTGATGCCAATATTGTTGCACTGTCAGGAATTGCCATTGCCATAGGAACTATGGTTGACCTGGGAATAATCCTATCTGAAAATATTGTGAAGCATATGGATGAAGCACCGCCCGGCCAAAAATTGATAGATACGGTTTACAAAGGCGCATCAGAAGTGGCGACTGCAATTCTGACAGCCGTTTCAACCACCATTGTAAGCTTTATCCCTGTTTTTACTATGCAGGCTGCCGAAGGTAAGCTCTTCGGACCGCTTGCCTTTACAAAAACATTTGCCCTGATAGCAGCCCTTATAGTGGCACTGTTTATTCTGCCTGCCTTTGCTCATTGGTTTTTTGGAGCCAGAATTAAAAATAAGAACATTTCAAAATGGGTTAACATCTTTCTGCTGCTTGCAGGTTTAACATCATTTATTCTGGGGCACTACTGGGGAGGTGTCATGTTGTTTCTTTTTGGAGCGACAGGTGTCATCCGTAACTTTTATTCCCGGAATATGACAGGCAGGAGAACATGGCAGATGTGGTTATTAAACAATGCAGGATTGATCATAGCCGGCCTGGGAGTGGTTTGGCTGCTTGCAGTTTACTGGATGCCACTGGGTGCCGGCAAAAGCCTTTTTCTCAACATCATTTTCGTTGCACTGATGGTTGCAGTTATTCTGGGTGGTTTCAATATTCTGGAATACTACTACAAACCGATATTAAGGTGGTGCCTTGATCATAAAACCGCTTTTCTTTCCATTCCTGCTTTTCTCATCCTGATGGGAATAGTGATCTGGCTGGGTTTCAATTCCATATTCGGATTTGTTGCCAATGGTTTCGACAAACTGAATGTAAATATCCGTACTGCAGGAATATGGTCGGGAATGACTCATGCATTTCCCGGGACAGGAAAGGAATTCATGCCTTCGCTTGATGAAGGCAGCTTTTTGTTGATGCCTACATCCATGCCCCATTCAGGAGTTGAATACAACCGCAGGGTACTTGGCCAGCTTGACATGCTTCTAACTGGAATTCCAGAAGTGGAACTTACCGTAGGGAAACTGGGCAGGGCGGAATCGGCTCTTGACCCTGCTCCCATTTCAATGTTTGAAAATGTGATCAACTATAAACCGGAGTATGTTCTGGATGAACGAGGCCACCGCATGCGCTTCAGGACAGACAGAAACGACAGGTTTGTACTGCTGACAGGTGATACCCTGACAAATGAACAAGCACTTGAAAGTAAGGTTAAAAAGTCTGACCTGATACCCGACAGGAGAGGAAGCTATTACCGTAACTGGAGGCCCCAGATCAAGTCACCCGATGATATATGGAATGAAATTGTCAGGGTAACCCGTATTCCCGGAGTAACATCTGCCCCAAAGCTGCAACCGATCGAAACCCGCCTTGTTATGTTGCAGACAGGCATGCGTGCTCCCATGGGAATTAAAATATATGGGCCCGATCTGGTCACAATTCAGGAATTTGGATTGCAGCTCGAGCAAATTCTTCAGGAAGTACCCTCTGTTAAAAGAGAAGCTGTGTTCGCCGACCGTATTGTTGGTAAACCATACCTGCACTTCAACATCAACAGGGATGAAATAGCACGGTTTGGCCTGAGTGTGGAAGATGTTCAGCAGGTAATAGAAACAGCAGCCGGTGGAATGAACATCACAACCACAGTTGAGGGCCGTGAAAGATTTCCCGTAAGGGTAAGGTATCCCAGGGAGCTCCGTGATAACCCGGAAGCAATGGGCAATATACTTGTTCCAACTCCAACAGGAGCACAGATTCCGCTTGGGCAGCTTTCTGACATTGAATATGTGAGAGGTCCTCAGGTTATCAAAAGTGAAGAAACTTTTCTTGTGGGTTATGTATTGTTCGATAAAAATGAAGGTTATGCTGAAGTATCAGTTGTGAATGACGCCAGCTCTGCTATACAGGAACGCATTACTGCAGGCGAATTGGTTGTTCCGGCAGGAATCAGCTTTAAGTTCTCGGGAAGCTATGAAAACCAGGTGCGGGCTGAAAAACGCCTGTCGGTTATCGTTCCGCTGGTACTGATCATCATATTCCTGATCCTGTACTTCCAGTTCAAATCTGTATCCACTTCACTTATGATCTTTACAGGGGTAGCTATGGCTTTCAGCGGAGGCTTTATCATGTTATGGCTTTACGGACAGGACTGGTTTTTAAATTTCTCCCTTTTCGGAACCAATATAAGGGAATTGTTTAGTATGGGAACGGTTAACCTGAGTGTGGCTGTTTGGGTAGGATTTATTGCCTTGTTTGGGCTTGCCACCGACGATGGGGTTTTGATGGGAACCTACCTCGATCAAAGCTTTGCCCGCAATAAAACTGAAGATCTGAAAGGAATCCGGAGTGCAGTAGTAGAAGCCGGACATCGCAGGATTAAGCCGGCAGTGATGACTTCCGCAACAACCATTATTGCCCTGTTACCCATACTTACCTCTACGGGACGCGGCGCTGATATTATGATCCCGATGGCCATCCCTGCTTTTGGTGGAATGGTAGTGGCAGCCATAACATACTTCATCGTTCCGACACTCTATTCATTACGGGAAGAAAGGAAAATTAAAAACGGGAAACCATGAAAATATTAGTGATTACCATATTAACCATCATATTGTCAGCTGCTGGAGTTTTTTCTCAAAATCCTGAAGATTTCTTCAGGGTTGCTGCAGAAAACAATCCGGGGTTAAAGGCGCAATACCTCGAATTTGAGGCAGCTTTACAAAAAATCCCGCAGGTAAAAGCTTTGCCTGATCCCACCATCATGTTTGGGTATAGGGTATGGCCGGCAGAATCGATGCCCGGAGCAGAAAAGGCAAGACTTTCGTTAAACCAGATGTTCCCATGGTTTGGAACATTAAAGGCGAAAGGCGATCTGGCTGCTATACAGGCTGAAGCAAAATATCAGGCTTTCATTGATTCACGTAACAATATGTATTTCCAGGTGGCTGCGGCCTGGTATCCTCTATACGAAATTCACCGGCTCAGGTTGATTGAACAGGAAAACATCCGGATTCTTGAATCATACAAAAATATTGCTGTCCGGAACTTTGAGAACGGAACCGGCCCAATGGTAAATGTTCTCAGATCGGATATCATGCTGAAAGAGGCTGAAACAAGGCTTATTATACTTGATGATCGTGAAAAATCAATGCTTTCAGTTTTTAACAACCTGCTCAACCGCCATCCTGATGAACGGGTGGAAATACCTGACTCAGTCCATTTACAAAACCTTGAAATATCAACAGCCATAGATTCACTCCTTTCAGATAATCCTTTGATTACAGAAATGGATTTAAGGCAAAAAGCTGCTGAAGTTAATCAGGAGCTGGCCAGAAAACAAGGTTTTCCTGGCGTAGGAATAGGTATCGAATACATGATCATGGGATCATCTGCAGGGATGGAATCAACAAATGGTCTGAACGGAGCCATCATGCCTATGGTTTCAGTAAGTATCCCTCTTTTCAGGAAAAAATACAAGGCTGCACAGGAGGAAGCCCGGCTGATGCAGGAAAGCATTGCCTATCAAAAAGAAAATTCTATAAACAGGTTGTCGTCGGAATACGATATGGCCTGGTACGATTTACAACAACAGCAAAAACTGCTTGAATTATTCGACAGGCAAATCAAGACCAGTGAACAGTCGCTGAACCTGTTGTTCAGGTCGTACAGCAATTCAGGAAATGATTTTGAGGAAGTACTTCGGATGCAGCAACAACTTCTTCAGTATGAAAAGGAAAAAGCTTCGGCAGAAACCAAAAGGTTCACTGCACTGGCTAAAATGAATTATTTAACTGCTAAAACAATCACTGACAATGAAAACAAATAGGATAACTATAATAGTCGCCCTGGTTACTCTATTAACCGGATTACTCGCCGGATGGATCATCTTTGGCGGACATGAGAATGAAAACAATGAAAATCATGTACATTCAGAAGACGCAGCAGAAGAAACTACATGGACCTGCTCGATGCATCCACAGATCAGGCAAAATGAACCTGGTGACTGCCCCATCTGCGGAATGGATCTTATACCACTAGAAGAAGATTCACAGGAAGATGACGATCCCACTGCCATCAGCATGTCGCCCACTGCCATGCAACTGGCCAGTATAAGTACAGTTGTTGTAGGTGGATCAGAACCTGTAAAAGCCATTAGGCTCAACGGAAAAGTGCAACCCGATGAACGGCTTGTCGTTTCACAGTCATCACATATCCCTGGCCGTATAGAAAAACTGGCTGTAAACTTTACAGGCGAATATATCAAACAGGGCCAACCAATTGCGTCTGTTTATTCACCGCAACTGGTAACAGCACGGGAGGAACTTCTTGAAGCAGCCAGAATCAGGGAATCCCAACCGCAGTTGTACCAGGCAGCATTGTCCAAATTAAGAAACTGGAAACTGTCCGAACAGCAAATAGAAGAAATTCTCCGGTCGGAAAACACCAGTGCAACCATTGATATATTGGCAGATGTCTCAGGATATGTTACAGGAAAAATGGTGAACCAGGGTGATTATGTGGAAAGAGGTATGGCCATCTATGAAATTGCCGATCTTTCAAGAGTATGGGTATTGTTTGATGTATATGAACAGGACCTGCCCTGGATCAACAGGGGCGACAAAGTAAGTTTTACAGTCAGTTCTTTACCCGGACAAACTTTTACGGGAACCATCAACTGGATATCACCGGTTATTGATCCTGCGACAAGAGTAGCCCGGGCACGGCTGGAAATTCCTAACGGCGGACTCAGGCTGAAACCTGAAATGTTTGCATCAGGAACTGTCGAATCAAAGCTTGATGCCACTGAAGGAAAAATTGTTGTACCAAAGAGCGCAGTCATGTGGACAGGAAAACGTTCTCTGGTATATGTTAAAAATCCTGCTGCCCAGGGGATGCAGTTCAATATGCGGGAGGTAACACTGGGGCCTTCACTCGGTAACAGCTATATAGTTGAAAGCGGACTGGATGAAGGAGAGGAAATTGCATCCAGCGGCACTTTCAGCATTGATGCGGCTGCCCAGCTTTCAGGAAAACCCAGCATGATGTTGCGCCCCGAATCCAAAACATTGGAAGTGGCAACTGAATTCCGGAAACAGATCACAGAAGTGGCTTATGCATATTTTGAGGTCAAAAATGCCCTGGTGAACGATAATCCTGAAGCAGCAGCCAAAGCTGCGGGAAAAGTATCTGCTGCCCTGGATCAGACCGATATGGCACTGCTTGAAGGAAAAGCCCATGACCACTGGATGATGTTGCTGAAACCCATGAATGAATCATCACAGAGTATAGCTTCAATAACTGAAATTGAAGTACAGCGTGAACATTTCAATGTACTGTCGGAACATATTATTGAAATGACTGTATCCTACGGGCTGGAAATTGACAGGGTTTATAAACAATTCTGCCCGATGGCATTCGATGATAAAGGCGCATTCTGGCTCAGCGAGTCAGATAAAATACTGAACCCCTACTTCGGTGATATGATGTTAACCTGCGGTGAAGTAACGGAAACTTTCAGAAAAGGCCAGCCTGTTTATGAAGGAAAAGAAACTGCCAGCCCTCCGGCAGCAGCAGGCCACACCCATTAGAAGGATGACGTTGTTTTCAGAGCTTTTAAGGTGGAGAGGTAGATTGGCAGCTTCGCCGCCAACCTACCTCTCCACAATACATAAACAATTGATTGTCATATCAAACGAGGTGAGAGATCTCAAATTTCATTGGTTTAACAATTTTACCGGATGACATTGATTTATTATATTAAATCATCATAATTAATTATATATAACAGCACCAATTAATGTTTTTATCAAGCTCCTGAAGTACATTGATATTAACTAAATCAATTTAAACATTCCTGCAATTGATTGGTTTGTTTAGAAAGATAACACAAAATGTAAAAGCTATGAAAGGACAAAACAGAAGATTTGGAATTACATTATTTGTGCTGTTATTTATTTCGTCAGGGATATTTGCACAGCAGCGTCCATTGCAGTTTCACAGACCAAATGACAAAAGAGGATTGAATGTATTTGAATCTACCAAGGAAGATACAGTAGCATTCGACGGGCTTAGGGTCCGCATGGGAGGCGATTTTGCAATGCAGTTCCAGGGAATCACTCAAAGTAACAATGCAGGTAACCTGGTTGAACTCGGTACCGATTTCAACCTGCCGACGGCAAACCTCAACCTCGATGTGCAACTGCTCGACGGTGTCAGAATGCATTTGAAAACCTATCTTTCATCGAGGCACCACAATGAGGCATGGATTAAAGGGGGACATATGCAGGTAGACAAGCTTGATTTTATTTCACCAGGCTTCCTGGAGGATATTATGCAGTATACTTCGATTACAATCGGGCTCGATGAATTTAATTACGGCGATGCCCACTTCCGCAGAACCGACAATGCCAGGGCTATTTTTAACCCCTTTGTGGGAAATTACATCATGGATGCTTTTGCAACTGAAGCTTTTGGTGAAGTAACTGTACAGGCTGGTGGCCTGTTGGCAGTGGTAGGGGTTACCAACGGAAAACTGAATCAGAATGTACGGCTGACCCCTGCAAGCGACAATAAACCCTCATTTTATGGAAAAGTAGGTTATGACCAGCAGCTAAGCGAAGACCTGAGGGTAAGGTTAACTGGTTCATGGTATCTGAACAATGGCACAAGCTCAGGATTAAACCTTTATGGAGGTGACCGTGCGGGGGGCCGTTATTATTTTGTAATGCACACCAGTCCCGATCAGGATGGTGCAGTGCAAGGCAACGACTTCGAGGGCAGGTACAATCCCAGGTTTGGAAAACTGACAGCCCTGCAGATAAATCCTTTTATTAAATTCGGAGGACTTGAATTCTTCGGTATTTTTGAGCGTGCAATAGGTAATAATGAAGTAACCCAGCCACAGACCGGAA
Source organism: Bacteroidota bacterium (assembly GCA_023412195.1). Taxonomy (GTDB): domain Bacteria; phylum Bacteroidota; class Bacteroidia; order Bacteroidales; family Prolixibacteraceae; genus Mariniphaga. Next base: position 26,067 of record JAEYNZ010000060.1, read on the forward strand.
CGGAAGGTGCATTTACCCAACTCGCTGGTGAACTGCTTTACCGCTTCGGTGCAAATGAAAATTTATATGTTGGCGGGCGCTATAATGTGGTTACCGGTGCGCAGCTTGAAGATGCACCCACCGACCTGGAAATTACCCGTCTGAACCTTGGCGGAGGCTGGTTCCTTTCCAATAATATCCTTACCAAGCTTGAATATGTTAAACAGGATTATAACGGCGATGCTTGGACTGGCAGGTTTGCCGGGGCAGGATTTAATGGCGTAGTGCTGGAGGCAGTAATCAGTTTCTGATATACTGACCGGATGTAAATCATATAAAATAATCCTGTAATTTTATAAACTGATTGGATTATGTTGGCTTTATCTTTGCAACAGATACTTCAGAACACAACGATTAATTAAAAAGAAATGAAAGCAAAATTTATTGTAGTATTCATTTTTTTCCTTGCACTTGTAATGACAGTTTTTGCTGAAAACAAAACTGAAAAGATTAAGGTAAAAGGAAATTGCGGCATGTGTGAAAAACGCATTGAAAAAGCTGCTCTCGATACTAAAGGCGTTACAAAGGCCGACTGGAACAAGGAAACGAAAGAATTAACAGTAGTCTTTGATGATACCAGAACTTCGGCGGAGAAAGTACACAATGCAGTTGCTGCTGTTGGTCATGATACCGGTAAGGTGAAAGCCAACGATGAAGTTTACAACAAACTGCCTGCATGCTGCAAGTATGATCGTACCGGGGCACAGACAGAAGCTCATGGTCACGAAGGCCATGGCCATTGATAACAGGATTATTATTTAATCAAAGGGTTGCTTTGCTGAAGCAACCTTTTTTTGTGGCCTGGCTTTTTCACTTCTCCCATATTTAAAATGGATATAAATTATCGGTATTAATAAAATTATATAAACCTTACCATCGTTTCTTTGTTTACTACTTCATCTATTATCATTAGCGAGAATCATTATCATCTGAGAGTTTTTATCAAATGAAAGCGAATGAACTAAGTACCAGGCTTGTTGAAAAAGGATTAAAAGTCACCCCCCAGAGAATGGCAATTTTTGAAGCCATCATTATGCTGAACAACCATCCCACAGCAGAAAACATTGTGGAGTATATCAGGAAAAATCATCCTAATATTGCTGTTGCCACAGTATATAAGGTACTTGATGCACTGGCGGAAAATCAACTGATTAAAAAAGTAACTACAGAAAAAGATATCATGAGGTATGACGCGATTATTGAATCGCATCATCATATCTATTGTACCGATTCCGACAGAATTGAAGACTACTTCGACGAAAACCTGAACGAATTGCTTCGGGCTTATTTCATCAAAAAACAATTACCTGGTTTTATTATTGAAGATCTTAAACTTCAAATCATCGGCAGATTTAAATCTTAAAATTAAATAATCACTTAATAAATAAAAACATGGAAAACAGTACTGAAAAAAGCAGTAAATGCCCAGTAACCGGAGCCGGTGCAAAACATGGTTTTGGCGCTTCCGGAACCTCTAACCGCGACTGGTGGCCAAACCATCTGAAACTTAATATTCTGCGCCAGCATTCATCGAAATCAAACCCGATGGGTGAAGAGTTCGATTATGCAGAAGAGTTTAAAAGCCTGGACCTGAAAGCTGTTAAGCAGGACCTTCACAAGCTGATGACAGATTCACAGGACTGGTGGCCGGCCGACTTCGGCCATTATGGACCTTTATTCATCCGTATGGCCTGGCATAGTGCAGGCACCTACCGTACCGGCGACGGTCGAGGAGGAGCAGGAAGAGGACAGCAGCGTTTTGCCCCTCTGAACAGCTGGCCCGATAATGGTAACCTCGATAAGGCCCGGAGATTGCTCTGGCCAATCAAGCAAAAATATGGAAAGAAAATTTCGTGGGCCGACCTGATGATACTTGCCGGGAATGTTGCCCTTGAATCCATGGGATTTAAAACATTTGGCTTTGCAGGCGGACGCGAAGATGTTTGGGAACCCGATGAAGATATTTATTGGGGATCTGAGAGAAAATGGCTCGAAAACCAGGAACGCAAACTGGATAAAAGTGAAGCCACCAACCCGCTTGCTGCCATCCAGATGGGACTTATTTATGTTAACCCAGAAGGGCCAAATGGTAATCCCGATCCTCTTGCTGCTGCCAAAGACATCAGAAACACCTTTGCCCGCATGGCGATGAACGACGAGGAAACGGTTGCTCTGATTGCAGGCGGACATACATTCGGAAAAACACATGGTGCAGGCCCTGCTACTCATGTTGGGCCTGAACCCGAAGCTGCCGGAATTGAAGAACAGGGGCTGGGCTGGAAGAATACTTTCGGTACCGGAAAAGGAGCAGACACAATTACAAGCGGACTTGAAGTAATCTGGACACAGACACCTGCCAAATGGAGCTATTATTTCTTCGATAACCTTTTTAATTTTGAATGGGAACTTACTAAAAGTCCGGCAGGCGCTCACCAATGGGTGGCAAAAAATGCAGGAAACCTGATGCCCGATGCCCATGACCCATCAAAAAGGCATGCACCAACCATGCTTACCACCGACCTTGCATTGCGTTTCGATCCTGAGTATGAAAAGATTTCACGGCGGTTTCATCAATACCCGCTGGAATTTGCCGATGCTTTTGCTAGGGCATGGTTTAAACTGACCCACAGGGATATGGGCCCGCTCTCACGCTATCTGGGGCCTGAAGTTCCCTCTGAAGTGCTGATCTGGCAAGATCCCATCCCAGTTGTGAATCATCCGTTGGTTGACGAAAATGATGTTGCTGATTTAAAAAAATCCATCCTGGCATCAGGCCTTACCGTGTCTGAACTGGTATCAACAGCCTGGGCATCCGCTTCAACCTTCCGCGGATCCGACAAACGGGGCGGTGCAAACGGTGCCCGTGTACGGATGGCTCCTCAGAAAGATTGGGTAGTTAACAATCCGGCTCAGCTGGCAAAGGTTTTAAATACGCTGGAAGCAATCCGGCTTGATTTCAACCATTCACAGACTAACGGCAAAAAAGTTTCACTGGCCGACCTGATCGTGCTTGGAGGTTGTGCTGCGGTTGAAAAAGCTGCGGCAGATGCAGGTTTTAGTGTAACTGTCCCATTCACTCCCGGCCGAATGGATGCCCTGGAAGAACAAACAGATGTGGAAGCATTTGAGGTACTGGAGCCCATTGCAGATGGTTTTAGAAATTACCTGAAATCAAAATTTATTGTTTCCACAGAAGAACTTCTGATCGATAAGGCACAACTGCTTACACTCACTGCACCTGAACTGACAGTGCTTGTGGGAGGAATGCGTGCCTTGAATACAAACTTCGACAAATCGGCACATGGAGTTTTCACAAAACGTCCCGAAGTTCTTACAAATGACTTCTTTGTCAACCTGCTTGACATGGGCACAGTCTGGATGCCGGCATCAGAAGATAAAGAAACCTTCGAAGGCCTCGACCGTAAAACAGGCAAACTGAAATGGACCGCCACACGTGCCGATCTTATTTTTGGTTCCAATTCAGAGCTCAGGGCACTGGCCGAATTGTATGCAGGCTCAGATGCAAAAGAAAAATTCGTAACCGATTTTGTGGCAGCATGGAATAAAGTCATGAACCTCGATCGCTTTGACCTGAAACATCCAAAATCAGCCGGTACTGCCAAACTGAAAACCGCTGATCTGCAAAAAGGAGATGATAAAAGGCTTAAAGAACAACAAAACGGTAAAAGAGAGCTCGAGAAGCTGGATGAATTGAATTAGAAGAGACACAAGATTATTAGACAAAAGACACAAGACAGGAAAGTTCAACTGCTGGATTTTCTTCGTCTTGTGTCTTGTTGTTTTTTATCCGGATACTAAGACAGGCACAGGATGATCAGATTCAAGAAATAAGTCCCACACTATTTTTTATGATCACCTAATTAATTGTCATTCAAAAGCTGGCTTATCTAGTGGATCACTACCCCTCCCATCCTCCCCGAAGTTGAAATGTAGGATGCTTTTTTGTAGCAGTCTACCGAACCTGCACAGGCTTAAAGTCCCCTGCCGTGGGATTTAGAAGATCGTTTATCGTATTATTTATCATATGGTTATGAAACTCACGAATGAGGGACGTGTGCCTAATTCTTACCTGAATACTTTATTCCGGCCATTCCCTGATGTAAATGCTTATTTGCTGTTATATTCCCTGATCCAATACTTATCTGAGAACAAAATTTATCTGGAGGGAAATTACGTGGGCAATCATTAACCAGATTGATATTGCATAAGAAGGGTTTATTTCCTTTTCAGAGCCTGACATAAAAGTTTTCAGATTCAAGTCATCTTCTACACAACATCATTTCACCTTCATCTTAAATTCGTATTTTGATTAACTTAAGATGAAGATGAGATGAAGTTAAGATGAACTTGAGATGAAGTTGGTCTGAATTTAATCCCTGATTTGTAGCTGGTCTGCCGCTACCTGTAATGAATGCTGATATGGCTAAAAAAGAAATGTTTAATCATTTTTCATTAGCAGACGGTGATATGGGATTTACCTGGCCATGGAAAAGAGAGCATGAAAATTTAATGCGATCCCTTGCGCATAATACTAAATTAAAAAAGGCCGTCACAAGCGACGGCCTCTTCAATAAATCAAGAAACTCAATGAATCATCTTATCTTTTTACTAATCTGCTGGATTTCACCAGACCTTTCTCATCGAACAGGCTGATGATATACACGCCGCTGATCAGCCTGGAAGTGTTGATTTCAGATCCGGGGTATTTCAGATCAACCACCTGCTGACCGGTAATGTTTGAAATAATAACCCGCGACAGTTTATCGTAGTTACTTATCCTTACTACATTGGTAAACGGATTGGGATAGATGGTGAACTCAGCTCCCGAAGGAATGTGCGCACTGGTAGGTTCGGTAACATCCACCACATCGGCTTCAGTACGGGGTTGCAATCTGAAAACCCCACCCCTGTTACTGACTACACCTGTAACATCATAAACATTGCTTTCAACGGGTGAATACATAAAAATTCTATTGCCTATCAGCAGCGAGTCGGAACTTTCATCGAAATAAAGGGTAAAAGCACCTTGTTGATCTGCAGCAGAAGCGCGTCCCTGTGTCACCTGAACAAGCATGCTTTCGTACGTTTCAACTGAATCGGTAGCCCAGTTAACAACCAATGGTTCAACTGTTAGCGGTGCATCAGTCAGCCAGACACTTTCGGCCACAATTGAGGTTACCTGGGCAAGTTCTGACACTTCACCGACAACTATTACGCCACTACCTGATTCAAGGGTGCCGGTTTCGGCATAAGCCACCCAGATCCCGCTTCTGGCAGTATTGGCATCCTGAACAAAAAATCCTTCGCCCTGGAAGATGGCAGTCACCGTACCTGTAATGCGGACAGTCTCACCAACCATAGGAGAAACCTGGCCACCACCCCTTACCTCAGCAATGGTTGCATTGATGTCGCGCAGGGTAAATGTTGCTTCCTGTGCAGGGAATGCCACACCAGTAGAATCGATGAATCCTGCAAGGAATCCGTAGGTGTATTGAGCACCGTATTCAGGCACTTCTGCTGAATCAAGCTCAATCCTGACTGTCCGCGAGTCCATAACAGACGTTGTGAAAGCTACATCCTGTCCGCCTCTGTTCACATACACAAGTGAATCGAGGGCAGCCTGATCAACTGCAGTGGAATCAGAGAGCAGGATTTCCTGGCTGAAACTCATTGAAAGGAATGGGGGGAAATGATCAAGTGTGTCACCATCCATAGGAGAGAAAGTAACAGATGTTATAGTTTCGCTGTTGGTATCGAATGTTTTTGAATAGTTTGTTCTTTCCCCGAACATGAATGTATTTCCAGCCATGTCGGTAATGGAACCGCTTGCAATAATCAACTGATACTCTGCGCGGAAATCATTTTCTGTTACCTGAAACAATTTTTTTGGATCAAGTACCATGGTGTTTCCTGTGATAGTGATGGATGAATGGTCCAGAACCTCAAATACAACCCAGTTGCTGTCATTATATGCACCACCATCATCCTGATAAAATTTAAACTCAATGAAATGATAGTTGGCCAGCTTAATATCTTCACTGAAAGTCAGGGTGAAAATTGCGTTCCTGGCAACTGTTTCATCAAGGTTTGGCTCAACTGAGAGCAATTCAGGTGCTACACGGTCTGGAAGTGAAACGATCCATGGATCTGTACCAAAACCTTCCCATACATTACGCGACAGGTCAGCAATAAGCCCTTCATCAACCTCCAGGATGAAGGTCATGCTATCATTGGTAAACTGAGAAATATCGTAGGAAAGGTTAAACTGCCTTTCGCCAACCTGTTCAAAAGGGATAGTTGCAACGATCGTGCTGTCAGCCTGATTCCTTATGGTTACCTGTGCACCGTTCAAGGTTACAGGTTTTGAGAATCTCAACATCAGACCACCCGTGGGACTGAAGCTCGTCGACCTTTCAACCACTGACGGGAATGTTATATCGACCGTACTGAATGTGCGGGTAAAAGAGTTTGCCAAATTTCCTGCCATATCCATCACCGATCCGGCAGTAATAACCAATTCATAAACCGACATTGGTTCCAGGGCTTTTGATGGATTGATAGTGAGTGTATTTTCAACAATTGTGATCTGGGAAGTACTAAAGCGCTCAAACTCTACTCCTGCCTGACCGGGAGGATAGTGGAGGATCAGGATCTGGTAGTTAGGCACCAACTGAACATCTTCGTTAAAAGTAAATACAAACTCAGGTTCCAAATCAACCAACTGATTTAAATTGGGTGTAACACCTGTCAGTTGTGGTGGTGTCTGGTCGTAAATAAATACATGTGTGTAGGAAGGCAGTGCATTTCCTGTCGAATCTTCCACTGAACCTGCAGTAACAGCAAGTTCATACCTTTCGGTTGTATTAAAAACAGTGGCAGGTTTAACGGTTATTGTATTGCCTTCTACTACAATCCCTGTATCGGCAACCAGTTCAATTTCTGTATAATTTGGCCCCGGATTGCGGTGGATAGCGAATTTATAACTTTCGCCGAGCACCACGCCTTTGTTGTAAGTTAGGGTAAATACAACATTCATGGTGTTGCCTGTTTCGTCTACATCGAAAACAGGAGTGATGTTTACAACCTCAGCAACAATTGTATCCTCCTGAGCAATCGTTGCAGCTTCTCCAATAGGAGCATTTAAATAATTATCTTCCAATATAGTTTTAGCATCCGCCATCATGGCAGAGGCATAAGTCAGCCCTAAAAAAAAGGGCATACAGCTAAACACTAAAATTAAAGTATAAATTTTTCTCATAGTAATAAATTTTATAAAAAACAGGTTTCTTTTGTATGTTCGCAGTAAATGGACAATTAAAACCTGCAAAAAGTTCATCTTCTTTTTGTTATCATGCTGGATTGTATAACATAAAAATATTAATACCTATTGGTTTTAATAATTTTAATAATTTGGGCTTCAGCATAAAGCATTTAACATTTTTTAAACAATTGTGGCTTTAAAAAAAAGAGAAATAATGAAATCTATTTCAGAAATGGAGATTAAAAGGCTTGATTAAATTGTTTCCATTATACTGGCGGATGTTACTTTACTTTTATACAGTCACAATATATCTTCCTGCCTTGACAAAAGGGGCATTGAATACAATGGTTGTGCTATAAATCATGGTTCATAAAGTGGGTAACAACTGAAATGGCTTCATCAGGATCAGAATAATGAACCAACCGGATACCAGGGCAGCCTGCGACCATAGCTGAAAGATTCTTGCCAGGTTGCGGACGGAACAGGCATAGTACCTTTTTTCCGGAGGCAACAGCTTGTCCCAGTTCAAAACCCACTCCCATGGAAACGGTAGTTACCTCCGCCACCACAGCATCGCACGAAAGCAGCCATTCCATATCGCGTTGATAAATTTCCTGATCGGTAAGCTGTTCATCCATGCCGGATTCTGTTGCTGAACCGCCCACATGTTCTGTCAGCACTGTTCCAAACTGTTGGAGATGACTTATGATTTTGGCATACAACCCTGAATCTTCACGGCCGCCACGTATGGATCCGGCAAAGTATATCTTTTTATTTTCCACACCAACTGAATTGATGATGACGAATATCTGCAAAAAAAAATTGCCGGAATACAATTCCGGCAATTTTCAGTATAAAATATTACGTTTACCTGTCCATTGTAATTACAATTTCCGGGTTGAAATAATTGTTATATGAAAAAGATGAACGCAGTTCGTCCATAGCCTTCTGAATCACCTGATCTTCGGCAATTGAAGAACGAATGGCACCTTTTTGGTAGTAAAAGCGTGATACGATCTCGCTTTTAAGCAGGCTTTTAATTTCGTCGGAGAAAACCTTCAGGTCCTTTTCAACATCAGGATGAAGTTTTACAAGCATTTCTTCAAATTCACCTGAAGCCAGTTCGAAATATTTTTCCTTCTGAGCCGTTTCCATAAGTTCCTTCAGCATTTGCTCCGAACGTGACTCATACTCGAAGTTATTCTTTTTGACATATGAAGAAAAGTCGTTGTAAATCTCATCTGTTATTTCAAATTCTTCAGGTGAAGCTATGGATGAATTTGTATTTGAATACAGGGTTGCATAATCAAAAACCAGGAAATTTGTAAGCAGGGCAGCGCTCAGGTTACTAAGCTGTTCAGGTTCCAGCACTACATCAGGTACAATTCCTCCACCATCGAATACAGTCCTGCCTTTTTTAGTTTTAAACTCAGAAATCAGTGAATCAGGCACATTGCCGGCACTTCCATCCTCGTTACGGTGGGTGTAATCGAGCGACTGGATACAGCGCCCGCTGGGTGTATAATATTTTGCAGTTGTAACCTTCAGCTTTGTGTTGTAGCTGAGGTCGCGGGTAGTTTGTACCAATCCTTTGCCAAAAGTTCTGGAGCCTACAACGATTCCCCTGTCGAGGTCCTGAATAGCGCCTGCAACAATTTCGGAAGCAGACGCAGAATGGTTGTTTGTAAGAACGGCTATGCGTATGGTAGTATCAATAGGTGCAGTTGTTGCGGTATAGGTTCTGTCCCATTGCTTAACCTTCCCTTTGGTACTGACGATCTCCTCCCCTTTGGGAACAAAAAGGTTAACTATTTTTACAGCTTCCTGCAGCAACCCGCCAGGATTTGACCTCATGTCGAGAATAATCGCTTCGGGGTTCTCTTTTTTCAGTTCAAGGTATGCCTTACGGACAGCATCACCGCTGTTTGCAGTAAAATTGGAAAGCCTTATATAGGCAGTTTTCTTATCGAGCATGCCGTAATATGGAATAGCATCAATAACAATTTTTTCACGTACAACATCCACCTCAAAGGGTTTAGTGTTGCCGGGCCTCATTATGGTAAGCCTGACAGGTTTTTTGGCCGGGCCCTTCAGCATGCTGCTCACATCTTCGGTCGACATGTCCCCCGTGGGTTTATCCTCAACTTTCATGATAATGTCGCCGGCCTTCAGTCCAAATTTCTGAGCCGGAAAACCTTCATAGGGTTCTGATATGATAATTTGTCCTTTTTGCTTGCCTATCAGAGCGCCTATCCCCGCATACTCCCCGGTAGTCATAAAACGGAAATCCTCCATCTGATCTTCCGGGATGTAGTTTGTATAGGGATCCAGTGATTCAAGCATCTGGTCGATGCTTGTTTTTACCAGGGTATTGGGATTTACCTCATCAACATAGAACATATTCAGTTCACGAAACAGGCTATAGTAAATTTCCAGGTTTTTGGCAATCTGAAAATTTTTATCGTCGCGGTTAAAACTATAAAAAGTTATTCCTGTAAGGAGTACCAGTGTGGTAACAATCCAAAATCTCTTCCAGTTCATCTTGTTTTCTTTAAGCGGATGGATGTATGATCAAAAACTACAATCTCTTGAATGACAAAAATAAAACATTACCTGTAATCAGTTGCCTATTATCTACCTGATTAAGTTAAAATATATTAACGGTCAGGTATAACAGGTATGTTTTATTGTCGCCTGGAAATTGAATTACAAAGATCAGACCAGAAGCCATTATTATTTTGCTGTAATGAATTTAATGGCCTGAATTGAGTATTCACCGGCAGTTTTGGGAGGTTTAACGAAAAAGAAATGATAAAGAAGTGTAACCTCTTTACGTTTGCATCGTCTTAAAGTTATAGCTGAATATTCAGATTTTATCAAAAACAGCAGACAATGAAAACAAGGAAACACTTTTTGTACATTTTGATTGTGTTGGTTGCAGGGATCAGTTCACAAGCATTGGCAGGCAACGAAAATTCGCAAACGAGGTCAGTCAGGGATTTCGATGCAATAAAAGTATCAACCGGTGTTCAGTTGTACCTTTCGATGAATGACCGCCAGGCAGTCCGGATAGAGGCTGATGATGAAATTTTGGAAGATGTTGTAACAGAAGTAAAGGATGGGACTTTGCATATCTATGTCAGAAAGAACAACATATTCAAATTCTTTAACTGGGGATCAAAAAGCACTGTAAAAGCATATGTTTCAGCAACAGAGATCAATTCTTTGGATGCCTCATCAGGTGCATATATCAGATCAGAAAATACACTGAAAGGGAGTTCACTTATACTGGATATGAGCAGCGGGGGCGGCATGGCCCTTGATCTGGTATACAAGGAAATTAAAATGGACGGCAGCAGCGGGGCAAATGCAAAGATTAGCGGCAGGGCTAAAAATTTTAATGTTTCGGCAAGCAGCGGAAGCAATATCGATGCCCGTAACCTGGAGGCAGTGAATTGTGAAGCCAGGGCAAGCAGCGGGGCAAATATTTCAATGGTTGCGACAGATGAAATTTCAGCACACTCGAGCAGTGGTGGATCAATCAGATATTCCGGCAATCCGGGAGTAAAAAATATCAATAAATCCAGCGGGGGAACTGTCTCCCAGAGATGATATTATTTCTGTAAAAAATAGTTTTTCATAAAATAGTTAATAAACCCGGCCGGTACAGAGGTTCTGACGGGTTCAGCAATCAGGCTGCCTTAAAATTGAACTTTTAGGGCAGCTTTTTCTTTTTATTGTTTATATTTCAGACAAAAAATCATTAAGTAACCGGGCTTATGGGAATAAATTATTGTGCAAGGGCATGTTTCTTATGGATCATATTCTTTATGACATATTTACCTGTAAAAGCGCAGGAGACATCTCCCCTGATTTTTTTGCCAGGAGTACCCCAGGCATCATTTGAAAACCCCGCCATTCACAATCAGACAGATAAACTTGTCATTGGGCTTCCGGTACTTTCAGGGTTATATGCCAACTGGAACTCAAATGTTTCTTACAATTCCTTATTCACTGATGATTTTAATTACAGTTTCAACAACTTGTACAATTCACTTGATGATAATGGAGACATTCAGACGGGAATCAGGATTATGTTGTTTTTTGCGAGTGTTAAACATAAAAAGACCACTTTAAGCTTTTCTGTTTCGGAGCGTGTAACCTCCGCAGGGAATATTCACCGGGATCTTGTAAAACTGGTAGATGATGGCATTGCCGGAATGTATGGAACTTCACATACGGTGGGTCCGTCATCGTTTAACATGTGGCATTACAGAGAAGTAGGAATTGGTATTTCAAGGGAATACAGCACTGGAATTGATATTGGAATCCGCCCAAAATTGTTGTTTGGCAAATATTATATGAACACTGGTGATTTTAACCTCCAGATTGATACAGATCCTGAAAAAGAAGAACTTACGATATTCCCAACAGGTACTTATAAAATGTCGGGGCCATTGTTATACATTGAAGATTTTAAGGCGAATATTTTCCCCGGCGATTATTTTTTCCAGTTAAAGAATCTTGGTTTTGCCATGGATGCGGGAGCTGTTGTCCGCACTGGTTCAAATACCGAATGGTCATTTGCTTTAACTGATGTAGGTTTTATCGGATACGGTCATAATATCTTTGATATGACCATGGGAAGAGCTTTGCGGTATAAAAAGGAAGATCTTTATCAATCGAAGAAACCAGGCAGTGGCCGCTATATTGAACCATGGCAGGCAATTAAAAATATTTCTGATTCAGTATCCTACTGGCTTGAAGTATACAATACGGAAAAAAGAGCAATTTCCATTTTGCCGGTAAAGATGAATATATCGGGTAAATACCATGCCTCCGAAACATTGTCTTACGGTGTCAGCAACCAGTTAAGCCTCTACAGGAAGCAGCCTGTAAATTTATTTTCCCTTTTCGTCCATAAAAATTTCAGGGAAAACCTGGAAGTTGCAGGGATGCTCTCCCTTTATAACATCAGGGAAGTCATGCCCGGAATGGCGGCAAGCTATAGTTTCAGACGATCACAGATTTACATTGCCACGAATAATATTTGGGGAATCATTCAGCCTGCTTCGTCAAAACATTTAAATTTGTGCTTTGGTATGAATTTTTTGTTTGACACTCAATAGAGAATACAGATGAACCTTTTTATAATTCTAAATATCGTAGGTGTAGCACGAACCCTTTTATTTATTGCTATTATTTATTTTGGCATCAGGTTATTTACACGTTATATCTTACCTCTTATTCTGGAAAGTAAAATAAAGGACCTACAGAACAAGATGCAGGAAAGACAGCGCCAGGAGGAATACGCCCGTAAACGGGAAGGCGATGTTACCATTGAATACGGGGGTAAAAATAGTAATGTCAACAAGCGCAATGAAGGTGAATATGTCGATTTTGAGGAAGTCGATTAGGGAATAACTGCTGCGGATCAATCTGCTGCTCCGGCAAAGGAATAAATCCTATTTTTGTCGTTTCATACATCAGAAAATATAATTTAATGGCACAGGAAGACATTTTTAAGAAGCTGATTGCACACTGCAAGGAATATGGGTATGTTTTTCAGTCGAGTGAGATCTATGACGGATTAGGCGCTGTTTATGACTACGGCCAGTATGGCGTTGAACTGAAAAACAATATTAAGAAATACTGGTGGGACAGCATGGTTTTACTGCATGAAAATGTAGTAGGGCTAGATTCTGCAATTTTTATGCATCCCACCATCTGGAAGGCTTCCGGCCATGTCGATGCTTTTAATGATCCGCTTATTGACAACAAGGATTCCAAGAAGCGATACCGTGCCGATGTTTTGATTGAAGAGCAGCTTGCCAAAATTGAAGATAAAATCAATAAGGAAGTTGACAAGGCAAAGAAACGTTTTGGTGATGCTTTTGACGAACAGCAGTTCAGGGAAACAAACCAGAGGGTACTCGACAACCAGAAAAAGTTTGACGACCTGCATAACAGGTTTGCAAAAGCTTTAAACGACAGCAATCTGGAAGAGCTGAAGCAGATCATTATTGATGAAGAGATTGTGTGCCCGGTATCAGGAACCCGCAACTGGACTGATGTACGCCAGTTCAACCTGATGTTTTCCACTGAAATGGGTTCCACTGCCGATGGTGCCATGAAGGTTTTTCTTAGGCCTGAAACTGCCCAGGGTATATTTGTAAATTACCTGAACGTGCAGAAAAGCGGTCGTATGAAAATTCCATTTGGTATTGCTCAAATCGGAAAAGCATTCAGAAATGAAATAGTAGCCAGGCAGTTTATCTTCCGTATGCGGGAATTCGAACAGATGGAAATGCAGTTTTTTGTAAGGCCCGGCACGGAACTCGAATGGTTCGAAAAGTGGAAGGAAACCAGGATGAAGTGGCACCAGTCACTTGGATTTGGCGAAGAAAACTACCGCTTTCATGAGCATGAAAAGCTGGCTCATTATGCCAATGCTGCCGTTGATGTGGAATTTAAGTTTCCGTTTGGGTTTAAGGAAGTGGAAGGAATCCACTCCCGGACCGATTTCGACTTAACTCAGCACGAGAATTTCTCAGGGAAGAAAATGCGTTATTTCGACCCGGAACTCAATGAATCTTATGTGCCTTTTGTTGTAGAAACTTCAATTGGTGTAGACCGGATGTTCCTCCAGGTCATATCAGCTGCATATCATGAAGAGGAACTTGACAAGGATTCACGGGTGGTGCTAAAGCTGCCACCTGTACTTGCACCTGTAAAGCTTGCTGTGATGCCGCTCGTAAAGAAAGACGGCCTTCCTGAAAAAGCCAGGGAAATAATCGACAAACTGAAGTTTGGCTTTAACTGCCAGTACGATGAAAAAGATTCCATAGGCAAACGCTATCGCAGGCAGGATGCCATTGGCACACCTTTTTGTGTAACTGTTGACCATCAGACCACAACCGACAATACAGTCACGATCCGCTACCGCGACAGCATGGAGCAGGAAAGGGTAAACATTGAAGAACTGGATCGTATTATCGGTGAAAAGGTCAGTATGAGAAGACTGTTTGAAAAAATATAGTGGCAGTATTTTCCGCGAGGCTGTCTACCGGAAGGCATGGAAACGGAGAGGCAGAGTTTATTTTTTTTCTCTTCCTCTCCCTCGCGGATTTATATTTCATATTTTCAGCATTATATGAAAAAGGTACTGATCATCACATACTACTGGCCTCCAAGCGGGGGAGCTGGCGTACAGCGTTGGGTCAAATTCGTGAAGTACCTTTCGGCCATGAATGTTGAACCCATCGTATTGACAGTACATCCGGAATCTGCAACCTATCCACAGAAAGACCCATCCCTTGCATCCGACATTCCAGATACTGCAAAGGTTTATTATGCAAAGTCGTTTGAGCTTTACAGCCTGTATAAAAAAATCTCGTCCAATAAGGAAGTTCCCTATGGGGGGTTTGCCAATACCAAAAAGCTTGATTTTAAAGAAAAAGTAATCCGTTTTTTGCGCGGCAATCTCATAATACCAGACCCCAGGAGAGGCTGGAATAAATATGCACTTGCAAAGGCTAAGGAACTTATCAATGCACATCTGATAGATATTGTCATTACAACAAGTCCGCCGCACTCCACCCAGCTCATCGGGCAAAAGCTTAAAAAGCAGCTTGGGATCAGATGGATTGCCGATTTGCGTGACCCGTGGACGGATATATATTACTTCAAACAGATGTATCCCACCTTCATAGCCACGAAGATCCACAAGAACCTGGAAAAATCAGTTCTTCAGAAGGCCGACAGGATTATTACAGTAAGCGAAGAACTTAAGAAGCTTTTCGCAGGCAAGGCTGAAAATATAAAAGATAAAATCAAGATCATACCAAATGGGTATGATACTGCTGATTTCAAAGGGCTGAAGAAGGATGTACATCCTGATTTATTTTATCTCACTTATGCAGGAACACTTTCCAAAGAGTACAACATCAATGGCTTTATCCAGGCTTTAAAGGAACTTCCTGAAGATATACGTCCTTCAATAAAAGTGAGGTTTATAGGGCAAATGCCATCCGAAATATGGGAGAAGTTTGAAGCAGCCGGAACAGGCAATATGGTGGAGATGAAAGGATATGTACGTCATGCCGGTGCCATAGAATATATGATGTCATCCGATATGCTGCTGCTTATAATTCCGGACGTAAAAAACAATGAAGGAATACTGACGGGAAAACTTTTCGAATACCTTGGCAGCGGCAAACAAATCCTCTTTATTGGCCCGAAAAATGGCGATGCAGCAAAGGTTATCAGAAAAACAAACAGCGGGATTATCTGCTCATACGACGAACATCAGCAGATGGCTGAAGAGATCATAAAGCTGCACAGGTTGAAAACATCCGGCACACATGCATCTGCCTCACAGGATGTTTCGATGTATTCCCGTGAGAACCTTACCAAGGAGCTTTATAAACTTCTGTAGGACTATTTTTTGAGGAAGGGGTGATAATCACCTTTTAATCCTGAAGGCTCAGCATTCCTGACAAAATCAGTCAGCTCTATGCTTTCACGTGCATCATCAATTCCATAGCCGTTGCCCTGCAAAATATTCTGATAGGTGACTGTATGAAGGTCGGTAAAGCCTCCGCTGAATTCTATCTCCTTACCATCAACAGTGATGGAACGGTAGGTCCGCATGCCTTTATCGGTTGCTGCTTTTGGGAGATCATGGTAATCCAGGCTCAGGAACCACCGCACCCGGGCTTTCTCAAGCTGAAGAAAACCTGCTGCCTTGTCAGGCGTGTACAGGTGAACAACATTCACTTTCACCCTGCCAAAAATCCATGTTATCATATCAAAAAAATGGATGCCAATATTGGTGGCAACGCCACCTGATTTTGAAATGTCGCCTTTCCAGCTTTTCAGGTACCACTTCCCCCGTGTGGTAATATAGCTTAAATCAATGTCATACATTTTGCTGCCCCCGTTTTCAATTTCCTTTTTAAGGGCTATGATGGCAGGATGATACCTGAGCTGCAGTATGGTATATACATGTTTGCCGGTTTCAGCCTCAATGTCTTTGATAATCTGCATATCGTGTGGATAAACCACCAGCGGCTTTTCGCAGATGGCATGGGCACCATTCCGGAGTGCAAATCTTATATGAGAGGGGTGCATATAATTGGGTGTGCATATGCTGACATAATCAACAGGTTTACCTTCCCTGCGGATATCGTCCATGTATTTATCGAGATTTTCTATTTCAAGAAAAAATTCTGCATCAGGAAACCAACTGTCCATCTTTCCCATTACATCATATTTGTCGAGGGCGCAAACCAGTTCGTTACCGGTTTCCTTAATGGCTTTCATATGGCGGTCGGCTATATAGCCTGCGGAACCTATCAGTGCAAATCGTTTCATAAATCAGGACTAAGTATTGAGCACAAAAAACCCAAAGATACAGGTTATCATTTAAACTACAGGCTTTAAATATCCATTGGTTATGGTATATTGTTCACCCGTCTCCGGGCACACCAGATCATCGCCAAGGATTGCCCCTGCCCTGCTTACCCAGCCTTTCTGCCGTGCAGGCACACCAGTCAGCAATGCATAAGGCTTCACATCTTTTGTTACCACTGCACCGGCACCCACAAAGCAGTATTCCCCCAGGGTAGTACCACAAACGATTGTGGCATTTGCTCCAATTGTAGCGCCCTTTTTAACCAGTGTGGGCTTAAACTGCTCCTTCCGGTTTACTGCACTGCGGGGATTTATAACATTGGTAAAAACCATTGAAGGACCCAGGAATACATCGTCTTCACATACTACACCTTCATATACCGAAACATTGTTCTGCACCTTGACATTACTTCCCAGGACTGCCCTGTTCCCGATGTACACATTCTGACCCAATACACAATTTTCTCCTATAACTGCTGAACCTGAAACATGGCAGAAATGCCATATTTTGGTGCCGGCACCTATGGTGGCACCTTCATCTACAACAGCAGTGGAGTGAACAAAAAATTGATCCATAAATAAAATTCCTGTAATTATTATTTTCTCGCAAAGGCGCAAAGACGCAAAGATTCAAATTTAAGCAATTCTCTACAATCCATTAACAATTCGTGTAATACCATCCTTAATCCTGACTTCATTAAAATTAACCAGTAACCCCAGCTTCAATTTCATTAGCCGAAGATAAGTTAAAAGTATTTTTGGATGAATCGGAGCAACTGATTCTATAGATTTTATTTCAACAACAACTTTATTTTCCACAATTAAATCCGCTCTAAATCCAATGTCCATTTTTCTTCCCTTCCAGATTAAAGGTATCCCCTTTTGCCGGTCTACCCTATAACCTTGAGATGTTAATTCATAATATAGAATTTCTTCATAAACTGACTCCAAGAGACCAGGTCCCAGTTCTACATGAATATTAAAACAAATATTCACAATTACTTTAGCAAGTTCATTTTCAGTCATCGTAATAGATTTTAAAGGTTATTTAATAACCTAAAGTTACAAACAATCATTAATTCTCGCAAAAAATCAATGACATAAACAATTAGAATATAGCCTTATACGATAAAAAATGATTAACTATGAATAGCCTTTCCTTTGCGTCTTTGCGTCTTTGCGAGAAACTATTTTTCCTCTACCAGATCTATGCAACAGTATATCTATACTCGAAAAAATTCCTTAATTGAATCTGTAATATACTCCAGCTGCTCTTCCTTCAGTTCGGTGTGCATGGGAAGCGAAAGGACTGTTTCGGCAAGGTGTTCACTAACCGGGAAATCTCCTTTTTTGTAGCCAAGAAACCGGTAGGCTTCCTGAAGATGTATTACCCCCGGGTAATAAACCATGGAAGGGATGCCCCTTTCTTTCAGGTACTGCTGCAATTCATCCCTTCTACCAGTTCGTATGGTATACTGATGAAAGGTATGTGTGCTGAATGGAACCCGCTGCGGCAGACTGATTGCATCTATTCCTTCCAGATGCGTGTCATACCAGGAGGCAGCCCATTGCCTTGCCCTGATATGCTCATCAAGGTAATTCAGCTTAACACTTAATACTGCCGCCTGTATGCTGTCGAGCCTGGAATTGACTCCAATGCGTTCGTACTGGTATTTCTGCTTCATCCCGTGATTGGCAATAGAACGAATTACCGCAGCCAAACCCTCATCAGGAGTATATACTGCACCCCCATCGCCAAAAGCTCCCAGGTTCTTTGAAGGGAAAAATGAATTGCACCCGGCATGACCAAGGGTTCCTGCAGGCTTTTTAGTCCCATCCTTTAAAATGTACTCTGTTCCCAAGGCCTGACAGGCATCTTCCACCAGCAGGATATTGTTCCTTTCTGCCAGTTCCAGCATTGGCTCAAGGTTAGCACATTGTCCAAAAAGGTGAACGGGCATAATGGCTTTCGTTTTCGCTGTAAGTACCTTCTCAACCTCCCTGTGATCCAGGTTGAAAGTTCCCGGTTCCACATCTGCAAAAACAGGTTTCAGACCGAGCAGTGCCAGCACCTCAACTGTTGCAATAAACGTAAATGGTGTAGTAATGACTTCATCACCCGGCTGCAGACCCAGTGCCATAAATACTATCTGAAGGGCATCGGTCCCGTTGGCACATGAAATAACATGAGTATTCAGATAAGCCGAAAGATCATTCTCAAATTCAAGCGCCTTGCCACTCTTGATGAACTGGGTGGATTTGATGACTTCCTGCAAGGCAGCGTCAATTTCCTCCTTCATCGTAAGGTACTGACCGTATATGTCGCACATGTGGATGGTTTCCATCTTTGTAATTATTATAAGTTAATTATCAGCAAATTTAATGGGTTATGACAATTATAAGGTCACTGATGGTGAAAATTCAGGGCATAGTTTCAAAACCGGCATAGTAAAAGCTAAGTTTTGAACAACCTGCCTGTAAAAAAGATAATATTATTACTTTTAAGCCTGAAAATAAACTGTTGGGAATGAACATAGCCATGATTCTGGATGAAGAGTTTCCGCCCGATCCCCGGGTAGAAAATGAAGCCAACTGCCTGATTGAGGCAGGTCATTCTGTATTACTGTTTTGCCTTTCATTCACCAACAGGCCTTCAAGGGAAATTATAAAAGGCATTGAAGTATACCGGTATACTGTGCCTAAATATGTGTACAGTCTTTCAGCGCTGGCTTATACCATTCCTGTCTACAGGTGGATTCTCCAAAAGAAACTGAAATTGTTTATTTCGCAAATAAACCCGGATGCTGTTCATGTACATGATATGCGGGTTGCACATGCTGTTAAGCGTGTATTAAAAGGGAAGAACATCCCCAAGATACTCGACCTCCATGAAAACCGGCCTGAAATCATGAAGCATTATGAGCATGTAAAAGAATTTCCCGGGAACCTGCTTATAAGCCCACAGAAATGGAAAATGTGGGAAGAGAAGCTGGTGCAGCAGTACGACCATGTGGTGGTTGTTACTTCAGAAGCAAAACAGCATTTAGCTGAAAACTATAAACTGCCTGAAAATAAGGTCACCGTTTTTCCCAATACGGTGCATCCTTCATTTTATACCAAATATGAGATGGATGAAAGCCTGATCAAGAGATTTGAGGCTAAATGGATGATTTTCTACCTTGGCGACACAGGTTACCGCAGAGGCCTGGAAACAGCCATCAGGGCACTGCCGGAGCTTAAAAACAAAATCCCTTCGGTGTTGTTGGTTGTGGCAGGTAAAAGCAGGTACGACCTGCAGTTAAAAAAACTGGTACATGATCTCGGACTTGAAAGTTATGTCAGCTTTGAAGGCTATCAGCAAATGAAAATGATTCCGTCATATATTCTTGCAAGCAAGGTGTGCATTTCGCCCTTGCACCGGAACATCCACCATGATACCACCTATGCCAATAAAATCTTTCAGTATATGTCGCTGGGTGTGCCTGTTGTGGTGAGTGATTGCACAGCCCAGAAAAATGTGGTTGAAGATGCAGGTGCCGGATTGGTTCACCAGGCAGAAAATGTAAGGGACTACACTGAGAAGATCATTGAACTTTATAATAATCCTGATTCAGCTCTAAAGATGGGAGAACTGGGGAGGAAGTTCGTAAAGGAGAAATTCAACCAGAGTATTACTTCTGCAGGCCTTGTTCATTTGTATAATCAATTATTGAAAAAAAATTAAAATATGTACGAAAATTCTTTCCCGACACTTCGTTATGACAACACGATGAGGTTCATCAGGAAGCATATCTCACCCGGAGAAGCAATTCTTGACCTGGGAGTAGAAAATCCATTTACAGAAATACTTAAGTCGGGAGGGTTTCCGGTTTATAATACAGGTAAAACAGACCTGGATCTGGAGCCCGCGGTTGTAAAGAAATACACGGTTGAGGCTGTAACGGCTCTGGAAATCCTTGAGCACCTGGTTTCACCTTTTCCGCTGCTTCAGAACCTTCCGGGAAAGAAACTCGTAGCTACAGTCCCACTCAGGCTATGGTTTAAAACAGCCTACCGCAATCCAAAAGACCCATGGGATTGTCATTATCATGAATTCGAAGACTGGCAATTCGACTGGCTTCTTGAGAAAAGCGGATGGAAGGTCATGGACCGCGAAAAATGGAAGTCGCCATCAAAAAAGATCGGCATAAGGCCCATGCTGCGGAACATCACTCCCCGATATTATGCTGTTTATGCTGAAAGAAAGTAACAGCTGTCCGGTATTTACTTTAAGCAGATAGTAAAAGATATCAGGATTCAAGATCCTTTGCAGTTTCTTTTCTTCTGATTTTACTTCCTGGATAAACCTTGAGCGCCTCTTCAAGGATTTTCAGGCATACTGCCAGATCCTTTCTATTCAGCACATAGGCTAGCCTCACCTCATCGATGCCCTTTCCGGGAACTGTATAAAAACCGGAAGCAGGTGCAAGGAACAGCGTTTGCTTTTCATATTCAAACTCTGAAAGCATCCATGCACAGAATACATCTGCATTGTCGACAGGCAGACGAGCAACAGTATAGAAAGCGCCCATTGGTATGGGAGAATAAACCCCTTCAATACGATTCAGCCCGTCAATTAAAAACTTACGTCGGTTGACGTATTCATTGTAGTTGTTGAGCATGTATTCCGGATCGGCATCCAGTGAAGCTTCGGCTGCTATCTGCCCAATGAGTGGTGGGCTGAGCCTTGCCTGGCAAAACTTGATTACGTTGCGTTTTACCTCTGCATTCTTGGTAATCAGCGCACCGATGCGTAACCCGCACTCGCTGTAACGTTTTGAAACGGAATCAATCAGAACCACATTTTGCTCTATCCCGCTCAGATGAAATGCAGATATATAGGGTGAGCCGGTATAGCAGAATTCCCTGTACACCTCATCAGAAAACAGGTACAGGTCATATTTCTTTACAAGGTCACGGATCTTGTTCATTTCTTCCCGGGTGTACAAATATCCTGTAGGATTATTTGGATTGCAGATCATGATCCCTTTCGTCCTGGGAGTAATCAGCTTTTCAAATTCTTCTACAGGCGGCAGTGCAAAACCATCTTCAATGCTGGAAGCAATCGATTTTATAACCGCACCCGCAACAATTGCAAAAGCTTCATAATTGGCGTAAGCAGGTTCGGGTACAATAATTTCATCTCCCGGGTCGAGACAACTCATAAAGGCAAAAGTGACGGCTTCGCTGCCGCCCGTGGTGATAATAATATCATCCACTTCCACATCGATATTGAATTTGTGGTAGTAACGTGTCAATTTCTGCCTGAATGAACGGATTCCTTCGCTTGGTGAATATTCAAGGATTTTCCTGTCGATATTTTTGATGGCTGCCAGTGCTTCAGGAGGCGTCTCCAGGTCAGGCTGCCCTATATTCAAATGATAAACCTTCACACCCCGTTCCTTTGCCTTGTCGGCCAGCGGGGCCAGTTTTCTGATGGGTGAATCGGGCATTGCCCTTCCTCTTTCTGAAACTCGTGGCATGGTGTAAAAAATATTTTTAAGTGGGGCAAAGATACAAGTATGAAACTGAAAACAATAACATTTAAAAAATTTCAATTCCTCATTTTATTAAAAAATTAACTTCCAATTTATTATAATTAAATTTTAAATTGGCAGTGTTGAATAATAGAATCACAAATTCTTAAGTTTTATCATATTTTTCTAAACTTGCCATACCTAATTTTGGCCTGAAAATTAAAATAGTAAAGCGATGATTATTGGAATTCCAAAAGAAATAATGAATGGTGAAAGGCGAGTGGCAGCAATCCCTGAAACAGTAAAGAAAATGGTTGACAGCGGTGCAGTTGTTCTCTTTGAAAAGGGTGCCGGTATTGCATCGCATTATATGGATGAATCATATGCTGAAGTTGGAGCAGAACTGGTTTCAGATGTGGAAGAAGTTTTTGCCAGGGCAGAAGTGATTTTGAAAGTAAAAGAACCTCAATTCAATAATTCCAAAAATAAGCATGAGCTAGACATGATGCATGAAGGCCAGTACCTGATTACCTTCATCCATCCGGCTTCGCCTGCAAATCATCAGATGGTGAAGCACATGGCGGAAAAAGGCATCATAGGCCTTACTCTGGATGGTGTTCCACGCATCAGCCGGGCACAGTCTATGGATGCATTGTCATCGATGAGTGCATGTGCCGGTTACAAAGGAATGATTATGGGTATTAATGACATCAGTAAATTTGTACCCTTTGTAACAAGTGCTGTGGGAAGATTAAAACCAGCCACTGTTTTGGTAATAGGCACAGGAGTTGCCGGACTGCGTGCCCTGGCAACGGCTAAAGGTTTGGGTGCAACAGTATACTCCAGTGATATTCGTCCTGAAGCCAATAGCAATGCTGAATCGCTCGGAGCCATAATAGTCGACACAGGGGTACCACCTGAAGTCGCTATCAGCTCAGATGGAAAACATGCCAATCAGTTATCTGAAAAATGGCTGCAGACAGAACGTGAACACCTTAAGGAAATAATTTCAAAATCTGACATTGTATTTTGTTCAGCATTGATTCAGGGAAAAGTGGCACCTGTTTTAATAACTGAAGAAATGGTAAAGCTGATGCAACCAGGTAGTGTAATTGTTGATATTTCCATAGATCAGGGTGGTAACTGCTCTATTACAACACCGGGAGCTGTTGATACAAAACATGGGGTGGTGATTCAAGGTATAAAAAACATACCTGGAATGTTATCAACCAGTTCAACCATCATGTTTTCAAAGAACATTCACAACTTGCTTACATACCTTATTAAAGACAACAAGGTTATTCTTGATATGTCTGATGAGATTATCTCCTCGATTCTTGTAACAAAAGATGGTAAAATTGTGCATGAAGGAACCCTGGAAGCAATGGGGGTAAAAGCTGAATCTTTTTAACTGACTTAAAATGTAATGAATAGTTTATGCATCTGATTCACTATATACTTATAGGGATTTTTGTCATTGCAACTGTTGCAGGCTATATGCTGATTAATAACGTTCCAAGTCGTTTACATACACCCCTGATGTCGGGAATGAATGCTCTTTCAGGTGTTACAATCATTGGGGCCTTAATAGCCACTGCAACAGCGCTTATTAGTCCGAATCCTGTAATTGGATACATTTTTGGCACTGTATCAATTATCCTTGCTATGATTAATGTGGCAGGGGGATTTGCAGTCACGGACAGAATGTTAAAAATGTTTGGTAAAAAAAAGGAGAACGATAATGAATAAAAGTATTATCCTCAGTTTTACCACATCAGGTTTTATATCGGATTGGACTTACTATATCGTGTGCGTTATATTGGTTTCTGTAGTTTTACTAGGCATTCACTTTATGAGCCGGGTAAAAACAGCCAAACTGGGTAATCAAATAAGCGCTCTGGCAATTGCCCTTGGAATAATAATCACCCTCATAAAGAAAGATATCTTACCTGTATGGCTTATCTATCCCGGAATGACCATAGGCTTTATTGCAGGATGGATTTTGGCCAAAAGGATTAAGATGATTCAAATGCCCCAACTGGTAGCCCTTCTTAATGGTATTGGCGGTGCTGCATCGGCAATAGTTGCCTCTTTTGCCCTTCTTACATTATACCAGAGCAATGAAGTTTTTGGTAAAACAACTGCATCACTTGCCATTGTTATTGGTATAATAACATTATCCGGAAGCCTTGTTGCTGCTGGTAAGCTACACAAGGTCCTATCACAAAAACCTGTGATTCTTCCAGCCCATCATGCCTTCACAGTTGTTTTGCTTGT
The DNA here is from genome assembly GCA_023412195.1 of Bacteroidota bacterium. Classification (GTDB taxonomy): domain Bacteria; phylum Bacteroidota; class Bacteroidia; order Bacteroidales; family Prolixibacteraceae; genus Mariniphaga. The sequence goes on from JAEYNZ010000060.1 coordinate 50,595, forward strand.
TATTTTATCCGTTTCGATTATAACAGGGGGTATCATCAATATTTTTCCTGTAACAGGTTTTTTGGTATTGACTGTTACTTTTGCAGCATTATTCGGAGTTATTTTTTCTATCCGTGTCGGTGGTGCCGACATGCCCATTGCAATTTCCCTGTTAAACAGTTTAAGTGGTGTAGCTGCCGCCATTGCAGGATTTGCTGTAACCGATATTTTACTGGTGGCAATTGGCGGAATTGTGGGGGCATCTGGTTTATTCCTTACTCAAATCATGTGCAGAGCAATGAATCGTAATCTGATGGATATTTTACTTGGAAAAACAGCCCTGATTGTAAAACAGAATGAAATAGTTACTGAAGAACCAAAAGCTGAAGTTAAGGAGGAAGAATTAATACCTGCTGACCCCGCACAGGTTGTTAAAGCCGCTAAAAAGATTATCATTGTTCCGGGTTATGGCATGGCGCTGGCACATGCACAACATCTCGTTAAATCACTTGCACAAAAACTGATTGCCGGTGGTGCAACGGTAAAATATGCTATTCATCCTGTTGCCGGACGTATGCCGGGGCATATGGATGTATTGCTTATTGAAGCCGGTGTTCCATTTGAGGACGTATACGAAATGGATGATATTAACGAAGAATTTAAAGAAACAGATGTAACAATTGTAGTTGGTGCCAATGATGTTTTAAATCCTGCGGCCCGTAATGCAGAGGGAACACCGATTTACGGCATGCCAATTTTAAATGTCGATCAGTGCAGCAATATCATTATTTTCAATTACGACCTGAAGCCTGGCTACTCAGGTGTTGATAATTCTATATATACCCGAAAATCCGGAGTGTGGGTCATACAGGGAGATGCTTCTGTTACCCTGGCTGAATTTCTTACAAGATTGTAAAGCGGGAAATCAGTTATAAGATTTTTTGGTAGTTACCGGTTAGGGGTATTAAAGGTTGCTGGTTTGGGTGCTCGGTAGACATGTGCAGGTTTTTTAAGGTTAAAACTTCTTAGTAAAACTTAAGTTCAAGAAGAATATTTGAAACTTTAAAACTCCAGAATAGCAGTTGTTTGCTTTCCTGGAACAGATTCTATTTTAAGGCTGCCGCCGTGAAGCATCATAATCTGGCGAGAGAGGCTAAGGCCGATTCCGGTGCCCGATTCCTTACCAGTAAAGAAAGGGATGAAAATTTTGTCCATCAGTTCAGCGGGTATTCCAGGACCATTATCGGTTACTGTAATTTCTGTCCGTCCTGCTTCATTAAGTCTTGCACGTAGGATAACTGACCCACTCTCAGAATTTTTTAGTGCTTCCACTGAATTCTTTACAAGGTTTATCAACACCTGTGAAATTTGTTTTTTATCGGCCAACACCTGAAGATTAGGTGGATTTACTTCCCTTGAAAATTGTATGCTGTTTTCAGGAGGCACCACATTTGTAAGGGTAATTGTATGATCGAGCAGTTGTTCCAGGTCTACTGCTTTTTTCTCTGGTGGCGGAATACGGGTCAGCTTACGGTAGTTCTCTACAAAGCTGATCAGGCCTGCACCTCTTTCATTTATTACTTCAAGGCCCCTGATGGTGTTGTTTATGACTTTTTCCGATGGCAGATTTCCATTGAGCCCGGTATAGTATTCAAGGATGGTTTGTGAAAGCGAGGTTATGGGTGCCACCGAGTTCATGATTTCATGGGTCAGGACCCTTATAAGTTTTATCCAGCTTTCAAGTTCCTTCACCTCCATTTCATTTTTGATGTCCTGGAAGGCTATCAGAAGCAGGTTTTCACGTGCAGTTTTGAATTGTGTGGATTTAACCGACAGCTGCCGTGACTGGCTTTTGCTTTTGAAATTAACCAGTTTCTGTTCACCCGGCTGCAATTCCCTGATGGCAGAATAAAGGTTCTTATCGATGCGCATCAGCTGGTTGACATGGGTCAGGGGTTCGTATGAAAGCAGGGTACGTGCAGCCTCATTCGACAGGATGATGTTGCCATTGTCGTTGTAAACAATAATGCCGGCTGATACATGTTCCAGGATGGCTTTATAATATTGCTCCTGTTCCTGCAGTTCGAAACGGATGGTCTTGATCAGGTCGTTAATTTTGTTAAGGCCGCTGTTCAGGTCATTTACAGCCTGATTGCCGGTATGAACAGGAAACCTGAGGGTGGAATCTTCATTTTTAACTGCTTCAAAAAAGAAGGCAATCTGGCGATTGGTGCGGTTCAGGTATACTATTAACCCTGTTACCTGAAGCAGAAACAGAAATAAAACAAATATTCCGCCGATAGCCGACTCCTTGCTGAATAAGAGCCACCCTGCAAATAATGCAGTGCCTGCCAGCAGACAGCATCGTACTACAATATGGAGATACAGGTTGCGGCTTGACATTTACAGGTTGTATTTTTTTATTTTATTGTAGAGTGTCTGACGGGTAATACCCAGTTGTTCCGCTAAAGCGGAAAGATTGTGACTGTTCTTCTGAAGACCGCGGGCAATCATCTTTTTTTCCAGTTCCTCGATGGTACCTTCAAGCAGATTGTTATTTTCCGCAGCGACAGATTTAAAGAAGAAGTCGCCCGGCAACAATTCATCAGAATCGGAAAGAATCACTGCTTTTTCTAGGGTATGCTGCAGCTCACGTACATTCCCCGGCCAGTGATATGCTGTTAGCTTTTTCAATGCAGCAGCCGAAAGGGAAGTGCAGGGTTTCCTGTATTTCATGCAGTACACTTTCATAAAATGGTTTGCAATGACAGCAATATCTTCTTTGCGCTCCCGCAGTGGAGGGATTTCAATATGAATGGTATTTATCCTGTAGAGCAGGTCTTCGCGGAATTGACCCGAAGTCACCATCTCGTCAAGGTTCCGGTTGGTTGCACATACAAGCCTGATATCGACCGGCACAGGCTTGTTACTGCCTATTGGAATAACTGTCCGGTTCTGGAGTACTGTCAGAAGTTTCGATTGCAACTGCAGAGGTAAATTCCCGATTTCATCGAGAAACAGGGTGCCTGAAGCAGCATCTTCGATTTTACCAGTCCGGTCATCACGGGCGTCGGTAAACGAACCTTTCTTGTGCCCAAAGAGTTCGCTTTCGAAAAGCGTCTCACTGATGGCGCCCATATCAACAGTGACAAGCAGTTCACTGCACCTTTTTGAGGTTCTGTGCAGTTCGCGGGCTATAAGTTCCTTTCCGGTGCCATGTTCACCTGTTATCAGTACATTGGCATCGGTTTGTGCCACTTTGTGCACCAGTTGCAGCACCTGCTGCATTTGAGGTGAAGTGGCTATAAATTGCGACCTGTCGTTATTGATTTCATTCTTCAGTGCCTTCTCCTTCTGTTTAAGCTGCCTTACTTCCTGTCTCGACTGCTGAAGCTGAAATACATTCCTTAAAGTGACTTTAAGCTTGTTGTTGTCCCAGGGTTTTAGAATAAAATCGGCAGCACCCTGTTTCAGGGCCTTTACTGCAAGCTCCACATCTCCATAGGCGGTGAAAAGGACGACTTCTATATCAGGGTGCATTTCCTTAATTCGGGATAACCAGTATAATCCCTCATTTCCGGTGTTCACTCCTGCTGAAAAATTCATGTCGAGAAGTACCAGATCGTATTTCCCATTTTCGAGAAGTGCAGGAAGCTGTCCGGGATTGGCAACAGCTTTCACTTCTTCAAATTCATCCTGCAGAAGGATTTCGAGGGCACTTAAAATGCTCTTGTTATCGTCAACAATCAACAGATTTCCTTTGGACATTCTATAACTATATATGGCTAAAGCCCGTTGTTTTCCGCTATTTCTAAAGGCCTGTTAATACCGGCGGCAATATGGGCGGCTATTGACAAGAATATATTTCAAAACAATATCCTTTTTTGATTCCTGCACGGTATCAGTCAATGGTATAGTAAATTATAACATCCCTGGCTTTAGCCTCATGATTTCTGTTCAAATGTAAACCGGATTCATTTCAATTCAAAATATTGTCTAATTTTTTTACAGGCTGTGTCAGCTTTTTTTACAGAAAATGATCGACATAAAATTACAATTCGCTATCCTTCAACTTATTATATCTATGGCATTTTTTTGGTATTTGCCATGCATAGGAATGAAATAAAATAATGAAAAGGAACTCTTTTATATTGGTACTGATTATCTTTTTTCTGGTTGTTGCAGAGGGAATAAATGCCCAAAAAAAATGGACTCTGGATGAATGCATAGAATACGCCCTTAAGAACAATCTTGAAATTGAAGCCAAATCGATAACAAATGAAGCCGGAAGGGAATTATATGAACAGGCTAAAAGGAACCGGCTTCCATCGGTAAATGCAAATTCGGGATACAGCATCAACTACGGGAAATCGGTCGATCCGAATACCAATGCGGTTACAACCAACAATTTTGCTTCCAACAGTTATGCAGTGCAGGGAAGCATGATTCTGTTCGAAGGTTTTGTCAGAAATAACATCATTGCCTACAACCGTTTTAAGCATCTTGCTCAGATTGAAGAGGAAAAGGCCTTGAAGACAGACATTGCATTTGCTGTGATGAACAGCTATCACAATGTCCTGTACCTGAAAGGGCTGCTCGGGATAGTAAAAGAGCAGAAGGAACTTTCAGAACTCAATCTTGAGAAGATTAAAAGGCAGTCGGAGGTTGGCATCAGTGCCCGCACCGAGATTCTTGAGATAGAAGCACGGCTGGCGGAGGAGGAATTGCAGGTTATCAGGACCCAAAACAACCTGAGGTCGGCATTGCTTGAGCTGAAGCGGGTGATGAATTTTCCTGCCGCAGAAGATCTTCAGTTACAGGAGCCAGATGATATTGAAATGCTCATTCCTGCAGGCAGTGTCAGTGCCGACAGTGTATACCAGGTAGCACTGGAGCACCTTCCTGCGGTAAAAGCCAGAGATCAGCAGCTTATGTCGGTAGAGAAATCGCTGGCGGTTTCAAAAGGATATTTATTTCCGTCTCTATCATTTTACGGAGGCTATTATACTGGTTATTATGAGACCCATACTGATGACACCGGCAATCCCATTTCATTCAGAAACCAGTTGAAAAACAATGCTTCGCAGGCAGTTGGCCTGTCACTTAATATTCCCATTTTTAACCGGTTGAACACACGTTCAGAGGTAAGGTTGGGAAGATTGGAGTTGGAAAGGGAGAAGGTGGAACTCATAAATTATAAGAACCAGCTTTATTACGAAATTGAAGCTTATTGCCAGGATCTTTCTGCAATGGCTGCCGAGTTCGCACAGGCACAAAAGCAGACTGATTCGAACCTCCTTGCTTTTGAGGTGGCTCAAAAGAAGAAGGAGCAGGGACTGTTTAACATTATTGACTTGTACAGCAGCAAGAACCTTCTGTCTAATGCACAGAGTGAGTTGCTGCGCACCAGGCTGCAGTACCTCGTTAAGCGCAAAACAATTGACTTTTATTTAGGAAAACCTGTTTTCGGACAGGAATTATTGAGCGGTACTTAAGAGTTATCATATTTTATCAGCATCAAAAAGAAAAAAAAGATTTGTCATGGGAATGGACAGGAAAATAGAAAAGAAAAAAGGCATCAGGTTGAAACATGTACTATATGCAGCAGCAGGACTGGCTTTTATTTTATTGATGGTAAAAATGATTTCAGGATCGGGCGTTTCCACGCTCAGGATCGAGAGGGAAAAGATAACGGTTGATGAAGTACAGTATGATGATTTTGATGATTTTATCCGCACCAACGGTTCAGTTGCTCCCATTTCTGTAATCTATCTCGATGCTGAGGAAGGTGGCAGGGTACAGGAACGACTGATAGAGGAAGGAGCCATGGTAAAAAAGGGGGATGTTATTCTGGTGCTTGAAAACAGAACGTTGTATGAAAACATCATGAACAGTGAATCGAACCTGGCCCAGAAGCAGAATATGCTGCGGCAGACCCGCATCAATTTTGAGACGCAGCAGATACAGTCGAAAAGGAACCTTCTTGATTCTCATTATGAAATCATCAAGAAGAAACGGCATTATGAACAGCAAAAATCGCTGTATGAGGAAGAACTGGTTTCACAGGAAAGCTACCTCCAGGCTAAGGAAGATTATGAGTATGCTATGCAGGTACTGGAAATAAATAAACTTAAGGCAGAAAATGATTCAATGATACGGGCCAGTGAAATGGTGCAGCTTGAACTGGATTTATCCAAAATGCAGCAAACGCTGGGGTTGATTTATGAACGGCTCGATAATCTGCATGTGAAAGCGCCGGTTGACGGGCAGTTGGGCATGCTGGATGCTGAAATAGGCCAGAATATTGGCAAAGGAGTCAGGATCGGACAGATCAACGTGCTGACAGATTATAAAGTAGAGGCCTTTATAGACGAGCATTACATCGACCGGGTGCGCCGTGACCTGGTAGCTACCATTGAACGACAGGGACAGATATTCCAGATGGAAGTCAGAAAAGTGTACCCTGAAGTGCGTAATTCACAGTTTAAAATCGACCTTGTATTTACTGGTGAGCGACCTGATAACATCCGTACAGGTCAGACATACTACATAAATCTTCAGCTGGGACAACCTCAGAAGTCTACAATTGTAAAGCTGGGAGGCTTTTTCAACAGTACAGGAGGCCAGTGGATATATGTGGTTGACCAGTCGGGGGATTTTGCTGTAAAGCGTAAGATCAGGATTGGTCGTAAGAACCCAAGCTATTACGAAGTGCTTGAAGGGCTTGAACCGGGAGAGCAAGTTATTACCTCGGGGTATGAACTGTTTGGAGAGAATGACAGGCTGGTACTGCGGTGAGAGGGCAGAGAGCAGAGGGCAGAGGAGAGGGCACAGAGTACAGAGCACAGGGCACAGAGCGTAGAGCAGAAGACAGAGAGCTGGGAGCAATAACACTGAAAATGGGGTGAAGCTCAGAAGGCGAAGAGCGAAGAGCTAAAAACTGAGTTTAAAATAAAGTACTTAAATATATTATTAATTGCACAGATAAGTTTTGTGCCCAAAACAGTAGATTATGGCAAATTTTAGATTCATGGATTTGGAAATTTGGAAAGAGTCAATTGAATTAAATGACCGACTCTTTGATCTGGCTGATTTAATGGGCGAGTCCAGAAGTTACAAGGTAGCTGAGCAATTAAGAGGCGCTTCATTGAGTATTTCAAATAACATTGCTGAAGGTTCCGGTTCATATTCTGATAAGGATTTTGCCCACTTCCTGAATATTGCCCGAAGGTCGGTATTTGAAACTGCAAACATTTCATATGTAGCATTTCGCAGGAAGTTTATTGATCAAAGCATGCTGGATAAGATTTTAGATGATCTGGATGCTTTAAGCAGAAAAATAACAAACTTCAGAAAGACATTAATAAAATAATTAAAAGGCATGAGCCCTGTGCAAGTGCATCTTAGCCCTATGCCCTTTGCTCTTTGCCCTTTGCAAATTCTCAAGTATGATTAAAACAGTAAAACTCACTAAAATCTTCCGTACAGAGGAAGTTGAAACATTCGCCCTGAATGAAGTTTCCATTCATGTGGGCAAAGGTGAATTTGTGGCCATTATGGGGCCATCGGGTTGCGGTAAATCGACGCTGCTGAACATTGTTGGGCTGCTCGACAATCCCAGTGGCGGAGAGTATTATTTCGACGGGGTTGAGGTTGGCAGATTTAAGGAACGCCATCGAACCCAGATGAGAAAGGGGAACATCGGTTTCGTATTCCAGAGTTTTAACCTCATCGATGAACTGACGGTTTATGAAAATGTAGAGCTTCCGTTAATTTACCTGAAGATGAAAGCCAGCGAGCGTAAAAAGCGGGTGAACGATGTGCTTGAACGGATGAAGATTGGCCACAGGGCCAAACATTTTCCGCAACAGCTTTCCGGTGGACAGCAGCAGCGTGTGGCCATTGCACGTGCCGTGGTTGCCAATCCGAAGCTGATCCTTGCAGATGAGCCTACAGGTAACCTGGATTCAAAGAATGGTGCTGAGGTGATGAACCTGCTTACCCAGCTTAACCAGGAAGGAACTACCATTATCATGGTCACCCACTCCATGCACGATGCAGGCTTTGCGCACCGGGTTATTAACCTGTTCGACGGGGAAGTGCTTACCGAGAATGTGAATGAGCCGATAGCAGCCATTCTTTAACCAATTCAATTATAGGCAACAGATTATTACAAAAGCCATGATTAAACACTATATATTGATTGCCTGGAGGAATTTGAGAAGGAATAAACTTCTGTCGGTGATTCAAATCCTTTGTCTATCGGTAGGCCTGGTTACTTTTATGCTGGTCTTCAGATATGTCCAGTATGAAAGGAACTGGGATAAGTTCAATGCAAATTTCGACCGCATATACCGTGTTCAGCTCGACTGGAAGGATGGAAGGGATTTTACTTATAATCAGACACCTCCTGCAATGGCGCATTATCTGCAGGAAAATTATCCTGAAGTAGAGAAAGCCATTGTAATGCGTGAGGTATGGGGCGGATATTTATCTACTTCCCCCGAAAGAACCTACTATGAGGAACAGGGGTACATTGCACCCAATGAAATCTTTGATCTCTTTTCTTTTGAACTGTTGACTGGAAATATAAAGACTGCCCTGATTGAACCTTATTCTCTGGTACTGTCAAAGACCCTTGCAGAGAAGTATTTCCCAGGTGAGGATCCGATGGGAAAGACTGTTAAGGACGATTTGAGCAATGAATATCGTGTTACAGGTATCATGAAGGATATCCCTTCGAATTCCCATATAACACCATCTTACTTCATATCAATTTCTTCGAGAAGTAATTGGGATTTTACTGTCTGGGATGATCAGAGTTTCCGGACTTACGTACTTCTTCGGCCTGGTGCAGATTACAAACAATTAAATCTCACTATCAAGCCGCTACTTGATGAGCGGGTTGAGGCCAACCAGTTTCTGGTATACCTGAAACCCTTAAAAGAGCTTCATTTAAACCCAAACAATCTCAAAGATTTTATTGTAGTAATAATATTTTATTCAGTCATTGGGATACTAATACTGATTCTGGCCAGCCTTAATTTTGCCAATCTCACAACAGCATTTTCCATTTCCAGGGCAAAAGAAATCGGAATACGTAAGGTTAATGGTGGAGGCATAGGGTCATTACAGAAACAGTTCTTAGCGGAATCAGTTATACTCGCATTCATTTCACTTGTATTTGCAATAATACTCGCACGGTTATTTCTTCCATTCTTTAATCATGTTGTTCAGCGGGAGCTCCCTCTTGATTTTCTCAGCAATCCTCTATTTCTTTTTACTGTAGTAGGTTCCACTTTAGTAACAGGTCTGATATCTGGTATCTATCCTGCCTTACTTTTATCAAGGTTTAAGCCTGTAACTGTTTTAAAGGGAAATAATCCTGTTTCAAAAAGCAGAATATCAGGATTAAGACTTTTGGTTACCCTTCAGTTTATTATAACGGTTGTATTGCTGGCTTCAACAGTCTGGACATACAGGCAGACCCAGTATTTAAAGAATAAAAACCTGGGTTTTGAGAAGGGGCAGTTGTTTCATACTTCATTGCCAGCCAATAAAGGTGAACGGAATTTTGAAGAAGTAAGAGATTTGGCTTTAAGAATTACGGGTGTGGAAAATATGGCAGTGTCGGTTACTACTCCTTTTCATTCCAACTGGGCCCGCAGGGTTGAAAAAGAAGGTGCCTCGGTTGATGAATGGACTAATTTCAGCTACAATGAAGTAAGCCCTGAATTTTTGGCTTCTTATGATTTGAAGCTCGAAGAAGGACGATTTTTTGAAAGTAACAAGAAATCAGATGAAAAGGCATGTGTTATTAATCGTGCAGGAGCCAGAGTTCTAGGCTGGGAAACAGTGGCAGGCAAACGATTAAATATAGGTGGTGAATGGTATGAGGTTATAGGCGTGATAAAGGATTTTCACATCAATTCTGTTATGTGGAACATACAGCCTTATGTATTAAAGCTTCATTCCGGAGATTTAACTCGTGGATGCGAGTTAACATTTAAATTATCGGGCAATGATAATCAGAGCGCTTTAGCTGAACTTGACAACCTCTTGCGAACCAATTTTACAAATACCATATTTACAATCAGCCATTTTGATGATCGTGCCGAACATGGAGATGTTGAAGTTTGGCAAAGTGTAGGCCGTACTTCTGCATTTTTCACTGTACTTGCCATTATCATTGCCGCAGTAGGATTATTTGGAATGGTTGCCCATACAACACGTAAAAGGGTGAAGGAAATAGGAATAAGGAGAGTACAGGGGGCAAAATCAACTGATATCATTTCACTGGTAGTTAAAGACTTTTTCTATCTCTTGCTCCTTGCAAATCTGTTTGTATTTCCAATTCCCTATATACTGATAAAAACTACTCCCGGAACTTATAAGTACCAGATGAATTTATGGGAATTTTTAGCCATTATATGTATGTCACTGTTGATTGCTATGATTGCCAGCAGTTATGAAGCCATTAAGGCATCGAATATGAACCCGGTTAAATCGCTGAGGTATGAATAAAAGGTAAAGCTGTACAGGAATCGGAAATAAACAGAAAAAATCTATGAAAAATATTCTAATAACATTCAGGAAACTTGGCAGGGAGAAGGCCTCCACCCTGCTTGGAATTATAGGTCTGATTGCTGGACTGGTTTGTGTATTGTATATTTTCCTGTGGATCACTGATGAGGTAAGCTATGACAGGTTTCACACAAACGGGGAAAAAATATTTACTGTCCATGCGTATCTAGATGAAGGCTCCGGTACCATGCCGTTCAGTGGTTGCCCGCCTATGGTAGCACCTACATTGAAGGCAGATTATCCTGAAGTTGAAAATTCATGCAGATATTTTCCGGCTTACATGGAATCGCTGGCTACTTATAAGGATCAAAAAGCGATACAAAAGACCGCCTTTTGCGACTATTCATTCTTTGATATTTTTTCTTTCCCTTTTGTACAGGGAGGAAAAGGCGATGAAGGCGTATACAATAAAGTAGTTTTGACGGAAACTGCTGCCAAACGGTTATTTGGAAATTATAATGCAGTGGGTGAAATCATCAGGCTTGATAACAGGCTTGATGTTGTTGTAGCTGGAGTTATAAAAGATATACCTCATAATTCATCACTCTCATTTGATATTATTCTTCCCATTGCCAAACTGGCTAATTATTGGGGAGTTGAAAATGTAAACTTTCTTTTTACCTGGTATAATAATGCCTTTCACACCTATGGTCTCTTAAATTCTCCTGAAAGCTTTGATAAAATCGCGTCAGGAATAACAAAACGGATTCAAAAGGAACTTCCTCAGTCAACAAATTTTCTAAGAGCATACAAATTTGAAGATGGCTACCTTTTAGAGAAGAAAAATATACGCAATGTAAAAATCTTTGTTCTGGTTGGTATCCTGGTATTGCTGGCTGCCACTCTTAATTTCATTATTCTTAAAACAGCCCAGACAGCCAAGCAGGTTAAGGAAACAGGATTACGGAAAGCAATCGGAGCCAGCAGGTGGGGCCTGATCAGGCTAATATACACTGATATTGCTATTATATGCTTTCTGGCATTTTTAATATCGCTATTACTTGTATTTATAGGATTACCTGTATTTAACCAGATGGCAGGAAAAAATATCAGCATTGGTGTGCTGTTGAAGTTTATTCCATTGGCATCCCTTTTTATTGTTTATCTTGTAACTGTTCTGCTTTCGGGAAGCTATCCGGCACTGTTTCTTTCTTCGTTCTCACCAGGTCAGGCTTTCAGTCCCACCCACCGTCGTGTAAAGAACAAAAGTATTTTCCGCAATGCAATGGTAGTAAGTCAGTTCTTATTGGCTATCATTTTACTGACATCAACTTTTATCATAACAAAGCAAACCAGGTTTTTGCAGCAGATGGATTTGGGCTTGCAGAAAGATCAACTGTTTTACATCAGGCTCGACGGGCAATTGAAACCAAAAGCCAAGACCTTGAAAGAAGAACTTCTCAGGCTGCCTGAAATCAATTCTGCCTCTATTATATCAATGTTGCCAACAGGTATAGGCAATAATGGAGAAGGGTGGAACTGGGAGGGTAAAGATCCCAACTTCAGGCCTCTTGTAACAAACTGGAATGTTGATGAAGATCTCCTGGGCACATTTGGGATTAGACTCTATGAAGGTGATATGTTTAATCATCAGCGTCAGGGGATATTGATCAATAAAACGTTTGCAGATATGATCGGGTGGGACAGTTTTTCAGGGAAAAGCATTAATGGTTATGGTACCGACTACCAGGTGGTAGGGGTAATAAACGATTTTCATTTTAATGATCTTTCAATGACTATAAAGCCACTGGTAGTATATCCGATGGGAGATGATTTCAGGTCGTGGAATTACTTAATGGTTAATATGAATATGTCAGATATAGAAAATACACTGGCAGGAATTCAAAATATCTGCAGGGAACTTGAACCCACTTACCCTTTACATACCGCTTTTTTGGATGATGATTATAACAGACTTGTCGCTTCAGAAAGGAATCTTCAAAAACTGACAGGCATCTTTTCAATGTTTGCACTGATTGTACTATGTCTGGGACTTTGGGGAGTGATCCTCTTTCTTACTGAACAGAAGACAAAGGAAATTGGAATCAGAAAATGCATGGGTGAAACTGCAACATCAATTACCGGAAGATTCCTGTTGCCAGTCCTTCTATCAGGTTTGTCGGCATTTGTAATTGCAGTTCCGGTTGCATGGTATAACATGAATAAATGGCTCGAAAATTTTGCCTACAAGACTAGCCTGAGCTGGTGGATATTCGCACTGGCTGGAATGCTGTCGCTGGGAATTGCTTTGCTTACTGTAAGCTGGCAAAGCTGGAGGGCAGCTACCAGAAACCCGGTGGATGCGCTGAGGTACGAATAAAACAAAATTAATTATAATGTCCTTTACGACTTGCTATAAAGATATTACCCTTTTCATCGACTTTATATACAAGTCTGTGAAGCAGCTGCACCTTTTTCAAAAGCATCGCATGATTTGGGGCCACAGGGAAGCATTCATACAGTCATTCTGATGGGAATCATTGCACTGCTGGTGATGCTGCTTGGCATTACATATTTACACCGGATTAGATATTGGCCAGATTTAATTTAAGAGTAAAATATTAAACCAGGTAGAGGTAAATTGATACACTTTTTATAAACAGAAAACAATGATACTATTTAATACAAAACTTGTAATCCGAAATTTACTTAAGAACAAAGTTTATTCATTTCTCATCATTGGCGGTTTTTCAATAGGCTTTGCCGCATTTATTCTTATTGGACTCTATTATCATTCTGAGAAAAGTGTAAATAAAGATTTCTTTCATTATAATCAAATCTACAGACTGCATGATGAGGCTAATGAATCTTACCATGTTGATTACGAACTATATTCAGCACTGGCAAAAGACTTCCCTGAAATTAGACAGGCATGCCCCATGGGTTATCTGAATGGAATGGAATTCACAGTGAAAGATGAAGAATCAAATTCAAATACCCGCATTAGTGAGCTAATAAGCACCAATAATTCCTTCTTCCCTGTATTTGAACCAGAGGTGACACAACTGTTGGGAGAGCTACCTTTTGAGGGCAATCAATCGGTGATAATTACCGAATCAGTTGCACGCAGGCTATTTGGCAATGTAAACGCATTGGGAAAAAAAGTTAACATTCATCAGTTGTTCAGTGCAACTGTTACTGCCGTAATGAAAGATTTGCCGAAGAATTCCTCATTTAAAGCTGAAATACTTCTGAACAGTGACAATGAAGACTTCCGCATTTTCCAGTCATGCAACAATGGAGTGTGTAAATACCTTACCAATTATTACCTGCTCGTACGTGATGATGCCAACATCGAAGATTTAACCGAAAACCTGAATGCCACTATCCCAGGTAAAGGTAAATTTACACTTCAGAACCTGGCTGAAATCTACCTTTCCCAACTTACCGCAGAAGATAACCATTACAGGGGAAACAGTAAGATGCTGACAATTTTCCTTCTCATTGCGCTTCTTATACTTTTGCTTTCAAGCATTAATTACTTTAATTATACTCTTTCTATTCAGTATTCCAAATTCAAGGTAACCGGAATAAATAAAGCCATTGGTGCCGGAAACAGACATTTGTTATCCGGAGTTATCACTGAGGTGACTTTAGGGATACTACTTTCAGTGGCAATATCCCTCCTGTTAGTTTTTTTGTTCCTGCCTTATTCAGAAATATTATTTGGAAAAGAGCTCAATTTCCAGCAGCCGGGAATAATAAAGCTGATACCTGTATTTCTTGCGATTATTAGTGCAGTTATTTTAACAAACAGCCTGGCACCTGCTTATTTGCTTTCCCGTTTCAACGTATCAGAATTTCTTTCAGGGCTCAGGAAAAAAAGCGGGAGGAATATAGGTAAACAGGTCCTGTTAACTTTTCAGATTACAGCATCAATAGCTCTTATTGCTGTTGTGCTCATTATTTTTAAGCAGTTGGGCTTTGTTAAACATCATGATTTAGGTTTTGATAAGGAATTGCTTGTAAGAATCGACCTTCCTTTTAATAATCCAAACCTGGCAACTCTTAAGAAGGAAACAGAAAAGTTCCCGTTTATTAAAAGCAGTACATTAAGTTTTGGTACTCCGGGTATGATCAATAACACGATGGGCAGCAACACAGGTGAGAACAGTTTTAGACTGGACTGCATTTATATGGAGGATGACTTCCTGCAAACGATGGGAATCGAACTATTAAAAGGCAGGCACTTAATGAAGAGCGACCTGGGTAAGGCATGTTTTATTAATGAGGAGGCATATAAACAGTTTGGCTGGGATAATCTGGAAAACAGAAGGTTCAACAATGGACGGGAGGGTGGATATGAAGTCGCTGGTGTTATTCGAGACTTCCATGTAAAATCATTACATCAAAAGGTTTCCCCTGCAGCTCTCCTTTATGATTCGAAAAAAGGGCAGTACAATATATTGTCAGTTAGACTGGCGCCTGGACCAACGGGACAGTATATGGAGCAACTTCGGGATGTTTGGGCAAAAGTCATTCCCGATGAAACAATGAATTACTCCTTTTATGATGACCAGTTTCAGCTGATGTATGAAAAAGAGGACAGGCTGGCAAAATCGATTACCTTTTTTTCCATCGTGGCCATTGTACTTACCTGTATGGGAATCCTCGGGCAGATTTACCTTGTGTCGCTGAGTCGGGTAAAGGAAATTGGTATCCGCAAGGTGAATGGCGCCAGAACGATAGAGATACTGACTATGCTGAACAGGAACTTTTTAATATGGGTCATAATTGCTTTTCTTTTAGCAACACCTATTTCATGGTATGTCATGAATCTGTGGCTTGCTGGTTTTGCATATAAAACCACATTGGACTGGTGGATATTTGCCCTGGCAGGTGTCCTTGCACTGGTTATTATCATTCTCACGTTGAGCTGGCAAAGCTGGAAGGCGGCTACCAGGAATCCGGTAGAGGCGCTTAGGTATGAGTGACGAAATCAAGCCGGAGGCATGGTAGAGGCGATGATAAATGAATAATAAATTTTGATTACACTTCTTTTAACTATGAACAACGCATTTAAATCTTATTACCGTAATTTCAGGAAACAGAAATTAATTTATGGTATTACTATTGGCGGGTTTGCCCTGAGCCTGACTGTCCTGATCCTCATTGTTTCCTACATTATTGAGGAAAAAAGTGTAGACAAACACTTTCCAAACATCCATAATATGTACCGCATTAAACAAATCGATGGAATTGCTCAGGTTCCCCAAATTCCTCAACGTATTTACCAAAAGGTATTGGATCGGGCTCCCGAAATTGAAAAATTGTGTCTTATAACCAGGAATCAGGTACTTTATGAATATAATGGTGAAAAGAAAAGAGCAACAGCTGTCTGCACAAACACAGAATTTTTTGATGTTTTTTCTGTAAAAGTCATTTTAGGTAAAACAGAAAACCTGCTGGAGTCAAAAACGGAAGTAGTAATTACGGAAAGTTTTGCAAAGCTGGTTTTTGGTAATAAGAGTCCTGTCGGTGAACTATTGAACTTTGAAAAAAGCGAACAAAAAGAAGTAGTAGCCGTAATTGCTGATCCCCTTCCAGCAAGCTCATTAAAGTATGACCTCCTTTTTAATCCTGAACAGGAGCTATTTCATTCAAAAAGGGGTTACAATGAAGAAACATATATAATGTTTGATGCCGTTTTTGTTTTAAATTCCAGTACCAATCCCATTGAAACTCAGGCCAAAATTTCAGACATAATGAAACCATATGAAGGATACACTGAAACCCTGCTTCAAATACAACCTTTTAAGGAGGTTTATTTCGATTTGAAAACAGGTTACGATGTGTTTCTGCATGCCAATCTGAATATGATAAAGCTTCTGTCACTGATAGCATTGATCATTCTTGTTTTAGCTGTTTTTAATTACATAAACTTAATAACTGCATTGAACAGCGAACGTTATAAAGAGATTTGCATCCGTAAAACCACCGGGGCCAAGCGCCGGACAATCTTTTTTCAGTTTCTGACTGAGTCTTATCTCTCCTGTTTTATTGCACTCCTTATAGGAATATTTTTTGCTTCTCTTTTTTCACCTCTTTTTAAAGATTTACTGGACCGGGAAATTGATGTTTTTGCGGCGTTACAAAATCCGAAGATTCTTTTTGCAATTATTTTAATTTTTATACTGGTGGGTGGACTAACCGGGGTACTGCCTTCCCTGGCTGCATCTAAGTTTAATGCAATTGATTTGTTGCAGCGAAAAGTGTTATTAAAAAATCCACATATAAGGGGTGTTTTTAATACAATTCAACTCACTGTAACATTAGTTCTTATTATTTGGCTGATAACAATCAACAAACAACTCTACTATGTAAAGAACAAAGATATCGGTTTTGATAAAGAATACCTGCTGGAAGTTGGCCTGGAAGGTAAAGTCTATGGAAGAGCTGCTGTTATTAAGGATAAATTGTTAAAACATCCTGATATAGTTGATGTATCTGCAACTCATGGAAGGCCCTTTGGTATATATTCTTCAGGTTCCGGATCATGGAAACAGGATAGCTTAGAATATACAATTGAAAATCTGGCACACGTAAATACCGACACATCATTTCTATCCACATTTGGTGTAAAACTTATAGCAGGCAGAAATTTTCGTTTAACAGATAAAAATACGTGTATTATTAATGATAAGACTTATAAATATCTTCAATTAAATGAAATAGAAGGGAAAACCATCTGGGGGTTAGAAATAGTAGGAGTGGTTGAAGATTTTCATTTTCAGAACATGTACAGTGAACTGGGATTTATCCAGTTAAGGTACAATCCGGAAGAGGTGAGCCATTTGAACATAAGAATCAATGGCAATGATATCCCCGGTTCATTAAAGGTCATAAAAGAAACCTTAAAAGAGATTGAACCTGCATTGAATACTGAGCCACGATTCTATGAGGACTGGATTAATACAATGTACCAAAAGGAGGAACGGGAGGCAAAAGCTATTGTTATTTATGCTGTCATCGCATTGCTGTTATCTTGTTTGGGTTTGTTGGGACTGGCAAGATTTTCTGCAATAAGGCGTACAAAAGAAATCGGAATCCGGAAGGTAAATGGAGCAAAAGTCAGGGAGATCCTCGTTATGTTGAATTCAGGTTTTATAAAGTGGATTCTTATCGCATTCGTGATTTCCTGCCCTGTTTCTTATTCTGCAATGCATAAGTGGTTGGAAAGTTTTGCATACAAAACAAGTATAAGTTTATGGATATTTGTTTCAGCCGGTATACTTGTAATGGGCATTGCTTTATTTACGGTAAGCTGGCAAAGCTGGAGGGCAGCTACCAGAAATCCGGTGGAAGCGATAAGGTATGAATAAATTGTAAAATGATCAAATCACTAATAGAAAGATAAAATGCCGTTGCTTGTATCCGAAATAAAAGCTTTAATCTTTTCAATATTGGCAGTGATTAATTCTTCGATATCTTTTGCAGAACAATTACCTCTCCGAATCCAGATGACTTTGGGAGGAAATCCAAAAAAAGCAACCAGGTTGTTAAAGTCGTTGTCTTTGGTCACAATCGAAAATCCTTCTGTTTTGGCAAATTCCCAAACAACAGTATCGGTAGCTGAATCAAGTTTAATATCTTGTAAATGCTTTGACTCCTTAAATGACTTTGCAAATAGTCCTGCAAGTTTAGGAGACAGATTTTGGTCGAACAGAAGTTTCATCAGGCGCAAAGTTCAATTCTTTCTTTGTTGGCTGCAAAACTCAAACAGGCGAGAATATCCTCTTTTTCCAGATAAGGGAAATCATCAAGAATTTCTTCATAACTCATACCTGAAGCCAAATAGCCTAATACATCCGAAACGGTTATCCGCATTCCCCTTATGCAGGGTTTCCCGCTTCTTTTTCCAGGTTCCATTGTTATCCTTTCATTTAGCAACATGGTAAAACGTTTTATTCAAAAATACAAAAAAAACACCAGTAAAACTTATCTGTCAGATTATGCATAACAATCAATTATTGATAATTCCTGCAATAACAACAATTAAAAACTAAACTCCCATGATCAAAAACTCTTGTATTATCTTAATTTTATAGAACTTTCATAACCAAAAAAAAACCTTCTCGCCATGTTCAAAAACTACCTTAAAACTACCCTGCGGGTAGTCTTGTTAACTGTTCTTTTCCACTCATATAAAGCATCACGCATAAACCCGGTGGAAGCAATGAAGTACGAATAACTTAACTTTTAAGAATTATGATACAATTAAAAAACATTGACAAGTTCTACGAATCCCGCTTTCAGCGGACTTTTATCCTGAAGGGGATCAACCTTGAAGTAAAAGAGGGGGAATTTATTACAATAATGGGTCCGAGTGGCGCAGGAAAATCTACCCTGCTGAATATCATCGGACTGCTTGATGAACCCAGTGCAGGGGAGTACCTGTTTTTTGGCGAACCTGCCCATAAAATTAAAGAAAGGCAAAAAGTACAGTACCACCGCAGCCACATCGGGTTCATTTTCCAGGCCTTTCATCTCATCGAAGAACTGAATGTATATGAGAATATTGAAACACCATTGATTTACAGGGGGGTCAAATCAGGTGAACGTAAAGCCATAGTGGCCGATCTGCTCGACAGGTTCAACATTGTCGCCAAAAAGGAATTATTCCCCAGTCAGCTCTCGGGAGGCCAGCAGCAGCTTGTTGCCATTGCACGCGCCATTGCCGGTAAACCAAAACTGCTCCTTGCCGATGAGCCTACTGGTAACCTGCATTCCGAACAGGGGGAGATCATCATGAAGTTGTTGAAAAAACTGAATGAAGAAGGAATGACAATCATCCAGGTCACTCATTCAAAGGAAAATGCACTCTATGGCAACAAGGTCATCAGGCTCGTGGACGGACTAATAGAAAAACCAGAAACGGTTCAGGCTGGTTGATTTTAATCAAAAGGCTTAAAAATTGAAGAAACATATGCATCTGAATTAACCCATCTTGTTTTATATTAGCCAGATGATAAAACTAATTCTGATAACAGCTTTCAGAAGCCTGTTAAAGTACAGGAATATAAGCATTATAAACCTGGTCGGTCTGATAGGCGGGCTTACTTCTTTTTTATTCGCCCTTCATTACATCGTATTTGAATTCTCGTACGATTCCTTTTTTCCCAAACATGAAAATGTATACCGGGTCAACAGGGAGGTAACCAAAGAGGGTGAAATCCTCTACAATGGGGCCAAAACCCCCAGCGGGCTTTTCTTTGCCATCAAGGAGGAAATCCCTGAAGTGGAAGCCAATGCCCTGGCTTATTTCGAAAAATGCCAGGTGTTATTTGAGGATACATACTACGCCAACCAGGATTTTCTCTGGGTTTCTGAAGATTTCGAAAAGGTGTTCCCGCTAGAAATGGTTGAAGGAATTGCCGATTATTACCGCCCACGCGTGGGTATCATTTCTGAAACTGCCGCCAAAGCCCTTTTCCGCAATACAAACCCAATCGGGCAGATTATGGAAGTAAATGGTGAAATGCCCATTGAAATTACCGGAATATTTAAAGACCTGCCTTCCAATACCCACCTTACAGCGCAATATTTCGTTTCATACCGTACCTGGATAGAAATGGGGGCTATTCCTGCCAGAGGAAACTGGGGAGGCGGTGCATGGTGGAATTATATCCGGCTGAAAGATGGTGCTTCATCTGATCTTGTACTATCGAAAATAAATGGCTTTACAAGTTCCTATATGGGTTTTCTTGCGAACGACAACCGGAAAGCAACCTTTTCATTGCAGCCCCTCCGCGACCTTCACTTTATAAAAGGTATGGATGGTGAAATGGGGGCGATAACCAATTTCTCCTCACTGGTGAACCTTGCTGTAATTGCTCTTTTTACCCTCATCATTGCCTGGATTAATTACGTAAACCTGCTTACAGCACATACGCAGACACGTATCCACCAGATCAAAATGCGCAAGCTGGTGGGGGCAACAAATATGCACATCTGGCATCAGTCGCTTGCCGAAAGCATTATATTAAACCTTCTGGCCCTTGTTGTTTCATTTCTCCTGTACAGGATCTTTCTGAACCCTTTTGCCCGCCTGTTCAATGTGCCGCTGCAGGATGCTGTGGTACCCATGGGAATGGTTGTGCTGGTACTGGCGGGCGTAGTTGCACTGGGCGTCCTTTTTTCCAGCCTGTTCTACGGAGCCGACCTTGCAAAAACAGGAACTGCCGGTGAGGTGCATCAAACCCGGAAAGGCCATTTCAAGCAGGGGCTTGTTGTGGTCCAGATGGCGCTTTCGATCATCTTCCTGATCAGCACTATGATGGTTTACAGGCAGATCTCCTTTATGAAAAACAAGGAACTGGGACTTACCCTCGACGGGGTTATTTTATGCACCGGACCTGCATCCATGAACCCCAATCCGAAGAAAAGACAAATATACCAGGCTTTTAAGGACGAACTCCTGCAGTATGCCGGCTTTGAATCTGTATCGTTTAACCTTTTTGTTCCGGGAATAGAACCCTCAGGACTTGGTCATGCAGAGTTCCATAATCCCTCAAAAGGCATTGTGCCGGGAGTTACCTTTTATGAGAACAATGCTGATGAAGGATTCATCGATGTATATGAACTAAAACTTCTGGCTGGAAAAAACTTTAGTGTTGCCATGGAGCAGAATTTCAACGATGTCATTGTAAACGAAAGTGCAATGAACCTGCTTGGTTTTGCAAGTCCGGAGGAAGCTGTGGGCAAGTGGATTTTCCGCAGGGGCAATGATACAACAAGATACGAGATTACGGGGGTTGTGGCCGATTTTCATAATGAAGGATTGCAAAAACCCATCTATCCGATTGTCTGGAACAACGCTTATCCCCGTGAATTCGGCTATTTTGCAGTCAGGGTCAATACAAACAACCTGGGTGCATCCATCAATAACCTGCGCACGGTGTGGGACAAGCATTATACGAAAGACGAACTGGATTTTGCTTTTGCCGACCAGCAGTTTAACCGGCAGTACGAATCAGAAAACAGGTACAGCAGATTTTATATCTGGCTCACCCTGCTGTCGGTGTTTATTTTAACGATAGGCCTTTACGGGCTCATCAATTACTACCTGGGCAAACGCCGGAAGGAGATAAGCCTCCGGAAGGTAAACGGTGCAACGGTCATGCAGGTTGTTTTCCTCATGAACAGGGACTTTCTGATATGGGTTACCCTGGCATTTGCAGTGGCGCTGCCTGCAGCCTGGTATGTAATGAATACGTGGCTGAGCAACTTTGCTTACCGCACTGCTATGAGCTGGTGGATATTCCTGCTGGCAGGTTTAGCGGTGTTCCTCCTCACCCTACTGACAGTCAGCCTGCAAAGCTGGAAAGCTGCAACCAAAAACCCGGTGGAGGAATTGAGATATGAATAGGATTTAGCTTATTAAGAAGGAGTATTAGGATAATTGCACAAGTTAATCAGTTGACGTATAAATTTTTAACCGGCATTCTATCCTGAAAACTGGAAAATTGATATGTGTTATCATCACCTGATACGGTGCCGGAGGCACCAGATGTAGGTAGAAATATGATTTGACAAACACCCGACACGTCCCGTATGGGACCAACCACCCGGTGGAAAATGGAATGGTTCCCTTTACATTCTACCATGTGAACATTTGATATACTCAAAGTTAATCCTTTCAGGGATTATCCTGATTGCTAAACATCTGTTTAATGTACCTGTTTGTCATATTACATTCTGTCCCTCTCCAATTCAAACAGGGTTCAACTCCCTTATAACTTCGCGATATATTCGCGACCGGTTCGCGATCGGTTCGCGATATCTTCGCCTTTACGCGAATATATAGCGAACAAATAGCGAATATCTTCTGAATTTGTTGCGAATGGACCTTGGAGCAGGTTAAAACCAGATATAGCCTTAACCTGGAGTTGGGAATCCAAGATATATTTCCTGTTGCCGCTTCTGTTCATTAAGAGGTTTTACAACCTTATTTTCCTGCGCCAACCTTAGTAACAAGGTGAAAAACCACAACACCTTATTACCTTATTCTGCTTGTTTGACTACAGCCAATAAGGTAATAAGGGTGGAAGGGTGGATGATGGTTGACCTGGTTACTAAGGTTTGTTAACCAAAATAAGGTTTTTCCGATAAGGGTTTTTCCGGTGGGCGATGGTTAACCTGGTAACTAAGATTGTTAAGCTAACGGTAAAATAAAAGTTGTTGCTGATTAAGTTAAATTGGAAACCAAAAACATATTTCTGATGCTGCTTCTCCCAGGTCAAAGGGAATAACAACCTTATTTTTCTGCGCCAACCTTAGTAACAAGGTGAAGATCCCGATCAGCCCTGTACCTTATTACCTTATTTGGCCAATAAGGTAATAAGGTTGGGAGTAGCGGATGATGATTGACTGGTAACTAAGGTTTATTAATCAAAATAAGGTTTTGCAGTGCCCGGTATTTAAAGTTGGCAGGAAAACAATAAAGATTACGGCGCTCTGCACCTGGTGGTGCATGGTTAGGAAAATAGTTATGTTCCGATGGTTTGTACTCCGGTTTCTATTCGTTCCAGGGTTTCTTCCCTGCCAAGGATTTCACAGATGACAAAAAGATCAGGGCCCATGTTGCCGCCTACAAGGCACAGGCGCAGCGGGTTCATAATGGTGCCGAAGTTCCAGCCTTTTTTATTCATAAAGGCAGAGAAGCTTTCTTTGATGGATGTGGCCGACCAATCATCTACAGTGGCAAAGAGTGCATTAATTTCTGATAATTGTTCAGGAGTTTCAGGCTTCCACCGTTTTTTCACTGTCTGCTCATCATAGGTTGCAGGTGCTTCAAAAAAGAAACTACCTTGTAACCAAAGGTCAGTCACAAATTCGCAGCGCTCCTTGATTTCAGCCACTACCTTTTCAATTTTTTTATCTTCAGCTGCAACTCCTTTTTCCGACAATACTGGTTTAAAAAGTTCAGTCAGCTCCTGTATGGTTTTTTGTTGGAAATAATGCTTATTGAACCACTTTGCTTTTTCAGGATCAAACCTTGAGCCTGATTTTACAACCCGCTCCAGGCTGAAAACTTCTGCCAGTTCTTCTGTTGAGAAGAATTCCTGTTCGGTGCCCGGGTTCCATCCAAGCAGGGCCAGCAGGTTTATGAAAGCTTCAGGGAAATAGCCATCTTCACGGTATCCTCTGAAATTCTCACCTGTGGATGGGTCTTTCCATTCCAACGGGAAAACCGGGAAGCCCATCTTGTCACCGTCGCGTTTACTGAGTTTGCCTTTGCCTGTTGGTTTCAGGATCAGGGGCAAGTGGGCAAACTGTGGTTTTGTATCTTCCCAGCCAAAGGCCCGGTAGAGCAGAACATGAAGCGGCATGGATGAGAGCCACTCTTCACCCCTGATAACGTGGGTTATTTCCATGAGGTGGTCGTCAACCACATTTGCCAGGTGGTAGGTGGGCATTCCGTCCGATTTAAACAGGACCTTGTCGTCGAGGCTTTTGGTAGTATTGAATGTGACACTTCCTCTGATGATATCAGTTTGGGTCACATCTTCATCTTCAGGCATGCGGAAACGGATGACATACGGTATGCCGCTGCTGATCCTTTGCTGCACTTCTTCTGGGGAAAGCTTCAGTGAGTTGTTCAGTTCCTCCCTTGTACCGATTCCGTATGAAAAGGTTTCATTTTTCGCTTCTGCCTGCAGGCGCAGCTGTTCTATTTCTTCCGGAGTGTCAAATGCAATATATGCCCAGCCTGAATCCACAAGCTGATCGGCATATTTCCGATACAGATGTTTGCGCTCACTCTGCCGGTATGGGCCATAAGCGCCGCCAACCCCGGGTCCTTCAACAGGGTTTAGTCCGCACCAGCTGAGGCTTTCTTCAATGTATTCCTCTGCGCCGGGCACGAACCGGTTCTGGTCGGTATCTTCAATTCTCAGGATAAAATCGCCGCCATGTTTTTTGGCAAAGAGGTAATTGAAAAGTGCTGTGCGCACTCCTCCCATATGCAGCGGCCCCGTTGGACTTGGAGCAAAACGTACCCTTATTTTAGGATTATTCATTGACTAATCGTTGTATATTCCCTGCAAATATAGGTGAAATAAAAAATACAGGCTTGCCGAAAGAGTTAGTTTTTGGGAGGCACCGAATATTCAATTGTTATTTTACCCCAATTAAAATATTTTACCTTTGTAGCCGAAAAGAAAACAGGAAATGGTGCGAAGTGATATTGAAATCATGGCTCCGGTTGGTTCGTATGAATCTTTGATGGCAGCCATACAGGGAGGAGCGGGATCCGTCTATTTTGGAGTGGAACACCTGAATATGCGGTCGCGTTCGGCCAATAATTTTACGCTGGATGATCTGAGGAAGATTGTTGAGATTTCTTCGGCAAAGGGGGTTAAAACCTACCTTACATTAAATGTTGAGATATTTGATACAGAAAGAGAACAAATGCATGCCGTGTTGGATGCAGCTAAAGCTGCGGGAGTTTCAGCAGTCATTGCAGCAGACATATCGGTAATTATGTATGCCCGTGTCATTGATCTGGAAGTTCATATTTCAACTCAGGTAAATATCACCAATTTTGAGGCAGTGAAGTTTTATGCACAGTTTGCCGATGTTGTTGTACTGGCAAGGGAAATGAACCTGGGCAGGGTGACAGAAATTCATCAGCAGATTGTTGAGCAGCAGGTAAAGGGTCCGTCAGGAAAGCTGGTTCGCCTGGAAATGTTTGTGCATGGGGCATTGTGTATGGCGGTAAGTGGAAAGTGTTACCTGAGCCTGCACGAAATGAATTCTTCGGCCAACAGGGGCTCCTGCCTTCAGACATGCCGCCGTGCCTATGTTGTAACCGACAAGGAAACAGGTGCGGAACTGGAGATCGACAATGATTATATCATGTCACCTAAGGATCTGAAAACCATTCATTTTTTAAACAAGATCCTTGATTCAGGTGTGTCGGTTCTGAAAATTGAAGGTCGTGCCCGGTCTGCAGAATATGTTAAAACTACAGTTGAATGTTATCATGAGGCTGTTGAAGCTTATCTTGAGGGAACCTTCACAGAAGAAAAGGTAAACAGGTGGGATGAGAAACTTGCATCAGTATTTAACCGGGGGTTCTGGGATGGCTATTATCTTGGACAGCGGCTGGGCGAATGGAGCGGTAACTACGGTTCTCTGGCAACTAAAAGAAAAATCTATATTGGCAAGTGTACAAACTATTTTAATAACATACAGGTTGCAGAATTTAAGCTGGAGACGCAGAACCTTAACAAGGGTGACGAAATCATCATCACCGGTCCGACAACAGGGGTAATTCAAACTGAAGCAAATGAAATCAGGTATGAACTGAACCCGGTTGAGGAGGCGTATAAAGGACAATTCATATCCATCCCTGTTGATAAAAAGGTGAGACGGCAGGATAAACTCTACAAGGTTGTGGATGCATCTGAGGTGAAGCACAGAAGATGATTTTCATGGTTTTTTTGGTTTTTATGGTAAAGAAATCATAACTTCATCCCACCAACATAAAATCGAATCATGAAGCATTGCCTTTTGTTGTTGTCCGTTGTTTTTATGCTTTTTGAAACTACGGAAGGACAAGTTTACAGGTATCGGCTGAGTGCCAACAGTGGTATTTTTTTAGGTGAAGCAGGTAAGGCAGAGGTAAAGCCTCCAGTTGAATTATTATCCTATGAAGGAAGCAAAGATTTTAAATCTGCCCTGAAAACAGGGTTGGAATTCGAAATCATCAGGCCTTACACCCGTGATTTTGAATTAGGGCTCCAGCTTGGTCTTCTGAACCTTGCAGGACATACTCCAACAGCCCCGCTTTATAACTTCTTCCTGAGCCGCTATAATCCTTTACCCAATTCCAATAAATACCCTGAAGAGGCATTGATATATGAAACCAGGCTGTTGAATGTACTTGGGACTGCCCGCTGGTATTTTCTTCCATACAGCAAGGAGCTGAATATTTTTATGAAGTTTATGGGAGGCGTAACATTTACCGGAAGTGATTTTACTTTTGCCGACAAACGTGACCGGGTTAAATATGATGTAGGAGTTCTTCATGCGCGGGGAACACAAAGCAGCGAATATCCCAAAATGGCAGGAGTTACAGGCGGAGCCGGATTAGGAGCAGCCTGGCGTTTATCAGACAAGATTGATTTGTACCTGGATGTTTCTGCTTCAGGGATTCATTCTGACCTGGTGAACGGGGTACCAAATTACAATTATGTAAATAACGAAGGAAGAACTTCAATGCAGCGCACAAACACCGTTTCAGTCATATCACATGGAAGCTTAGGTATAATATATTCAGCTATTCCCGACAGGAGGATGAGCAAAAATAATATCACAAGGTCAAATCATATCAGCAGAAATAAGTCCATAAAGAAAAACAAGCATAATAGATACAAACGGCGTTAAAAAAAGCGGTACCCGGCGGCACCGCTTTTTTTAAATGTTATTAAGCCAGCTGGGCAAAGACCTTTTCGAGAAGGCGTTTGGTTGCAAGGATACCTTCCTTTTCTGAAAGTTCACTTCCTTCATATTCAATACCTACCCATCCTTTATACCCTGAATCTTTGACTATTTCCATCAGCTTATAGTAATCCATGTTGGCCTCATTGCCTTCGCTGTCGAATACATTTGATTTTGCACTTACGCCTTTTGCATAGGGCATCAACAACTCAGTACCTTTATAGCGGTCAAATTCTTCTCCCGTCTGACGATTGATTACAAAGTTTCCAAAATCAGGCAAAGTCCCTACCCTCTTATGATCTGCAAGCTTCATGACCCCTGCAAGCCATTCACCATGACTTGACCACCCGCCATGGTTTTCGACCAGGACATTGATTTTTTGCTTATCACCATATTCACCAAGCATGCGCAATCCGTCGGCTGCTAGTTTCTGCTGTTCTTCAAAACTTCCCTGGCTTCCGGCATTGACCCTGATGGAATGACATCCGAGAAATTTGGCTGCATCGATCCATTTTTTATGATTCTCAAGCGTTTTGAGCCTTTCGGCCTTTTCCGGATGACCTACCATTCCTTCGCCGTCACACATGATCAGAACACTTTCAACCCCTTCATTTTTGCATATTTTTTTGAGTTCAGCCAGATAGCCCTTGTCTTGAGCTTTATCCTTGAAAAACTGATTGACATATTCAAGCCCTTTTATACCATGTTCGCTTGCAAAACGGGGAAAATCCAGGTTAGTCATCTCTTTTGCAAAAAGTGTCTTATGCAAAGACCATTCGGCCAGAGAGATTTTGAACGGAGATTTTTGTTTTGCCATTCCTGCTATGGCAGGTGAAACTAAAAAGGAACCTGCTGCAAAGGCAGCTGAAGTCTTTACAAAATTCCTGCGGGAAGTATTTTTCATAAAAGTTGATTTAAATTTACTGGTAAATTTACGATAATTAAATTTTAAAGAAAATTCTTTTCCGGAACAAATACAGGCACAAAAGCCATTCAAGCAATAGAATTGTAAGAGAAGTAAGCAAAGCCATGCAGAATTCCGAAACACTGAACCAGCTTAATACTCCTTTGGTAAATATGGCTGTGAACCCATTTAACCATTGTGCCCCCACTGTTTGTGAAAACAGGTAAATAAAGATAGGATTCATTCCTACAATCACAAATGGAAAGATCCACTGATTTATTTTTTTTATATCAATAAACCAGTAGCTGAATGCCAGCACAAGCAGGGACCATCCGCCCGAAGCAAGTACAAAAGCAGAAGTTGAAATCCGTTTTATAATTGGTGTAACGGAAGAATAATGAAGAACATATCCAGCAATTAAAATAATAAACCCATAGATAACAAGCTTTTTAATCTTGTCTGATCCCGTTTTGCCTGAAAGAAGCAATTGTCCGGCAACTACACCCCATATTGTATGTGCTGCAGTAGGTATAAAATTGATGGCTACCCATCCGCCTCCCTGGTTGATTTTTCCCATCAGAACGAGGTCCATCCATGTGCCGAAATTCTGATCTTTTGTAAAGGGCTGATCAAATCCTTCAAGTGGAAAAAACCTATAGGCCATTTCTGTTATCAGAAGTAAAACAAGAGAGGCTATAATCTGAACTGAGGGTTTATACCTCATCAAAAAGTAAGCAATCAGGATCGTAACCGAAAGCTGTGTCAGAACATTCCATAGTTCCCACACAAGCTGCCTCCTGTAAACGCAATGCAGGCCTACACCAAAGGCCATGAGCAAAAGGCATCTTTTCAGAATGTGCAGTGTTATATTGCCCTTCGTTTCTCCACTGTTTAATCTTTTGAGGTAAGAAAAAGGCATGGCTACACCAACAATGAACATGAAGAAAGGCTGCACCAAATCCCAAAACCTCAATCCATCCCATGGATGGTGGTGAAACTGGATGAAAATGGACTCAAGGAAAGTTCCTGCAACAGGCTCTTTTACCAGGACATTCCAAAGTCCTGTACCTTCTGCCACCAGGAGAAACATGGTTGCTCCCCGGAAAAAATCAAGTGAAAGCAGACGTGGGCCTGCAACTTCACGATTGTCAGGTTTATGTTGATTCATAGGTAAAAATGATATGGATACAGGTCTAATTCAAACCGGCAGCATCATGTTGCGAAATTAAATGTACTTGAATCGTTTAATATTCTTCTTTGGTGTTTTCTCAAATTCTTCCTTTACAAGTTCGAAGGAACTGATCTGCTCATATTTGGGCAATTCACCATTCAGTTTTTTGCGGTTATCCTCCATAATGGATGGCAGGTCGTTTTGAGTAACATTTTCTGCGGTCATAGCTTCTGCATCGGGAAAAACCATGGCAACCAGTTTTCCATTACGTTCAGTAACCACACATTCAGCAACAAATGGAAGATTGGTCACTTTAGCTTCAATTTCCTCAGGGTAAATATTCTGGCCTGAAGGACCCAGTATCATATTTTTCGACCTGCCCCTGATGTAAATGAATTTGTTTTTGTCGATCACCCCTAGGTCCCCGGTTTTCAGCCATCCATCTTCGGTAAATGATTCCCTGGTAGCCTGTTCATTTTTATAATAGCCCGCCATCACATTTTCTCCACGTACCTGTATTTCACCTACCACATGATAGGGGTCAGCTGAATCGATACGCACCTCCATCCTGTCGACCAGCCTTCCTGCCGAGCCCGGCATTGTTTTATCCCATGCTTCATAACTGATCAGCGGACCGCATTCGGTCATACCATACCCTATGGAGAATTTGAAACCGATGCGCCGGAAGAAATGTTCCACATCCGCACTTAAAGGAGCGCCGCCGATTACAATTTCAAAGAAACGCCCGCCAAAGGTTTCTGTAAGTTTTCCCTTAATTTTCTTAATAAGGATATTTTGAATGAAAGGTGTTTTCAGCAATAACTTTACCGCAGGTTTACTGATTGTGGGTAGCAAACGTTTTTTATAAATCTTTTCAATAATAAGGGGTACCGATAAAATTAAATGCGGCTTTACTTCACCAAACACTTTGGTAATTAACGCAGGAGTCGGCATTTTACTCAGAAAGGTAATATGACAGCCTAGTGTAACAGGAAAGAGAAACTCGAACAACAATCCGTAAACATGAGCCATGGGAAGGAATGAAACGATTTTGTGGCCCGGCTGAAGGGGCATATGTTCCTGCGCATAGACTATATTTGATGCAAGGCTTCTTTCAGGAATCATAACGCCTTTTGTGAAGCCAGAGGTTCCCGATGTATATGATATGATACAGATATCTTCCCTGTCGCGTTCTTCAAACCTGAAACCTTCCTTTTGAAGTTTATTCTTTTTGTAATACTGAAATGCATCATCCAGTTTATACCTGATATTTTCATCCTTTGTTGCATGCAGAGAAAAATCTTCCAGAACAAGCACTGCTTGAAGTTTTTCTGCTTTATCCAAATCAATTTTGTCAAGAAGTGACTTTGCCCCTATTATCAATTTGGATTCCGAATGATTAATGATGTGGTTGATGTTGCTTTCGTTGAAATCCGGCAGGATCGGAACAATGATGATACCGGCAGAAAGTGCCGACAGGAAAACTGTTCCCCAGTTGGCGGAATTCCTGCCCAGTACCGCAATTTTATCACCTCGCTGCAGGCCTGTTAACTGGTAAAAAAGGTGCAGCGACTTTATAGAAGTGGCTACTTCGCTGAACTTATAGTTGCTTCCTTCATAATCAGAAAAAACCAGGTTATCCCAGTTCTTATGGAAAGCCTTATTGTAAAGCTGTGATAATGTATTAACTGCCATTGCTGAATGATATTATTTATCAAATGTAAAAAAATAGATTTAAATCTGAGTTTTTTAGAATGACTTAAATAAGATTGTCATAAATGCATACATTTTTATTTACAAGCCATACAACATTTCATCAAAACCTCAAGGGCGGGAGGTAACCGCAT
Organism: Bacteroidota bacterium; assembly: GCA_023412195.1. Classification (GTDB taxonomy): domain Bacteria; phylum Bacteroidota; class Bacteroidia; order Bacteroidales; family Prolixibacteraceae; genus Mariniphaga. Next base: position 81,526 of record JAEYNZ010000060.1, read on the forward strand.
TTAAAATATAACCTTCCAGAATAACATTGTTATGTGAAAACTAAATTAACTTTTATTAACATACATACATATTAATTGTTTTCAGTTTGTTATATTTAAAATTATAATATTGTTTAAAAATAATATTAAATATTTAAACAATTTGTACATCATTTTCCTTTTACTTGTATGTATTTAGAAATTAGTAAAATAATAAATTAAAAATTAAAACAATGAAGACGATGAAAACGACGGTAATGATGATGGCAGTGATGGCATGGACTACATATTCTTACGGCTCAGGAAGAGTTCAGTTGAATATGACACCTTCCGGAAATGAAAGTGCAATGGTGGAAATAGTGAAAAATTCTGAAACTGATGCTGAAGTTGAAGTAACTAATGAATTCAATGAAGTGATTTTTTACAAAACTCTGTCAGGATCAGTGGCAGACTATCAAAGAACCTATGATTTTTCAGCCCTGGAAGATGGGAAATACCGGATGACAGTTCATTCTGAAAATGAAAAAAATGAAACCTGGTTTAAAATTGAAAGAGGTAAAGTGATCGTAGAGAAAAACAGGAAAATAACAGAACCACACGTTAAATCAGAAGGGAATTTGTGGACAATGTCTTTCCTGAATTATCCGATGGAAGATATGAATCTATACGTATATGACGGAAATAATCTGATGTATCATAAAAAGATGAAACCCGAATTTGCGGTACATGCAGGGCTTGATTTTTCAGAGGTTCTTCCCGGAACATATGACATTGTTTTCTCCAATGAACATAACATATTCGAATATAAAATAAATATCCGTTAGCAGATAAAACTGTAACAGGTATAAAACAAAAGCCGGTTCTCTTAAGAGCCGGCTTTTTAACTTTTGGGTTCTGAGAAATTAATGGAATACTTTATAATTTTGATGTATCAATTGGTATCTTTGCATCCTGAATATATGAATCTCGACTACACATATCAACCGGACAGCATAAAGGAACCACAGCCTTTGAACAATTCGCCTGACTTAACTGCAACAGAAGGTTTTACTTTTGAACGACCTGTCCCGGTTTCGTTGGAGGATATACCAGTCAGGGAAAAAGTAAACACCTCTGAAATGATGAATCCCTCCAAACCGGTAAAAAAAATCAACAGACAAGGAGAACCAATCCTGTTGATAGGAGGGTCGCAATTTATTGAATCCCGGAATGAACTGGAATTCGTTGCATCGGCAATCAATAATGAAGGATTACATTTACCCCAGCGGCCAATAACCGGTAATAATTATGACTGGATTATTTTATTGCTGCTGGTGGCTCTGGCATTGTTTGCATCGGTTAGAACCAAATGGAATAAGTACATGGTTAACCTTTTTCAATCTACTTTAAATTATTCCACGGCTTTGAGGATGTATCAGGAAAAAAACAGTTCCCATTTTTATGGGGCTTTTCAGCTAGATGTGATATTTTATTTAGTTTTTTCAGCGTTTACAGTTCAGGTCCTGAATTACTTTAGGATCGACTTTCCATATCAGAACTTTTTTCTGTTTCTTTTTTGTCTTGTTGCTATTATTGCTTTTTTTTCCGTAAAGAATACCATATACCGGTTTATGGGATTTTTAACCGGAAAAAAGAATGAAACAGGAGAATACCTCTTCAATACCAATAATTTCAAGCGTGTAGCAGGATTAATATTGTTACCTTTGGTTGCGGTAATTGCGTTTTACCCTTATGGTAAGGAAAATATTCCTGTGACTACAGGCATATTTGTCGTTCTGATTCTCTATTCTTTACTTGTTTTTAGAGGTTTTATAATTTTATTAAGGAAACAATTTTCAATATTTTATCTGTTTTTATACTTTTGTACCCTGGAGTTTTTACCCTTGGTTTTACTTTATAAGATTCTCGTGGTATAAGAATGAGGAAGTGTTAAACAAAAAGAAGAGCATTTTGAAAATCAAGAGTATTCTGGTTTCACAACCAAAGCCTACAACGGCTAAATCGCCTTACTTCGACCTGGCAGAGAAAAACAATATAAAAATTGATTTTCGGCCATTTATTCAGGTAGAGGGTGTTTCTGCAAAAGAATTCCGTCAGACGCGCATTCATATTCTGGAACATTCTGCTGTAATTTTTACCAGCCGTACAGCGATTGACCATTTTTTCAGAATCAGTCAGGAGTTACGGCTGTTGATCCCTGATACCATGAAGTATTTCTGTATTTCAGAGGCTACGGCCTACTACCTGCAGAAATATATTATCTACAGGAAACGGAAAATCTTTTACGGCAACGGAAAGTTTTCAGACTTAATCAGTGTAATGAAAAAGCATAAGGACGAGAGGTTTCTTGTTCCTTTGTCAGACATTCATAAACTTGAAATTCCAGAATTACTTGATAAGGGTGGTTTTAAATATACCAAGGCAATCCTTTACCGGACTGTTGGCAGTGATCTTTCTGATTTAAGGGAAGTAAACTATGACATTCTTGTATTTTTTAGTCCTTCAGGAATCAAATCCTTATTTCAGAATTTTCCGGAGTTTCAACAAAATGAAACACGGATTGCCTGTTTTGGCCCAACTACAGCGCAGGCCGTAAGGGAGGCAGGGTTACGACTCGACATTGAGGCTCCTACAGTACAGGCTCCTTCAATGACCATGGCACTTGAGCAATACATTAAAAAAGTAAATAAAGCAACTTAAGCTAAAAACAGTACTTTTGAAAGCCGTCCGTCAGTACAGGTGGATGGCTTTTTTTTTTGGGAGATGCATCATTCGGAAAAGAACATACCGGAAAAGATCCGCTACTGCTTGTCAAAAGAAGAGCGGCTTAACAGCAGGAAAGTTTTTGAAAAACTTTTTACTGAGGGAGAATCTTTCCTGGTATATCCGGTGAAGGTAGTATACCTTAAAGTTGAACCAGATCCTGTATATCATGTAAAAGTGGCTTTTGCAGTAAGTAAAAAACTATTTAAAAAAGCCGTTCACCGCAATTTAATAAAACGTCGGTTACGTGAAGCCTATAGACTTAACAAACATCATCTTCAAAAACAAAATTCAACACTGGCAGTTGTTTTTATATACATAGGCAGGCAAATTATAGAATACAAATCAATAGAAAAAGCCATTTTCCGAAGCCTGGACAAATTGCAGAAAGTTACTCTGAATCCATAATTTCAGTTTGCATCCTTACCGAATCCTCATGGATAAGCTGGAAAAGAATCTTGACGAAAGTCTCGTTTAAATCCAGTTTTTTCCCAATACTAACCCTGTTTTCCATGAGTTGACTCCATCTGTTGATCTGAAGTGCAGTTACATTGTTTTCTTTCTTATAGCGACCAATCTGCTTTACAATTTCAACCCGGGAAGAAAGCATTTCCAGCAATTCGGTGTCAATGGCATCGATCCGGTTTCTCAACATATCCAGTCTGTTCTCAAACTCTGGATTATTTGCCCTTTCGTGCCTGATAATGAGCCTGTCGAGAAGTTTTGCCAGATCATCGGGTGTAAGTTGTTGTGCTGCATCGCTAAGGGCACAGGATGGATCGATGTGAGACTCGATCATGAGACCTTCCATCCCCATGTCAAATGCTTTTTGGGAGATTTCATAAAGATATTCACGTTTACCGGCAATATGGCTGGGATCACATATAATGGGCAGGTTTGGCAGCAGTCGCCGAAGTTCAATAACTGTTGTCCAGTTAGGATAATTTCTGTAGATTGTTTCCTTGAATGGTGTGAATCCACGATGAATGGCGACAATGTTTTTTATACCCGACTGGTAGACCCTTTCTATAGCTCCAATCCATAATTGTACGTCAGGATTAACCGGATTCTTCACCATAACCACCGCATTACTTCCCTTTACCACATCTGCAATTTCCTGCACAACAAACGGACTGGCTGTTGACCTGGCTCCAATCCATATTACATCGAGTCCGGCTTTCAGGGCCTCCTCAGTATGCTGTGCGTTGGCGACCTCAGTGCCAACCGGGAGACCGGTTTCCTTCTTTACCATTTGAAGCCACTTCAGCCCGATAGAACCTACCCCCTCAAACATCCCTGGCCGGGTTCGTGGTTTCCAAACACCTCCGCGATAAATAAATACACGATGATCACGTGCAAGCAATCTGGCAGTGTCAAGTGCCTGTTGCTCTGTTTCCAGGCTACATGGCCCGGAAATGAGTAAAGGATTGTTCAGTTTGGGGAGCCATTCTTTTATTGGATTTATTTCAAGTCGATTCATTGCTGTTTTGTATAAAGTTTTACTATTGTTTCTTCATTTTTTATAAAATGGGGATTATCACCATCCAATATTGTACGAATTTTATTTGCATTCACAATAAGCTCTTCCAGTTTATCAAACTGTCCGTTTTTAATGAAATCCCGGAATTGCTGCAAATGATAGATATAATCATCAAGAGAACTTGCAACGTATTGGCTGTTCTGCTGAAAAATAGGATTCCACATAGTTGCGGAACTTTTTGCCAGCCTGACGGTGGAACGGAACCCCCCGCTGGCAAGATCGAAAATGATGCTTCGGTCAGCTTTTGCCTGGACGGCATTGGCAAGGGCAAAAGCGGCAGCGTGTGGGAGATGGGAAACAAAAGCTGTACTGTGATCCTGTTCATCGGATGTCATGTATGCTATATTCATACCCAGCATCTGAAACATCTTCTCAACGAGTGCCAGGTGCTGAGGACCTGATTCTTCATGATCGCATATGATGGTAATTTTATTCTTAAATAATCCTTCCAGTGCTGCCATAGGCCCTGAATTTTCGGTTCCTGACATAGGATGGGCAGCTACAAACTGCTTCCTGTTGGGATGGTTTTCAACAGCCAGGGCAATCATTCTTTTTGTAGATCCCATATCTGTAACTGTTGTATTGCCTCCAATTCCATCCAGAACAGCAGGTAATATTTCGAGTTCCTTATCAACAGGAATTGCTATTATAACCAGGTCGGCATTTTGAACAGCCTTTTCCAGTGGTTCAATCTGATCAACCAATCCCAGTTCAATTGCCTGACGTGCATGTAAATCATTTGCTTCAACACCCGTTAACCGGGTGGCAAATTTCACCTGCCTTAGGTCTTTGGCAAGTGAGCCGCCAATAAGTCCAAGTCCAATTATTGTTACTTTCATTATATTATTCTTTTCAAAAACAAAGGTCCCGGTTATATCCCGGGACCTTTGGCAAATATGTTCATTTACAACATTACTTTACTGCTTGATCCCGTATGAAGAACCAAAATACCAGTAAAAGTAAATATTGTTAACCGATGACATCATTTCTCTTATAATCTGGAAGCAAATATAAATATTTATTTTTTAATTGTGAATTAATTTTTTGGAGAAAACCTGTCTGCCATTTTCTTTCACCACAAGTAAGTACATTCCACTTGCTCCGTTTTCAATAACAACTTCAGATGATAAGGTACCCCTAACATTGGTGAACTGTAATGTTTTTATGCGTTGTCCGTGCATATTGAAAACTTCAAACTCCAGAAGCTCCAACTTCATTCCAGGCTCAGCCTGTATTTTAAATGATCCTGTAAAAGGATTTGGAAACACCCGGATGTTACCTGGTGAAAGTACCGGCCTTGAAACAGCAACAGGTGCCTGAATTACCAGGTTATCTATGGCCCACCCCCACCCATGTGCATAAGGGTCGGAGAAAAGCCGGAACCTGATAAGTATGGTGTCGCCAACATCAAAATTACCGTTTTCAGTCATATTGATCCTGCGGTTAATAAACCATTCAGGTGTGCCAGCAGTCGTAGAATTCATTTCAGCAATGGAACTTTCATAATTTTCCCTCCATACCTCATGTTCCCTTGAATCATATCCATCGGCAACAGGGAGCCAGCTTAAACCTTTATCGGTACTACCTTCTACAATCACATAATCCCAGAATTCAAAATCGCCATATTTTGTTCCTTCCGAACCCGGTTCTACAAGTACTATTTCATCAAAACTTATTCCTGCATCTTCATTAATTATAACCGGGTATTTAAGGTGGGTTATAAAATTAAATTCTGCATTATCTTCATTGGGACTAGGATAAGGATGGGGGCTGTGAAGGGCTCCGTTAAAAAAACCTTCGGCCGTATAAATATCAAAATCATGAAGCGTGAAATCATTCGTGTCTGTTTCAAAGGTGTTGATATAAGATACTACCGGATCAAACATTTTCTCTATTGTAAATGAAAAATTGCCTCTGCCTGGTATTTTTCTGATATTCCGGTTCGAAGATGCATCGACAGCAAAAACGTGATATTGAATTGAATCTTTATCATTCAGCTGTTGCCTTTCAAGTGGGAAAACACCTGTATAAACCCTGCCTGAATCATGCGATAATCCAAAAGGTTCCTGTTTCTGTCCATTGATTGAAAATTCAATAAAAACTGTATCCACGGCTATATTATCATCTGCCAGAACAGTAAAAACAAGTTCCTGGCCTGTATCAAAAAAATAGGTAACAGGATCATGTTCAACAACAGGTAAAATATGATCAGGTCCAAAATTAATGATAAAGAAATCTTTAGGTGCATCAGCAGGTGAAGTAAAATTACGATTCATATCATCGTCTGCTGAAATGTAATACTGGATGATATCAACTCCTGTTTCAACAGTTATAGTAGTGCTGAAAAGATCCGTCCCCAAATTTGTTAAAACAATTGTATCAGGATCAGTGGCAAACTCGTCTTCAGAATAAACAAGATAGATTTTTGATTCATTCAAGGGATAATCACTTATTATCCTTGCATTAAACTGAACCAGCCCTGGTTCTTCCTGGTCTTTCAGAGGAGCATGAATGATCTTCATATTTTTCCATCCAAGGTCAGCCATAATTCCCATAGTAATTGGTCCGGGATCATGAATAGCCTGGCCTCTTCCGAATGTGTGGGTCATTAAAGCATTTATTGTTCCAGGTGGATATGTGGCTGCATTCAGGTGGTAAATACTGGAACCATCATCCCAGTCAGAGGGTGCATAAAGCCTGGGAACCGACCTTCCAAGTGAAACTGCAACCGGGCTTTGTGCGAATAAAGAATTTGAAGTTAAAACATTTTTTAATCGTACAGATGGATTATCATAAACAGAACTGTCGATGAGTTGAACACCTTCAGGATTTGTTATAAGTCTGTCGAACGATGTTGCATCACCCCAGTCAAAGAAATTGTAACCACCATTGTTATCAAGCACAAAAAAGAAACCGGTAAAACCGAGGCCATGACCAATTTCATGCAACACAACGGATACAAAATCATACATCATGGAGGGAGTATTGCCGTCGGTTCCGAAATACCAGTTTATGTCCTTGTTGAACTCAGCAATCATGTCAGGACGTTCCTCCCCGGTAAGTTCAATTCCCCTGATCTTTTCAGCTACTGATATCGGATAATAGATATTTTTCCTGGGAGCACCTTCAAAATCTTTTTCAAAGTCAGAAGGGCCGCAACTACCCAAAACATTCTGTTCCTTACTGCGCCAGTTGGCCTGAATATAAATTGGGACAGGGGATTCCAGAAGCCGTTCCCATATACTTACAGCATACTCAAATGCAGTCCGTGCCTGGGCAGGAAACAAACTGTATCTAACTCTTATATCTGATTTTGTTTCAGCAGACTTTAACAGTTCAAGAAGATCAGGCGGTGGTGGTATATATGACTTCTCAAGCTTATCTGTAGCATAACATACCGGTACCTGGGGCAATACATTTTTTTTATGCCATAGCTTCTGAGCGTCAACAGATAAACAAACTGCCAGTAAAAGCAGGATAAAGAAAAATCTTTGCATGGTGCAATTTATAGATTAAAATAATATACAAAACAAAGGATTATTTGTTTTAATATTATTCTCCTTTATAAATTGACCATGCAAAGTTTAATAAACCAATGATTTTTTAAAATTAATTTACTGCATCTTTTTTTGAGGTCAGCAGTTTATACATAATAACTGCCGATGTAACAAAACCTGCCGATGATGCAGCAAAAACAACATACAATAAAGTTTCCATCTGTAAATGTTTAAAAAGTTAGTAAAGCTTGATTTTTATTATTTAGTTTTTAACTATTTTGCCCGAAGAGACTTTTGTACCTTCGGTTACGCTTACAAGGTAAATCCCCGGCTGTACGCCTGAAAGATCAATCCGGGTTGTATGATTAACCAGAGGTTCAATACCTTTTTCCATACGGATTATTTTTCCAAGCAAATCTGATATAATGATATTGACTGGTTTGTTGTCAATCTGGTCTTGCAATTCAATAAAGAAATGACTGTCTGCCGGATTCGGGTACAATTGGAATCTGCCTTCAGCCAGAATTTCTTCTTTTTCTTCCTGTCTTTCTTGTATTTCAAGATTGTCAATTGCCCATCCGAATCCATTTACAGAATGATCGGAAGCCAACCTAAAGCGGAAAATAGCTGTATCACCAGCTGCCAGCCCTGTGTTATGGGTAAGGTTAATGGTGTGATTTACAAACATACTTTCATGTGGCATGGCTGTGGATGTGTTTCCTGAAAAATTCTTTTTAAAGGCAGAATACCAATTGTTATCAACTACCGAATTGTATTTTTCTGTTACCGCTAACCAGTTTTTACCCCCGTCAATACTTGCTTCAACTATTACATAATCCCAGATATCATGTCCATTTTGACCAGGTTCAACCAGTACAATTTCATCAAACGACATCTGCCCGTTTTCCTGAATAATAATGGGATATTTCAATTGGGCAATCAGGTTAAATTTTTCATTGTCTAATTCTGATCCCGGATAAGGATTAACGGTATGAAGCATGCTGCTTTTAAATCCGTTCAATGCAGATACTGTAAAATCAGCAAATGCAAAATCCTGTGCACCAGTTTCAAAATTGCTTGAATAGCTTTTAACAGCTGTATATGGAGAAAATACCATAACTTCCTGAAATCCCATGGCAGGGTAAGTACGCTTATTAGATCTGGAAGAATTATCCGTTGCAGTTATCTGATATTCCAGCCTGTCGTTTTTCCCAAATTTATTAAGATGGATGTTTGCGGAATAAAAATCATTGCCGGAAGCTTCCATCAAAACCGGCTCCTGTAAAATACCATTTATTTTATAATCCAGTCTTACTTTTGAAATTCCAATATTATCGGTAACCTCAGCATGGATATTCACTTCTTTTCCCTGACCATCAAGCAGTTTTACCGGATTGTGAAAAAGATTTGGAATAGAATAATCAGGACCTATATTCATGGCAAACAAAGCGGACGGTGCTTCAGCGGGAAGCCTGGATACCTGGTTATTTACATTTTTTACCTCAACATAATATTGTACTTTACCTGTTGTGTTGTGAAGAGACAAAGTGCCTGTATATTCTGATGAAGAACCAACCTGATTAAGATTAGCAAATTTGGCTGTTGTAAATCCGTCACTGGAGTATACGACAGTTACGCTTGAAAAATTATCTTCTTTATCGGCATTAATCCTGATGCTGAAAGGAAGTTCCTCAACAGTGTATTCCAAATCCTTCAGCTGATTAAAATCAAACCTGACATTTTCCCATCCAAGTTCGGCCAGTATAGCCATGGTTACATTCCCCGGATTATGTATAGCACGTCCTTTTACTGCGTAAGGGGTCATAAGACCATTTTCTTCACCATATTCATAACCTTTGAGATGATAAATACTGGTACCGTTATTCCATACTTTTGGAGCAAAGATCCAATCAATTAACTTTTGTTCCTGGGGTGAGGAGCTTGCCTGACAGAATTTCACATTTTCGGAGGTTATCTGCCTGTACAGGTCGCTTGAGGGACTTTGAAATAAAGACTTATCCGAAATTTGCTGGCCATCATTATTAAAAAGAAAATAATCGTATATACTGGGAAGGCCATTGTTATTGTTAAAATATCCCTTGCCTTCAGATTCATTTAGAAAACCCGAAAAACCAAGCCCATGAGTAATTTCATGAAGAGCAGAGCTTACAAAATCATAATGGGTGGAAGGTGTATTGCCGTCGGTGCCAAAATACCATTTAAACCTGCTACTGAATCTGCAGATTATATCAGGTGCTCCTGCATTTAATTCTTTACCACTCAGCTTCTCTGCAAGTGCTACAGGATAATAAACATTTGAAACTGGAGCACCACTAAAATTATTGAAGAAAATTGCCGGATTACCTTTGGCTAGAATACCACCTTCAAGATTTTGCCAATGGGCTTCAATGTGAATGGGTGTTGGCGAACTAATCAAACCCTCCCAAATAGAAACAGCATAATAAAATGCCTCTTTGGCTTCTTCCGGAAAATTTACAAATGTTACCTTAAAACCTGATTCTGCAGCCTTGGCTGACTTCAGGCTTAACGGTTTTACCGGCGGTGCAACAAAGACTTCCTTTATTTCATCGAGAGCAATGTTCACAGGACTTTCACTAAAAGCAATACTTTCCTTATACAGATCCTGACCCTCTGCTTTACATGCAAATGCAAACAGGAGGATTAATTGAAGCGTCCACTTCATTGTATTTTAAAAATAAGGTTTGTAAATCAAGAGCCAAATTAGTGGAACAATAAGGATTGTGCATTCAAAGAGGTGCTGAAATTAAACAGTTATAAATACTGAAATAATATCAGCAAATTACTGATACCGCATCAGTTTAAATTATTGAATATGAGCTAAACATCTTAGCTGATTCCATGTACTACCCATTTTTTATGTAAGCATTATGATGATTTTCAAAAAAAACGATACATTTGTAAATAATGAAGTTGTTAACGTTCAGTAACTTTAATTGTATAAACCCGCATAAATATCAACCGTAATCATTAAATGAAAAAAATCCTGGCTATAGATGACAATGAAATAAACTTAATATTGTTAAATCAAATATTCAAGCTGCATTATCCTGAGTTTTTATTCATAAAAGCTACTTCAGGAAAAGAAGGAATTGATTTGGCAAAGCAAGAAAACCCGGAAATTATTTTGCTTGACATCCTGATGCCTGAAATGAATGGCTATGAAGTTTGTTCTATACTTAAACAAGATTCTGTAACCCGTCATATCCCAATATTAATGATATCGGCACTTGGGCAAAATCCTATGGAACGAACCAAGGGTCTGAATGCAGGGGCAGATGCATTTATTTCCAAACCTTTCAGCCAGGATGAGTTGCGTGCACAAATAGATGTGGTACTGCGCATTAAGAAAGCAGAAGATTTGTTAAGGAAGGGCAATAAAAGCCTTGAAATTCTTATCAGGGACCAAACCACCAAATACCTGCAGAGAGAAGAAAGATATCTTCAGATATCAGAACATGCATTGGAATTTTATTGGGAAGTTGATTCTAATGGAATATTTAATTATGTAAGTCCTGTAATTGAAAAAATACTTGGTGAAAAACCTGATGACATTGTTGGTGAAATCAGTTTTATTTACCTTTTTCAACTTGATCAGGGTAAAGTAAAAAAGTCTACTATAGAAAAAAGTTTTGAGGGAAAATCAAGTTTTAAGGACTGTGAAATTGAATTAAAAACCAAACATAACAGAAAAACATGGCTATCGGTTAGCGGATTTCCTACCTTTGATAAGGATGGTAATTTTTATGGATTCAGAGGAGTTTGTTATGATATTACCAAGCGAAAGCATTATGAAATTGCACTTGAGAAAAGTATAGATAAAATCAGGAAGTATCAGCTAAAGCTAAAGAAGCTTAATACTGAACTAACCCTTGTTGAAGAAAAGGAAAGAAGGAGAATTGCTGAAAATCTTCACGACAGTCTGGGCCAGACCTTATCTCTTGCATATATTAAATTATCATCGATAGTTCAAGGTGAATTTTCGCCACATGTACAAAAGGTGCTAAATGAAACTTCAGACCTGCTTAATAACGCCATTTCAGAATCACGTATACTGACATATGACCTAAGCCCGCCAATTCTTTATGAGCTGGGATTGATTCCTGCCTTCAAGTGGAAGCTGGAACAAATTTCCGAGAAACATGGTATAAAAACTTCCCTTATTGGCGAAACCCAGATTGTAGGGATTAAAAAAGAGTTCAACATTTTCCTCTACAGGATTGTTGTTGAACTAATCAATAATGCACTTAAACATGCAAATGCAAAGTTGATTGAACTGGAAATCACAAAAGAGAAAAAATTTTATTATATTTCAGTTCGTGATAATGGAGTGGGATTTAACAGGAATGCTAAGAAAAAATTACAGCTTAGCGGAGGGTTTGGTTTAATGAGTATTATTGAACGTCTTGATAGTATCAAGGGCCGGTTTGAGATCAAATCCGAAATTGGAATAGGGACAAAAGCATTAGTGATAATACCAACAAGCGAGGGTTGAAATTATGGCAATAAAAGTTTTGATAGCAGATGATCACCAGCTTTTTAGGGAAGGGCTGGTGAATTTAATTACTTCAGCACCTGATATTGAAGTTATAGGGGAAGCAAAAGATGGAATGGAAGCCACCAAAAAGGCAAAAAAGCTAAAGCCAGACCTTATATTGATCGATATAGGAATGCCTGTGATGAATGGAATCGAAGCTACACGTGTCATCAAAAAGGATGATCCTCAGATAAAAATCATCGCTGTTTCCATGCATTCCGACCGTCAGTTTGTTAAAGGTGTTCTTGAAGCCGGCGCCGATGGGTATCTGCTCAAAAACTGCACCTATCGCCAGCTGATTGATGCAATCCAGTCGGTTGTGTCAGGTAAAAAGTATTTAAGCGATGACATTACTGAAATGGTTATCCAGGGTTACCTTGATCCTGAAGATGAATCTGAAAGTAAAACTGATCTTTCCGAAAGGGAGGTTGAGGTTCTTAAACTATATGCTGAAGGAAAATCAACAAGAGAAATTTCTGAAAGATTATTTATCAGTGTCAAAACAGTCGGTACCCATAAGCAGCATATTTTCGAGAAGCTGGGAATAAAAAGTAATGCCGATATGATCAAATATGCCATCAAGGAAGGCCTGATCCAGTTTTAATAGAAATGTTCAACAGGCATTATTAAATCAGAGTAAAAATTTCAATGTTTAATTCCACTTCGGATCCCGCTGAAACCGATACATCATTGAGCATTGAGCCGGTTCTTCTGCTGGTAGTCCTTAAAAAGCCTTTGAAATGATACCCATCGTCTGAATTTTTGAAGGAGGCAATCTTTATTTCATATTCACCCTCTTCCACAAATGACAATTTGTAGCTGCCATCCTGCTCGATTCTTGCACTTGAAACTGATCCGGGAAAAAGAATTTCCTTTTCGGAGGTTTCTGCGAAATCATCAAATTCCCCCTTCCTGTATAGAAGCACAAACATCTGATCGTCATCTTTCCCTCTTTTATAAACCTTTCCCGTTATACTTCCTGTTTTACTTTCGTCCACTAACCTTACTGCCTGCCTTAGGCCATTGTCATCTGCAAACCGATAGGAATTTCCGGTAACATTTTCACTATGTACCACTGCCTTGCGAAGATCGAAATCAATAACAAGCCGTGTTTCCGCACTACTTAAAATTTCAAAGTTTTTATTGATTTCAATTTCTCCTGAGGAGTTGTTTTCTTCAAAAAGATCATGCTTTTTGTTGTCATCTGTCAGGACATAATTACCGGGAGTCTCCCCCTTATCATTTTGTTCCTTGTCAAGAACCAGGGTTAGATGCTGGTATTCCTTTGATGCAAGTTCCTTTTCAAGTATCAGTTTTGTTTTACCATTGTTAAAAGATGAAATTTCGATGGTTTGAGGAACATAAGTTCTGACAGGTTTTCCATTCACCTTTATTCCTGCAATGGTTATAAATATTCCTTTGATATGATCATCATCTGATGGAGCATCCGTAATCTGAAGGGAAAGAATTCCCCTTTCTCCCATGCCTTCATCTTCTTTTGTACAACCATAAAAAAAGAATAGGAAGCTAATTCCCACAATTGTAATAATTGAGATTGACTTTTTCATGTGTTTGATTGTTTGTTTTAACGGCTGCATTCATATAAGAGGTTTTTTATTTTTTATTACTTAAATTAAAATTAAGCATATCCCCTCTGTATCAGGCAGAAAATATCTACTTTCCTAAGCAGTATTTTTCTTCAGTTAAATCAGCTTATTTTTATAACGAAACTGCAAAATATTTATTATTGTTTAACCTCGATTACAGCAAATCTTGTTAGTTTCCAAAATTCATCCGGGTTTTCTATTTTTAAATAGGATACAAGGTCATCCTGATATATTAAACGGTATGAATTGGCAGAATGTTCAGAAATCATTTCAACTTTTCTTGCATTAAGCGGAATCATTTCGGTTTCCCTGATATCAAGTTCGGTGAAAGATCCTACATTTAAATCCTTTTTAATTGTCTTGCTTTTCCCTAAAAATCCAAGAAAACCACCCTCTTTTTCAAGAACTTCATTTTCTTTAAGTTCCTTAAAAGTACCTTGCACCCAATAAGCTTTATTGAGTTCCCTGTCCATGTAATCAATTCGTTCTGAAGAGCGGTTAATGGAATCGGTAAGGGCTGTTAATGAATCTGCGTGAACCATTAGGGATGATTCAAGCTGATTAACTTTTTCATCCATCTGTGCAAGTTGGTAATCTCTTCTTTCAATCTCCTCCTTTAGATTTTCAACAACTGTATTCTGATTCTTTAGCTCTGACGTTAACCTGTTTACCCTGTCGCGAAACGATTTAAGTTCAATTTGGGAGGAAGCAAGCTTCTGATTGAGTTCTTCCATTTTTTGCTCATTTTCTGCAAGCATGGTGTCCAGCAACTTGATATCCTCAAGAATTCGGGCTTTCTGAGACAAATTGCTTTCCCTGTATTCAAACTCAAGTTGCTCTCTCTTACTTTTAACTAATCCGATATTTTGTTCTATCTCAAAAATGAATCCATCAAGATCATTTATTACTGAATCTCTTTTAACTATAACCGAATCCAGGTTTTGTGTTTCCACATGCAGTTCATTTATCTGTGAGTCCTTGTTTAATAACATAATGAAGCCTGTAATGATGATTATCAAAACAACAGCCCCCGTAACGAGGGTTCTTACGATCGACTTTTGATTTTTAACATTTTCTTTTTCTTCATTGAATTCTTTTTCCATATTCTAATCCTCCAGTTTATATTTTCATAGTATTGCCAGTTCCTCATATTCAGTTATTGAGGCATTCTTATTTTTTTCGAAGATTATCCCTATCAAATATTTCATTTTCATTAACATACATTTAAGGGAAAAGGTTGAAAGGGATATTGGATTTAATGTAACGAACAATCCTTCTCCTTATTTTTACAGTTAGCATTAATCTGTATCGTTATTATCAATTTTTATACCCGCGACTGATAATGACTTCCTGATGATTTCCTGAAAATTTCACCAGCATAAAAAAAGAGGCTTCCTGCCCAGGATAACCTCTTCTCAAAATATTTTCTTAAATAATGATTATTTTGCCTTGGCTATATCTACCCCAAAACGTTTCCCGTTGTATTTGGCATTTTGGAATGCATTCAGCACTTGTTTTTCAAAACGGCGGTCAACTTCAAAAAATGAAAAGCTTTTCATTACTTCAATGTCGCCTATCTCCACATTTTTATTTGGAAGGTGCTGGTTTACCATATCAATGATTTTTCTTTTGTTGATACCATCCTTCTTCCCAAGATTAAAGAAGAAACGAGAGAAATCATATCCTCCTCTTTTATTGCTCTTTCTTGAGCTATCCTGGCGTTCTGTATTTCTTCTTTTATCCTTCCTGCTGAAACTACCCGATTCAGATAATGATTCATCGACATTGATATCGGGAGCATTCTCGTAGTATTGCAAAAACCTGTTGAATTCAGTGGAAACAAAACGTTTTATAAGTTCTTCCCTTTCCAGCCACGCCAGTTTCTTGTAGATAACAGACATGAAACCTGAAATTTCAGCTTCATTAACATCTGTATTTTCTACCCTGTCGATCAGGCTAAACAGTTGCTTTTCACAGATTTCTTTTCCCGAAGGAACTTTTTTTCTGATGAATGACTTATTTACTTTTTTCTCCACTTCACGAAGTTTTCCCTTTTCGCGAAGGTGAATCAGTATAACAGATATTCCTTTCTTGCCTGCCCTGCCTGTCCGTCCACTCCGGTGAATATATACTTCGGGATCATCGGGAAGATTATAATTGATGACATGTGTCAGATCAGTCACATCCAGACCGCGTGCAGCAACATCAGTTGCCACCAGCATCTGAAGATGTTTGCTCCTGAATCTTGCCATCACCTGGTCGCGCTGGGCCTGCGACAGGTCGCCATGAAGAGCATCGGCATTGTATCCGTCCTGCATGAGTTTTTCTGCCACCTCTTTGGTTTCTGCACGTGTCCGGCAAAAGATGATTCCGTAAATATTTGGGTTTATGTCGGCAACCCTTTTCAGGGCAATGTACCTGTCCTTTGCATGAATCAGGTAATAATGATGCTCCACGTTCTCCGCCCCTGTATTTCTTTCCCCAACAGTTATTTCATGAGGATTCTTCATATACTTGCGTGAAATGGAAACAATTTCCTTTGGCATGGTTGCCGAAAAGAGCAATGTCTGCTTTTGGGCAGGCGAGGTTTCCAGAATGGCATCCAGGTCGTCTTTAAAACCCATTGACAACATTTCGTCTGCTTCGTCGAGTACAAGCCACCTGATCTCGTTAACCTTCAGCTTATTTCGCCTGATCAAATCGAGCGTTCTTCCAGGAGTGCCAACCACAATGGAAACGCCACGCTCCAACTGACTGATTTGTTTCCTGATATCAGCACCACCATAAACAACTGCAATGCTTATTTTATCAGTAAATTTAGAAAAGTTTGACAGATCATTGGCAATCTGCAATGCGAGCTCCCTGGTGGGACTCAGAATCAAAGCCTGGGTATGTTTTTTTGAAGTATTGATCTGCTGGATAATGGGTAACCCAAAAGCAGCCGTTTTACCTGTGCCTGTTTGTGCAAGCACCACCATATCGTCAGGATTGTTAAGTAAGAATGGTATTGTTTGTGTCTGGACGGGAGTGGGAACTTCAAATCCAAGTTCTTCAACAGCTTGTTGAATCTCCGGGATAAGACCCATTTCATTAAATAATATCATGTAAAGTACGTCTAAAATTTTTGTGGCGCAAAGGTAACCTTTAAAAATGAATTTCAGGGAATTAGGGCATTTTCTTTTGCCTTTTGTTAAATTAATAGTTTAAATTTCATTTTTTTGATGTACCCCTGCTGTTATTCTTTTTGTCAGGACATGACAAATTCAAAACATAAATTGATTTACCTTTGTTTGTTTTTTTACAGTCAAAATAAAAACATATGAACAGAAATAAGGTAATACACAAATCTTATCTGGTATTTTTCAGGTTTGTATTGTTTTTGGCTGCAGTTACTTTTTCGCACACCCTAAAGGCACAAAATGATACAATTGTCCCGGTTGATAAGGATCCGGAAGAGTTGCTAAAAGATCTTGATCTACGAAGATTTCCCCGGTTCAATATCCGGAACGACCAATTTTCCGGGCACTGGTCCGGATTCGATTTTGGAGTTAACCTGTTGGTGAACCCTGATTATACAGGTTATGATTTAGACTTTATGGAAAATGACATCCTGCGTTCCAATTCTGCATACATCAATTTGATTATGAAAAGCTTTGGCCTGCAGAGTAACCGGAATACAATTGGATTGGTTACCGGGCTGGGTTTGCATTTGCAAAGCTACAGGTTTCAAAAGAATCTGACACTCGAACTGCATGAGAACGGAAGAGTTGAACCACGGACCATGTTTTTTGACCACAACCAGAAGTCAAAGCTTTCAATTGTTTCATTAAATATGCCATTGCTGGCAGAATTTCAGATTCCGGTTAACAATTACAACAACAGGATATTTATCTCGGGAGGTTTATATGGTTCTTTCCGGCTGGACAGCCATACGAAAATGAAGTACCGTGCTGAGGGGAAAAAAGAAAAACTTAAAACTCCCGGGGATTACTCCCTGCGTGATTTTAAATACGGACTCATGTTCAGGACTGGTTACCGTTGGGTTAATGTTTTTGCTACCTGGGAACTGGTTCCATTATTTAAAGATAACAAGGGTCCGGAAATTACTCCTGTTACATTGGGTGTCACCTTATTAAGTTTTTAAAACTATTACATATGAGACCTTACATTTTGGAAGAAACTAACTGGAAGCAGGTAAAAAGTCAGAAATATGAATTGGCAATCCTCCCCTGGGGAGCTACAGAACCACACAATTACCATCTTCCTTTCGGGACTGATTCACTGGAGACATCACGTATTGCAGCTGATGCTGCACGTAAAGCCTGGGAAAGAGGAGCCAGGGTGATGGTTCTGCCGGTCATTCCGCTGGGAGTTCAGAATCCCGGGCAAATTTCCATGCCATTTTGCCTGCACACCAGGCCTTCAACCCAAATTATCATATTGGAAGACATTGTAAGAGCATTGTATAACCAGGGAATCCGGAAGCTGGTCATCATGAATGGCCATGGCGGGAATGATTTTAAGCCTGCCATCAGGGAGGTCATGCCTCAGTTTAAAGGAATGTTCATTGCTTTAACTGAATGGTTCAGGCTGGTGCCAATGTCTGACTTTTTCGAACATGAAGGTGACCATGCCAACGAAATGGAAACCAGCATTATCATGCATTATTTTCCTGAACTGGTATTACCTCTTGAGGAGGCCGGTCCAGGTAATTCCAAACGGTTCAAACTTGAAAGTCTGAACATCAAAACCGGATGGACACCAAGACAGTGGGATAAGGTTTCAGATGATACAGGAATCGGGAACCCTGTGCAGGCATCCCCAGAAAAGGGAGCCCGCTTTCTTGATTCAGTTACATCACGTATAGCTGATTTACTGACCGAACTGGCAGGATGTGATACTGAAGATCTGTATCAATAAAAAAGATACCGGGAATCCAGTTTATTATTTATTAAAATAAAGTGGTGGTGTAAATAATAAACTGGCTTTATATTTTCAGGAGTTATTTGGAAAAAAGCCAATAATTATCATTTCATGTATGAGTAAAGTTTCTGTTATTGTGAAAAAAAAATAATAACATGAAGCTATTACTGATTAGTAATTCTACTATGGCTGGTGAAGCCTATCTCGATTATCCAAAACATGAAATCAAAAAGTTTTTGGGCGATAAACCTTTAACAGCACTTTTTATTCCTTTTGCAGCAGTAACTTTTTCATATGATGATTATTGCTCTAAGGTGGAGGAACGATTTTCCGAAGTTGGACATCATATTGTGGGTATACATACCCTATCTGATAAAATAAAAGCTGTTGAAGAGGCAGAAGCCATTATTGTAGGTGGCGGCAATACCTGGCAACTGGTGAAGTTTCTTCGTGAATTAAGGCTCATGAACCCCATCAGGGAAAAAGTATATAATGGTACACCTTATATTGGTTGGAGTGCAGGCGCCAATGTAGCCTGTCCTACCTTGTGCACAACCAATGACATGCCTGTTGTTGATCCAAAAGGTTTTGGATGCATCGGGCTTGTACCCTTCCAGATCAATCCCCATTATACAGATGCGACCGTCCAGGGACATGCAGGCGAAACCAGGGAGCAGCGTATTGAAGAATTTCTTGCATTAAATCCTTATGTGTATGTTGCGGGGCTCCGTGAAGGTTCTATGCTGAAAATGGAGAATGGCAAGCTCGAACTTCTGGGAAACAGGCAGTGCCGGATTTTTAAAAAAGGACAGAAACCTGCTGAACTCTCTCCTGGCGATGAACTAAATTTTCTGATGGGGCTCAGCTGGGGTAAATAATCATTATTTACACATATTAATTTTTGAGGTTAATATTATCTCTTTTATTCTGTTTCATCCTGAATATGAACATTTCACTAACTTTGTAGGTGTTTAACAGGATGAAACATGGATTTACTGTCGACCAGCTACTTTGCATTTTTTTTGATCGTTGCCCTTGGGTTTATCCTTGGCAGAATAAAAGTTTTTGGGTTATCTCTTGATGTTTCTGCAGTTATTTTTGTAGCCCTTGTTTTTGGACATTTCGGGATCATGATACCTGGTGAATTCCAGCAACTGGGACTTGTTTTGTTTATTTTCACCATTGGCATCCAGGCAGGTCCTGGTTTTTTTGAGTCTTTTAAAAAAGAAGGAAGGCAGCTGGCCGTTTTTGCAACGATATTAATACTAATAGCAGCGCTTCTTACCATTGGAGCGATTTATGCTTTTGAAATTGATAAAAACATAGCCATTGGTTTATTTACAGGTGCACTTACAAGCACGCCGGGACTAGCAGCGGCCATCGATCAAACCGGTTCGCCTCTTGCATCAATTGGCTATGGCGTAGGTTATCCCTTTGGAGTGATTGGAGTGATCCTCTTTATCAGGTTTCTTCCCAAAATTCTTGGAATATCATTAAAAAAGTCGGAACAGGAACATCAATCTAAAATACATGAAGAGTTTCCAGATGTAATCCCAATGAACTTCAGGGTTGAAAATGAAAATGTGTTTGGTAAATCAATCGACGAACTGGGAATACGATATATGACTAAAGCCGTGGTATCACGGGTTTTGCATGAAGGTTTGGCAGTAACTCCCAAAAAGGAGACCCGGTTATATAAAGGAGACCTGATCAGGGCTGTAGGAACAGCAGGCGCTTTAAAAAATGTTGAATTGCTTATCGGGCCACCTTCCGATCAGGAAATTCCCCTTGATCCCAATTATGATGTCAGGTCGGTGCTGGTCACCAATAAAGAAGTTGTCAATAAAACGATAGGGCAGATAAACCTGCTTCAAACATATGGTGCTACAATAACCCGTATAAGGCGCTCTGGAATTGACATATCACCTACACCCGATTCCAGGCTGCAGTTTGGTGATAAATTGGTCGTGGCCAGTAACAAAGCCAATATGGAAATGGTGGCAAGGGTTTTTGGTGATGATAAGAAACGCCTTTCCGATACCGATATGCTACCTGTTGCACTAGGAATCATTTTAGGTGTTATTGCAGGAAAAATTAATTTTACGATTGGAAACTTTTCTTTCAGTCCCGGACTTACAGGAGGTGTACTTATTGTTTCACTTGTCCTGAGCCGGATAGGTAAAACCGGTCCCGTTATCTGGACGATGAGCAGTTCTGCCAACCAATTGCTGCGCCAGTTGGGGCTTATCTTTTTTCTTGCATCTGTGGGTACTGATGCAGGAGCTGATATTTTGGATACTTTTGAAAAATACGGCCTCAGGCTTTTTCTCTTTGGTGGTTTAATAACTCTGCTTCCAATGGTTATTGCTGCTTATGCAGGCAAATGGTTTTTTAAAATGAACCTGCTTTCCATGCTGGGTGCTATCAGCGGGAGCATGACTAGCACACCCGGGCTAGCTGCAGCCGATTCAATGACTGAAACAAATGCTCACTCGATTGCATATGCAACAGTTTATCCCCTTGCAATGGTGCTTCTTATTGTAGTTGTCCAACTGATTTCTTTGTTCTTATAGCTTCATTTTGAAGCCCAGGATGAGTTTACCTTGTAAATGTCAAGTTTATCAACAATGACTTCTCCCCCATTGCTAAACAATGTCATTCCATCAGCACCGGCATCGGGAACAAAACAATTTGAAATAACGGTCTGTCCTCCGTTTACAAAAACTTCTATGGAAGCACGGTCAATAAGAATTTCAAGAATGATCTTATTGTCGACAGGCTCAATGGGTGTTGAATTACCCATAACAGACAGTGTACCTCTTTTTACATCATATAATAATTCGGTTCCAGTCACCTTTTTGTTATTTCTGAAATAGAATCCAAAATTACTGCACGATTTAAGGTCAAATTCGCCTTTGATATGAAAGCAATCACCTTTTACACCTTTTACAATATTCTGATTAATACCCGGTATCAGTTTCTTGTTTTCCCACTTATAATGTTTGCCATGTAACAATTCGATCTCAGAAACAGGTTTCCTCGTGACTTTATATCCAAAATTGAATTTTGTAAGTTCGAGCTCCGTAGGAAAGGTCATCTGACCATTAAACGGCATACCAGGAAAACTTCCGTCCCGCATCCATGCAATCTGTATAATCCGTCCGTCTTCTTCAGGAATATTGCTCCACGACTGGGTGGCATAGTAATTTTTACCAAAATCACCTTTCACTTTGGCAGTTTCAGGGGTAAAATTTTCACCATCAAAATGACCGATCAGGTAACTGCCGTCGCCATCAAACAGCACCCATTTTGTTTCTTCGGGTCTGTTGGTTACCTTCATAGGAATAAGATCGGGGCATTCATAAAAGCCATATATGTGGCTTTTATATTCCCAATCTGTAAGATTTGCTGAAGTATAGAATGATATACCTTTTGATTTATCATCTTCCGATGTTTTGCGATAGAGCACCATAACATATTTTCCTGAAGGTTCATGCCATACTACCTTAGGATCCCGTGCATCATCTTTCTCATCAAACGCAATGACCGGATTCCCTTCATACTTTACCCATGTGCGGCCACGATCGGTGCTGTAGGCAATACGCTGTCCGCAGTGCTGGCTGGTATAAAATGCAACCAGGGTTTTTACTTCTCCATCCTGCTTTTCCAGAAGATTATTTTCATCCACAATGGCCGATCCTGAAAAGGCAGTGCAGCGTTCTTTGTCTTCCGAGTTTTCATCAGGATATATAGCTACAGGCTGATGCTCCCAATGTACAAGGTCAGTGCTGATAGCATGGCCCCAATGCATATAGCCCCACTCTTTTCCCTTTGGATTGTACTGGTAAAACAAATGGTATTCTCCGTCATAATAAATAAGACCGTTGGGATCATTATGCCAGTTCTTTTCTGGTGTGAAATGGAATTGGGGCCTGTACAGTTCATTATAATATTTTTTATCGGGTTTCGATGCAGTCAGCAGGAAAACAGAAGCCACTGCAAATAAAAAGAATACAACATTTTTCATCACCTGATTTTTTCTTTAATGCGGGTCTATATTTAATTGGCTGCAAGATAAAAATTTCCTGGTATTCTTTCCCTGAAATTGTAAGGAATTGAAAATTGAAAAACCCTTATTCCGTATCCCGCTACAGGATTATTAGGATAACCATGTTTTTATTGACCTATCGTGGTTTATTGTGTAAGCTCATTGTCGTATATTTATACTATAAATACAATGTTATGGAATCAAAGAAGCAAAAATTCAGGCAAACGCTTGATGACCTGGTTGACAGCGGCCGGTTTATTCCTGGCATTTATAATTACTGCGATCGCTGGTGTGAACGGTGTACCCTTTCTCATAAATGTCTTACATGGGCGCATGAACAGGAAATGAAGGAAAATTGTAACGACCCGGTAACAAACGATATCGATAATGAGAAGTTCTGGGAACAAATCAGACTGTCTTTCGAGGTAACGCTTGATATGATTTCTGAAGATGCCAGCAAAATGGGTATTAACCTTGATGAACTACCAATTGAGGAAGAACAGGAACATGTTGATACCCCGGTGGAAAAACTTGCCAATGAATATGGCCTGATTCTGTGTAAATGGTTGGATAATAACAGTGAAAAGCTAAGGAATAAAGCTAACCAATTGCTCATGATTCACAATAATCAGGAAATTACCCGGAAATTTGCAGAAGCCCTGGAAGTTGTTCAGTGGTATTGTTTTTATATTTCGGCAAAGGTTCATCGCTCACATTTTGATCTTGACAACAGGATTCAGGAAGAAAACCCGGAAGAAGATTCCTTGTTTGACAACCGTGGTTCTGCCAAAATAGCAATTATTGCAATAAACCGTTCTATGGAAGCACTGGCTGTTCTCTATCCTGAACTGAAGGATTATGAAGATGATATTTTAAACTTCCTTTCAATGCTTTCAAGAATCAAAAGGAGTTTGCTGACAACCTTTCCTACAGCGATGGATTTTAAAAGGCCAGGCTTTGATGATTAACCTCTGAATGAAATAAAATATTTGATAAGAATTAACGTCTGAAATATGTTTCATCCTGTTTTACTTTTGATATTCATCGATTAATTATATTTTCCCCTCAAACTTTTTACTTCAGAAGAAGACATTATGGTTATTGAAGGTAATATTCTGAAAATGCGTACGGTGCTGGGTTCCCCTGTGGATTATTACCTGCCAGTCGGTGAGCATGAAGTTTACATGAATTCCCTTATCGGCACCAGGATGAAGTTATCTTTTACAGGAACGATAAACTGCATATCATGCGGTAAAAGAACCAAAAGGTCATTTAGCCAGGGATTTTGTTACCGCTGCCTGCAGACTGCACCCGAGGCTGCGGAATCAGTCATAAGACCTGCCCTGTCAAAATCTCATTATGGAATTGCCCGAAGTATGGAATGGGCAGAAAAACAGGATCTAATCGATCATATTGTATACCTGGCAGTGGCATGCGAACTTAAAGTGGGTGTAACAAGGCATACAGGAATCCCCGGAAGATGGATTGACCAGGGAGCAACTTATGCCGTTAAACTTGCTATCACTCCCAGCCGGCATATTGCAGGAGTCATGGAACTTTACCTGTCGCGGTTTATTACCGACCGTACCCATTGGCAAAGTATGCTTACCAGTCCCGGAAATGAAATCATAAATCTTTCAGAAGAAAAGCACAGAGTGTATGATTTATTGCCATCAGAACTTCAAAAATATTACTGCCACAATAATGAGGTTGTTCATATTCAATACCCAATGCTTGATTATCCTGACAAGGTTAAAGGTTTTACATTTGACAAAGAGCCTGTCATAGAAGGTGCACTCAAAGGCATCAAGGGCCAATACCTTGTTTTCGACGAAAGCAGGGTACTGAACATCCGTAAACACAACGGGTATTACCTGCAAATTGAAACCATGGAATGATTATACAGGATGGCGTTTTACAGACTGTTAAATCATCCTGTTTTTCAGCATATCCCTGACTTATCTCTTGTTTGCCAACCATAAAAATTGTTTATTTTGCCAAAATTGATTTAACAATCCTTTCAAATCAATTAAAGGAAATATAACATGGAAAATTTTGACTGGCACAATTTAGGCTTCGGATACCGTGATACAGATTATAACATCAGGTGTTACTACCGGAACGGGAAATGGGGTGAACTGGAGATAAGCTCTTCCAATACCATAAATATCCACATGTCAGCAACAGCTCTCCATTATGGACAGGAAGCTTTTGAAGGATTAAAGGCATTCAGGGGGAAGGATGGTAAAATCCGCATTTTCAGGATGGATGAAAATGCACGTCGCATGCAAATGTCGAGTGATGGTATTATGATGGCCAAACTTCCGGTGGAAACTTTTATGGAAGCTGTACGCATGGCCGTAAAAATGAATCAGCATTATGTACCTCCTCACGATAGCGGTGCTTCACTTTACATCAGGCCCTTATTGATAGGTACCGGGCCCGAAATCGGGGTGAAGCCTGCCAGCGAATACCTGTTCATGGTTTTTGTAATGCCTGTGGGACCTTATTTCCCAGAAGGGTTTAAACCCACAAACCTGGTTATAATGCGAAAGTACGACCGTGCCGCACCTCAGGGAACAGGCAAATATAAGGTTGGAGGAAATTATGCAGCCAGTATGGGCGCAGGTAAACTTGCCAAGCAGGAAGGATTCTCAGCTGTTCTGTACCTTGACAGCCGTGAAAAGAAGTACCTTGATGAATGCGGGCCAGCCAACTTTTTCGCAATAAAGAACAATACTTACATCACACCGCTGTCTGATTCGATTCTTCCCTCCATTACAAATAAAAGTCTGATGGTACTTGCAGAAGAAATGGGATTGAAGGTGGAACAACGCAAGGTACCTTTCGAAGAACTGGCTGAATTTGAGGAAGTGGGTGCCTGTGGTACTGCTGCTGTCATCTCTCCGATAAAAGGTGTATATGATGCTGATAACGATAAGTGGTTCAGGTATGGTGATGAACCAGGTAAATGGTCTGTAAAATTATACAATAAACTGCGCGCCATCCAGTATGGCGATGAGCCCGATAAATATGGCTGGCTGCAAACAATCTGAAAAAGGTTGTTGCCACTTCAACAGATATAATTTAGAAAGCTTCGGTAATTCCGAAGCTTTTTTTATTAAAGACTGTAACATCTGATTCCTTTGTCCGTCTTATACCTTGAACAGAGTCCATGGAAACCGATGACAGTAAAAGAATACAACAGTGCCGTGAATCTATATTCAGACCGCCTTTACAGGTATGTCCTTAAGAGCATCCGGGATATCCATAAAGCTGAAGACATCGTTCAGGACAGTTACGAAAAGCTCTGGAAAAATATCATAAACGTAGATGGAGAAAAGGTAAAGTCATATCTTTTTACAACAGCCTACCATACCATGATCGACCGGATACGTAAGGAACAGCGCCAGTCGTTTATTGAAGATACAACAGTTAACGAAGAATGCAGGGAGGATAACTATTCCGACCTTGGTGAAGTATTAAAGAAAGCAGTTGAACGACTGCCCGAAATCCAGCGTATGGTACTTTTGCTCCGCGATTATGAAGGCTATTCCTATAGCGAAATAGGAAATATTGCCGGATTAAATGAATCGCAGGTTAAAGTATATATCTACCGCGCCAGGATATTTTTGAAAAATTATATTGGTAAAATGGAAACAGTCATTTGAAATGGAAATAACAAGAGATAACTATGAAGTATATTTCCTTGATTACCTTGAAGGAAATCTCGATGAAGAACTGGTCAATGATTTTATTGAATTTCTGCAGGCCAATCCGGATCTGAAGGAAGAACTTCAACAGGCAGGACTGATCAGCATAAAACCCGAAGATGTTAAATTTGAAAATAAGGATATACTCTTCAAGGAAGAATTTGACCAGGTAGAGAAGTTTAATGATACTGCCATAGCCTTACTCGAAGGTGATCTGAAAGAGCCTGAAAAGAAACGCTTTGTGTCATTCCTGCAGAAAAACCCGGCAAAACAAAAAGAGGCTGAACTATTTGAAAAAACAATACAGACACCCGATCATAATATCATCTTTTATAAAAAAGACCGGTTGTACAGGTATTCTGCTACAAGAACGGTTTTACTTTGGACTACACGAGTGGCTGCAGTTCTTACTCTTGCATTCTTTGTTTACAGCACTGCCGAATATATCAATTCTGTTCCTTGGGAATCTGAAAACCCTGTTGTTGTTGCAGCCGATCCTGAGAATAAAAATGAGAAACCAGAAGCTACATCATTACCTGCAGATACGGAGAAAAAACAGGATCCTATACCGGTAAAGGAAGAAGATGCAGCCCCTGTTAAGAAAGCTGAACCAAAAAACCAGCCTTCAAAGAGCCTGCGTGAAACTACTACAGGAAGGATAAATCATGATTTAGTCGCTGAGGTAAGGGCTCCTGAAGAAGTACCTGAAAAATTAAGCAGCAGGAACATCACCCTTGCATCAGGAGAAGATTTTACACATCATCTGGTTCCTGTTAAAAATGTTCTTCCTGAACTGCCTGTTGCGGTGGAAGAGGAACGTCTGCTGGGACAGGTAATCAAGGAGAAATCAGGTATCGGCAACCTGTCGCTGATTAAGGTCACCCAGGTGGGTTTAAACCTGATGTCCAGCATCTCAGGAGAAAAGTTTAATTACGAAACCAATTCCGAAGGCCAGATAACCGAACTTTCATTCGACTCCCGCCTGCTTGCTTTTTCTATTCCAACAAGAAATGAGTAGGTTCATCTCCAGCTGATAAATGCATGATCCAATCGCTGATCATGCCGATTCTGGCCGGTTTCCTCATCCGGCATTACCTTTTTCTTATCAAAAAAATCTCTGCCTGTAACTTTCATGAGGATCTGTCCGTCAGAGGAAAAGAATTTATAAAACAGAAAATTATGAAACGGCTAATTTACTTGATCCTGTGCGGCATGATGTCCGCTAATCTTTATGCACAGTCTGATACCACTGAAGTAAAAGTTATAAAGAAAAACGTAGTAACTGTTATTGAGGATGGGAGATCGACCCATGTTAAAGTGGGGAACGACAGGGGCGTGGAGGTTGTAACAGATGAGTGGGGCGATACAACCCATATTCGTGTTGGCAGGCGTACATTTAAGGTGGTAGATGGAGGAAATGGAACATTCGTGAAAATTGACAAGGAAGAACGTCAAAAAAAATATACCGGCAGTTTTAATCCTCATTGGGCAGGGCTGGAATTCGGGATGAATACCTTCCATCAGACCGATTATTCGATTTATAACCCACTTGAACCGGGCATCTTTGATTTTATGGACCTTCACTATGGAAAATCAATTACTGTAAACCTGAATTTTGCGGAGTGGGCTTTTAAAAACGAAGCCAACAATTTCGGACTTGTTACCGGAATCGGATTAAGCTTCATGGACTTTACCTTCGACAGGCCACTTACCATTACAAAAATGGATGGTGACGGAATAGTGGTTCCTTTCCCGCTGGATCCTGAAGGACTCAGAAAATCCAAACTAAATGTTGTTTACCTCACTGCTCCAATGATGCTTGAGATAAAAACGCCATTGCGCATGGGTCATCAAAGATTGTATATAGCAGGTGGTGTAATTGGCGGTGTGAATATAGGTTCACACACTAAGTACAAGTACAGGAATGATAAGGAAAAATCGCGTAGCAATTTTAACCTGAACCAGTTTAAGTATGATCTTACTGGCAGAATTGGCTTCGGCGACTTCTGCGTGTTTGTCAACTACGGCATGACCCCGCTGTTTAAGGAAGGCCGGGGGCCGGAATTGTACCCGGTAACCTTTGGGTTCTCATTTCCCAATATCTGATCCACCTCCCCGTAAATGATTTCAATTAATAGCTGCTTAAGGAAGCCTGAAAAATTAAAAATAATTACATTTAATGCTCAAAAGACCAGATGTGTTTTTTGAGCATTATTCCTTTGGCAGGATTGCTGATTATCTTCCTGCTTATTTTAATAAAAGTATTAGTCCTTCGAAAAAAAAGAATTGAAGTAACTGCGAAGGAATCAGGTAATAAACGGGGTTACCTTCTTATTTACCCAATATTCCTGATGCTGTTTCTGGCCTGGCTGTGGGGGCTTGCTGAGCCTGTCTTCCAACTGAAGAAGCCTCTTCTTCCTGCATTCCTGACTCAAAGGTTGATTGAATACTTTATGCTCCATGCGGCGGGGGCAACATTCATATTGTTATCGGTCCTCGTGATGCTTTTTGCCTTGCTTCATTTTAAGTCTTCCCTGAGGTTTGGAATGAGCAAAAACAACCAGGGGAAGTTTATCACCACCGGAATATTTTCATGCACAAGAAATCCCTTTTTCCTATCAATCGACCTGTTTTTTATCGGGCAGGCAATTGTATTCCCTGCTCCACTTTTTATTACTATGGCGATCCTGGCATTGATCAGCATACATCTGTTCATTCTTAAAGAAGAGAAATTCCTGCAGGTTCATTATCCTGATGAATATCCCATATATGCCAGTAAAGTGAGGAGATATTTTTGAAAATAACAACAAGCAGCTTCTTACTCCTTTCTGAAGCAAAGTCGTCTTTATGTTATTAAATTATATGACAGAAGTAAAAATAAAATGATTAAGGAACTGCCTCCCGCCGGTAATCATATTCATCTATGTAGGTTTTCCCTTCCACAGGATATTCACCTATGATTGTACGGAAACGACTGGCAGCTTCTGAGCCAAAAATTCCAAGTCCGCCCATAACATTAGTATATACCGGTACCGGCTCCGCAAAAGGATTGCCTTTGGTCATGGATTGCTGGATTCTCGATCTTGAATAAAGATAAAGTTCCCTGGAGATGCTGCTTATAATGGTATTAAGTTCCAGGTATTCATGAAACTGTGTGTAAATATCACGGTGAGTGTTCATCCAATACGATAATTTATACGAGCCGTTCATTAATTCATCGGTAAAAAATTCAGTAACATCTGATTCCGTACCCAAAATATCAGCATTTGTGTTTGCTGTTAACACCGGATCCATCGAAAAAATTTGATTAGGATACTCCATACTTTGAATGATGGTATCGGTTGCAACAATGCCTTCGGGATCATCATTCGGATTATAATACCCATAACCACCACCATAGTGGTAGCGGTTCTTTAAAAAAGCCTTTTCTACCCCCCGCATTTTATAAGCCTGAATCCTGTAGTAGTTGTCTTCATTTTGGGGATCATCAATATGAAGGTTTAGTTTCACCTTATATTTCGTAGGTCCATACTGCTGGGGGATTTTTTCAATAAGGTACTCACCCTCAGTTACAGGTACGGGGTAAGGAACGGTAGTTTCACAAACCACGGGTTCAAAACCTTCTTTTAATACTTCCAGCCGGTAAGTTGAACCGGGTTTTATTGTTATAAATGAATCGATATATATACCATGTTCATAAGGATATTTATTCACAACTCCGTAATTCAGGTATTGTGTAAAAGTATCAATTACACTTGCATATCCCAGTTCTGTAATCAATGTTCCGTCTTCAAATAATATTACCCTGGCATCGGGCAGTGCTTCGAAAAATGGTTTATCATCCAAAACACTCCTGCTTTTTTCAACACTTACAATAATTCTGTCGGTTCCTGCCCTTAATACAGAATTAACCACAATTTTTGGCTGGATGTACGCTGATTTAAATTCAATCGTTTTTTCACATGAAAGAACCATTACTGCCATGGCCGAACAAAAAAATACCTTTAGTGCGGTCTTCATATCTTAGAATTTAAAGTTATAGGAAACAGAAGGAATCAATGGAAATAGGCTCACTTGTTTTAAAACCCGTTCAGAATCTTCATAATACCAGCCGTCATCGTTGTATCCTCCTCTTGTATTATGCCCCCAGAAAAGATAAAATGGATTTTGCCTGCTATAGGCGTTGTATAATCCAAAGGTCCACGTCCTTATTCCATGCTTCTTCTGCTTATGAAAATTAATACCCAGGTCCAAACGGTGATAATTTGGCTGCCGGTAATTGTTTCTTGTTCCGTAATATTCAATTGCAGGGTTACCTCCAGTAGAACTGATGTAATACCCCGGAGAATAATTCTGCAATGCCAGGGAGGTTGCACTCCCTGTTCCGAATACCCATGTGGCACCCATGTCGATACGTTCACTGAACTTGTGCGTAAAGGCCAGGCTTATGTCATGACGGCGATCGTATTTTGCCGGAAAAACTTCACCGAAGTTCAGGTTTTCAAACTTCCTGTCCGATTTCGACAATGTATAACCAAGCCAGCCGGTTGATTTCCCTATATTTTTCTCCAGCAGCACTTCCATCCCGTAAGCCCAGCCTCTGCCCGTTTCAATTTTCGATTCCCAGCCTGAACTGATTCCGGTAAATGAAGCACCTTCCTTATATTCAATAAGGTTGTCCATTGTTTTATAAAATAGTTCAACGGAAACATCCAATCCTTTTGGAAGTTTATAAAACCCGCCCAATGCCACCTGATGTGAAATCTGTGGTTTTACCTGTTTGGTTGAAGGAAGCCACAGGTCGGTAGGCAAACTTATAGTTGAAGTTGTAAGCAGGTGAATGTACTGGCTCATTTTGGCATATGATGCTTTCAGGGACCAATTTTCTGAACCAAGAAAGCGTAGCGAAACCCTCGGTTCGAATGAAGTGTATGCTCTGTTCTGAACATTGAAAAGCGAAACATGACTCCCTATGTTCATCTTAAACCTTGACGACAGGTCAATAATGTCCTCCACATAAAAACGAAGTTCATTCGCCTGGATATTTTGATTCCCGTAGATCGTATCGGCACGTTCACCCCCGGGTTCCCCATCCGAATATTTTTGATGATTTACACCAGGACTGAATCTGTGAAATATATTTTCCATGCCGAACTTTACTGAATGACTCTTTCCGGGAAAAAAATCGATATCTGCTTTTACGGCAAAATCTTCAATTCCTGAATTATAATTGAAAATATCTTCACTTTGAGTTTGTTCCCTTGTATTAAGAATTACCCACTCATCACCTACATTAAAATTATAATTACTGTATGTCATGGTTAAGTTTCCAAACATTCTTGGATTCAAAACATAGTTCCACCGCAACGCATTTGTAATGTTTCCCCACTTGAGCCCATTTTCATTCCGTTCGTCAAACCTGATATGTTCGTCAACAAAGTATCCTTCATTAACAGCATAGGCTTTGTCTAATCCCAGGTAGGATGAAAAATAGAGCCGACTCCTGTCAGAAAACATGTGGTTGATTTTTGCATTCAAATCATAAAAATAATAACCTGCAGCATAGTCATTGCCCTGGGTACTGTTGTTTGCAATTTTAATAAGCGGCCGCGCAAGCAGATCGATATAAGTCCTTCTGCCCGAAACAATGAAAGATGTTTTATCTGTTTTAATTGGCCCCTCAATTGAAAACCGGGAGGAAATCAAACCAACAGAAAATTCACCTTTAAATTCCTTCATGTTGCCCTCCTTCATCCGGATATCGACAACTGACGAAAGCCGTCCGCCAAACCTTGCAGGAAAACCGCCTTTATACAATTTTACTGTATTTATGGCTGAGGGATTAAAAACAGAAAAGAAACCAAATAAGTGGCTTGCATTGTAAACCGGGACACCATCAAGTAAAAATAAATTCTGATCGGGCCCACCTCCACGGACATAAATTCCGCTCGTCCCTTCGGTGCCCGACTGTACACCCGGAAGCAACTGAATCACTTTAAGCACGTCGGGTTCACCAAGTAAAACAGGGATTTTTGTCAGGCTGGAGGTCGTTAGCTCTACCATACTCATCTGGGTACGTTCCAATTTAGAAACTTCATTGCCGTATACGTTTATTTCTTCCAGTTCAGAAAGTAATTCCAACTCAACATTTAAAGTTGTATCCAAAGCCGGGTTCATCTCTATTTCCTTCTTTTTGTATCCCACAAAAGAAAAAACCAATGTATTTTTTCCTTTTGGCAGCGATAAACTGTAAAAACCGTATTCGTTGCTAATGGTACCCTTTAATGAACTTTGTTCATAAACATTCGCATTGATCAGGTTCTCACCGGTAGATTCATCCCGGATAAATCCGCTGATATTCATAGTTTGAGCGTGTATGATCATAGTGAAAACCAATAGAAGGAAAGTAAATGATAATCGTAACATGAAGTTGGTTTAAAGTTTATGTTTTTTGTTTTAATCATGCAAAAATAAGTTGATTATAAATAAAACATTATGAAATTTTGTTAAGTTTTAATAAGAAAATTTGGTGAATCGTTAAAAGATTTGTTAATCGTTAAAATGTTTAAAATACATTATCGGGAAAATATAGGTGTTTAATATCAAATAAAGAATTAAGGACAGGTTCTTCCTATTGGATGGCAGCAGACATGTATACATGAGAAAAGTTCAGGCACCTGTCCGGATAAACCGCTCTGGCTTGTAATGACTATGGAACTATCGAATGGCAGATTTAATGCCTGATTCAGGTGTCAATACTCCGATCTCACTTTTATTAAAATCTTTTAAACTTCGGGTAAGAATTACATTAATTTCACCATATTTTATGGCCGCATATTCTGTAAACTATCTTCAAAATCTGAATTAAGTGCATTACTTACTACCTCCCTGCCCATCAATAATACGTCCATAAATGAAAGTAACAGTTATAGTTATTCAATCTCCTTGTCATGCCGGGCTGTTTGTCGCAATATGTAATAAACATTACTATCTATCACAGGTGTCACATATCCCGAAATTCTATTTGCCTCACATAAACCTATCACTTTAGCGCTACATTCAGCAAGGGTATTCAATCAAAAAAGAAATCTAAGGTTAGAACTGTATCAATAAATACTTTATCCATATCATAAGTACTTTCTTGATAATCCTTTTGACAACTCCTTCTTATCCCCTTAAAGATGAAGAAATAGGGGTAGAATCTATCATATTTTTATCATCTTCTTTAATAATCACCTTTAGATAATTTTCTACAATATCAGAAAGGCTTCTCCCTTTACCCTTGCATATTTCTTTGCCTTATCTATTACTGATTGCTCAATTGTCAATGTTAATTTGGTATTCATAACACGTTATTTTAACTATCAGTCTATACGTGTAAAATTAATAAAAAGAAACTTTTTGTAAAAATATGTATAGGTGGGTGCCTCTTGCTTAATGGATAATCCGCTTCAAACAATGCCAGCGATTCAGGTCAAAGGCAACCACTTTTAAGAGTGGTGATATTAGAAAAGCTGGGGGCAAATAAAGGTTTTATTCCGGAGCAAACACTGCCAGTTTTAATTCCTTTCCGGAGTGGTAGAAATGAAAAGATAAAACCTCTCAGGACATTTAGGGCGTAAGGGACAATACATTTATTTAGCCTTCCGTAAAGTATAACTTATTCCAACAGACGCATAATTGAATAAAGAAAAATTGTAAACCTCATCATTATCTGCACCCCCTTCAAGAATCCTGTAACCTGCCCTGATTCCAACTACATCAGACAATTTATAGGTCAATGCAAGCAGAACATCTTCAGCCCTGCCCTGCGGTGCGACAAGTGCATCACCTTCGAGCAGGAGCCCCAAATGATCATGCATCTTCCATTTCAGCCTGAAATTTATGATTGGGACAAATCCCACATTGGTTTTCTCAGATACCAATCCAGGCGAGGAAAGAGCAATTTTCGCATCCCTGATCTTTGCAGTGAACCCAAACCCGAATATAAAAGCGGATTTCTGCACAATATCATAACGGTATGTCAACCTGTAGGAATTAAATTTATATGTGCCTTCAAGTTGCGAATTTGCAGGAAACTCCACCCCTTCAAATAAAATATTCTCTGCCTTACTTCCTTCTGAACGTGTTTCCAGGGGGGCATATAATAAAAATAGCGTATGCCTCGAATTAATCGTATAACCAAGCCTTATCCTGTAGAAGAATTCATTCTGTGGTGTGAGGTCATCTTTTAAGGAAAAGAATGTACCCCCTTCGCCCGGAATGCGGACATCGTTATAACCGGGAAAAACAACACCTGATTCGAGATCAAAAAAAGCCTGACCTTTCACTGAGAGTGAAAATACAACTGTCAGAAAAATGGTAATTGCATAAATAGTTGCTTTCATTTTAACAATATTGTTAAAGTTCATGGAATATTTTTCACATGCTTAGGTGTTACAGTCTTCCAGGTAGTCAACTCAAATTTAGCGAGCACATTACAAGTTACAAAAATTTACAGAAACCCCATCCGGAATTTGCTCATTGTTTCTTAATCGGATAATAAGATTCAATCCCTGTGACTGATTCCAATATCTCATGCCACTTTCAGGAGGGGTGCAGCAAAACCGGTAATCTGATTGCCACTTCACCCCTGCGTGTTACCAATTGGCATTATACTATTCATATTTTAGGGAATCAACTGGATTATTATTTGCTGATTTCAAAGACTGAAATGTAACAGTTGTTATCCCGATTATAAAGGCAATGCCAGTTGAAATCAGAAAAATCCAAATATTAATGTTCGCTTTATATGCAAATGAGCTTTGCCAGCTAATTAAAAAATACCATGACAAAGGAACTGCTATTGTTGCGGCAAATCCAATTCCTTTTGCAAAATTCCGGTTCAATAATTTTATAATATCAGATTGCCTTGCTCCATTCACTTTTCTGATTCCTATTTCTTTTGTTCTTGAAAGTGATTCATACCATGCCATTGAAAGCAGACTCAGAACTCCCAATATTATAGCTACAAGTGCAAAATTCTTTAAACTTGAAATAATCGAGTTTTCTTCTTCGAACTGCTTATCATAAAAATCACTATCCCAAATATACTCAAAGGAGTAATTCGGAAATGTTCTGTTAAAGTGTTCATGTAATTGTGATAATAGATCCGTTTTATCAATATTTGGATTAATTGATAATGTATATTTACCCCACAACATATTTTCTGTCCAATCCATTAGAACAGTTGGTTTTGGCATTTCTTTAATACTTGAAAAATTAAAGTCATTACATATACCGACAACCTTTTCTTCAATTTTCTGCAAACCGCTTTCGTCTTTTAAATACACTATTTTTCCTATTATATCTGATGGATTTTCAAAACCTAACTGATTCATACAGGTTGTATTAATTATACATCCTCTGTTAATTCCATGATCAAAAAAGCCTTCCCCTGCATTAAGTTCTATCCGATATGATTTTATAAAATTATTATTAGCCACAATAATGGCTGTTTTTATCCCTTTCATACTGTAATTAACAGAAGCATTATAGTCGTAAGAGGGGATATCTCCAGGGATACTGCTTGAAACAGCAACGATTTCTACACCAGGTAATTTAGCTATTTCCTGTTCAAAAACATCAAGGTCGCTAATTCTATTTGAATTCCTTTTTAAATGAGATGGAGTTTTTATTACAATTTTATTGTAAATATCTATTCCTTTGTCTTTTGTTTTTAAAAAGGTTACTTGTTTGTTCATGCCAATAACAGAAGAAATTAAAAAGATAATTATTAGAAATTGGAATACCATAAATCCTTGTCTGAAAGAAAAAGTGTTATGATAAGATCCTAATCTTTTCGTAAGCAATGTCAGTGAGCTTTTTCTGGCCAACATTAACAACAGAACAGTTGGATTCAAAACAGAACTGGCAATAACAACCGAAATTAAGCCAACCCAGAATTGTATAGGAGGAATTGTAAAATATTTGGTTCTGATAGTAACATCAGTGAGTTCGTGCAACAATAAAATGGCAGAAAAAGAAAATATCAAAGCTGTTAAATGGATAATCAGTGATTCATTTAAAAACATAGAAAATAATTCACGGTTCTTTGCACCTAGAGCCTTCTTTATTCCAAACTGAACGGAATTATTTGAAATACGGGTGTAAGAGAAATATATATAATTTAATCCTGCCACAATCATTATGAAAATACTAATCAGATGTAAAATATTTAAGTAGTCGCCTCTTATATTTGAACTGATTTCATTTGTCAAGTGTGATTTAGTGTGAATATTTTTTAATGGTTGTAATTCATATTTGAACTCCGTATCAGATGATTTACTATTATTATCATTAGAAATTTCGGAAATACCATTTTCGATCTTCTTTATATCTGCATTTGCATCTATTTTCAAATAAGTATAAAAGGCGAATTCTCCCCAACCATCTTTTAATGGGGGAGGCAAATGCATGTTATCATGAAATGAAATAAGAAAATCAGGTGTAACATGTGAATTTACGGGGAAATCATTAAATACAGCTTCAATTTCAAATTCATGATCTGGATATTGGTGTATGATTTTTCCTACAGGGTTTTCATTTTTGAAATATCTCCCTGCAAAACTTTTGGAAATGATTGCTGTGTTTGGTTTAGTCAATAAGTCAGTATTTATCAGTGGAGTAGTTTCAATGGAAAAAAGTTTTATAAATCCACTTGAACAATGAAATCCATTGTTATTTGTAAAGCAATTGTCTCCTATTTTGTAGTGGTTTTCAATCGTCCCACAAAGATATCCGGCCTCTTTAATCTCAGGATAATTTTCTTTGAGCTTTTGTCCCAGAATTCTTTGGGTTCGGGGCTGAATAATTGTTAGTACATTATCTGTATAAGCAGAAGAAACAATACGGTATATATATTTATAATCAGCAAAATGTACGTCATATGATTTATTATAAAAAACATTTGCTGAAATTAACACATAAGCTGTTATTCCAGCAGAAAGCGAAAAAAGTAATAATAATGTTGTCCTTTTATTCTTTAAAATTATTCTGAATGTTTGTTTGAAATTTTGCATTTTTAATTTTCTCTTTGAAGGCAGATATTCCTCAACAAATACATTTCAATAAATTATGATTTCAGATTCTTTCGACATCTTTTCCCTTTCAAAAATAGACTTTTTCAATGATGTTTTTTATGCCCTTGAGCATTAAATTTCAACGATTTGCAATATGGCAGACCTGGTATTAGGAGTTCGTTCAAATCCCCTGTGGAAAACGCTGAAGCGAAGACGAGATGCTGAAAGCAACCGCTATCCCCACGCTTACCTATAGTGGCCTTTGTGGTGCGTTTACCTTTATTTTAGAAAATATATCTTGTTTGCCTGTTCTCTCTTCTTCGGAATTATAGTCGTCTTGAAGTCCTAGCCAAAATTTTACAGTCCTACCGAAATAAGATGAAAATCTTAACGCTGTATCTGCAGTTACTCTCCGTTTACCTTTAATTAGGGCCTGCTGAAAAACTCAGGCCATGATTTTATAATTAACTCTATTAGCTTTTCTTATTTACCATTCCACAATGTAGTAGATATCATTATTCGTCGCAAACTTCGTTAAGAAGATCTTATTCATCCTTGCTGAAAAACTTTCTGTCCACCTCAACAAAAGGCACGGGAGTGCCACCCCGGCCAGTTTGACCAGGTTAAGCACCAAAATAATGCTGGCAATCCATGATGGCTTTAATTCGGGTTAACCCATATGCTGTTTTCGCCTGACCGAACTTACCTTCGATTGGATTGCGCTCTCCCGGTTTTAAGTGAATCTGCACTGCCGAAGGAGGTCCAAACGGCTTCGCTATTAGCCTTATGCCCTTTCCTTTCAACGCCGCCCGATTGGCACGGTACAATAGATCTGGTCAGCAAGTAGCTCGCTTGGATAAAATCCAAAACATAAAAAACTGCAAAAATTGCCTGACAAGAAAATCGAATCAGGATCTGATCGCAAGCTAATCTCCACTTAAAACTCAAAAAGAATAACTGACTTCGATGATAAGTCCATAGCGGGGACTTAGTTCAACACGGACTTCCTGTTTGACACTGCGTGCCACTAGAAATCCTATTTATTGGCCACAGTTATTTATTTGTCTATCATTGTTTTAATCTTGTTGAAGGTCTTTTCTGTTTCAATTTTATCTTTGAAATTGATGATAATTTTGTCCCCATTATTTGTGGTCATTATCAAATACGGAAATAAATCAGAATGGATTAACAATCTGCTTTTGCCAAATTTATCAAGGTTGAAAAACCCTTTTTTGATATAACCAAAACTAAATCCATTAGTCCGCATTTTAATTGTGGGTAATTCATTAGAAAGTTCAACAATTTCAATTTCGTCAATACTTATTTCAAATCCGTACATTCCTGAAAATCGAATCGTATCATTACTGTAAATTGTCTTTGATGGGATAAATCCATAAGTTATTAACCCTATAACGAATAAAAATACCAATCCAGGAAAAAAATATGACAGTTTAGTTTTCTTAGTCTTGTTATGGTCAAATTTCTGAGCATTTATAACTAAGATTGTTACCCCGATTAAAGTCACTATCAATATCATTGAATTGGCAATCATTGTAAAACCAATCCATTTAAATAAATAGTATCCGATTATAATTGACAATCCTATAGTGATTAATCCATTGCGCATAAAAGTCGATAAACCTTCAATGTCAACATTTTTCCTTTTCTCTTTGGACATAGTGTTATATCCAGCAATCAAATCAGGTGCGGATTTAACTAAAAATCCAATACCAATCATGAATAATCCAACAATCAAATTAAGTATATCCATTGTCTGTCAGTTTTTATAATTGTGACCAACGCTCAAGTGCGAAATTTCGTAGCGGATTTCCGACCGTTGTCTTGTCTGCCAGGATTGTATTCATGATTATCAAGCCACTTTTCATCCTTAAATTTTAACGTCAATTGATAATTGATGAAGCCGGGTTCTTTGTTTTAAATACCCAAATGTAAGAATTTCATCATTCCTTTTTTTCTAATCCCTTTGCGTGGTTCATTTTTTATATGCCATAACTGTCAAGTGTATGAGCAGTAGTGTCTTTCGGTGCGATTACCTGTCCGCCACTTCAAAAATTTATTAAATGCATAAAGCTCAATTTCAGCACGCTATTGCTTATAACACAGTGATAACGGCTTATAATCCTACGTAGTTACTTTCTCTTACTTGCCTAGATCTCTTTTCTACTTCACAAATTCATACAATTGTTAGCTGTTCGTTGTTTTTTACATTAGTCCGGCGTTTGCTCCGGATATAGTTGCGATAAAATAGTTTGCGGCATAGACACCAAGTAAAAGTAACAAGTTATCTTTTGGTTCTTTGTCATTCGTATTATCATAGGTAATGTCATACTTGCAATAAAAATCTCTCCAATTAAATTTAGGTTCAAATTGAATTACTTTTTCCTGGATTTTATTTTCCATTATCATTTGGCTTTGAAAAAGTCCACTTAATTTCAGAGCATATTCTCTTTCGTCTTGAAAAGTGATGATGATTTTTCCATTCCAACTCATAGAAAGGCTGGCTATTTTATTTCCATCTTTTGTTACAGCAACGCTTGTGCCGAAAAATCCTACTGGTGCAAGTTTGTAAGTTTCGGTATTGGGAATTTTAATTTCTGCTTTAAGATAAAATGGAGTTTCATAATTCAGTTCTCCCAATATCTGGTCGTTATCTGAAAGTATAAAAGTTTTTCTGTCTTTTGAATTTGCATTCATTGTTATTAAAATTTAGAGTTAATTAAAATCGCTTTCTTCTAATTTGAAAATTTCCTCAACGGGTGTTCCAAATACAAATGCCATTTTTAAAGCTAAGAGAGTAGAAGGAACAAATTTTCCTGTTTCAATAGAATTCATTGCTTGTCTTGAAATTCCAATTTTTTCAGCCAATTCGGCTTGTGTCCAATTCTTTTTGGCTCGTTCGACTTTTATGGTGTTTTTCATCTGTATCTGCGTGTTGAAATGATTAAACCTAAAATGTAGAACAAGAATAACATTGCGAAAATGTACAAGGAGTCAATTTCTTCAAATTTTAATGCCTTTACTAATCCGAGCATTCCAAAAGTCATGATGACAAGTAATGACAAAATAAAAGCAATAGACACCGCTTCTAATTGTATTCTTATTTGCACTTCGTCCAATGATTTTATGCTTTGTAATTGCTTTGCTGTAAACACCACGAATAAAATTGCATTAACAACGATAATCAGCAAGGCAAGAGGAGTTTGTACATTGTATTTTGACAGGTAAAATACACTTATTGGGAAACTTATAGCAAATACCAAAGCCCAAATTACGTTTGTTAATTTTGTTTTTGCTTTCATAAGAACGTCAATTAAAATTTTCACAAAAAAAATAATCCATTTCAAAATGTCAATTATATACGACAATTTTGTAAAATTTAAAGATCGATTGTAAATATTTTAGATGTAAGAAAAAGGGAAGTTTTTGTGTCTTGTTGTGAGAGTTGGTGAGTGTCGCTGTACAATGACGGCTAACGTTTTGCGGTATGGCCAGTAAGGGATTGTGGAGCGACGTTCCTATCAAGCGAGACGAAAGATTGATACGGGTAATGAACTTTGCATACCTCTGAAACCCTTATTGGACCGCATGTTGGGTTAACGTAGTTTATTATTTCATGTATCCAGATTCACTTAACATATCCCAAGCTTTATCAGGTGTGAATCCACGACTTTTTTCAGTATCACTTTTGGTATCACGAGGGTTTGCCCCAACCTCCGCATATAATTGATTAACTCCAGCCAATAAAGCCATTTGTGTCGGTTCATGAACATTCATTGCACGCTCTGGATTTACAACTAAATTTGTCACTGCAACGATTTTGGTCAACTCTGAAGCAGATATTTTTCCTAAATCATATAATGGTGTACCAGGTACAGGTATTCGCCTCATTACAGCCATAACAGAAATATTTAGGTCTCTTGCTCTATTTATCTCTTTTAATAATTCTTCATACGAATGTTCAGGTCCAATCGGCTCAATACAATAGTAAAGTTCTAAACCTGCTTTCAATGCTGAGACAATTGTCCTTTCCCTATTTTCTACTGGAATTAATGTATCAACACCTTCTCGTAATCTGTTTATATGGTATACTCCAGTAAATCCGATTCCTTTTAATTCCTTAGCCAAATCAAAATCAAAGTCACCAATATTAGCGACATATCTTTGTGTTGGTTTTAATAATGGTTTAAGTTCTTTTGCAATTTCAATGAATTTATCAATAGGGTAATCTGCTGTTGTCATTAAAAAGAAGTCATTAAAATCAAAATCTTGAAGATGTGTTAATTCTTCTTTCAATACTGAAATATCCTTTTTCCACTCTGAATCTAATGAATAGTGTTCAAATCCCATTGAACAAAATCTACAATTTTTTGAACAAGGTTCTGCATTAATACCAATCTGTGTAAAAACAAATCCTTTATTTTTAAATTTTATTCTACTAAGCTCATTAGATTTTGAAATTAAACGATAAAAATCATGGCTATCTGTTTTAATTCTCAGTAAGTCCAAAATCTCATCGTCAGTCAGATTAAAATCATTTTTCTCAATCTTTTCAAGTGTCATATATTAGATGTTTTTGCGTTTTTTACTATGTTGCCCATAACGTTTAGGTTTGGGAGGAATGCTAAGGCCGACAAGGTCGTCACAGTCCCCCGTGGGCAAGTGTTGTAGCGAAGATAAAACTTTTTTTTACACGTCACCCCGCCATTGCCTAAACCTGGTGTTGTGTCCCGTAGCACTTCTACAATCTCCTTACTCCTTTGCTTTTATTTTCTAGTTTTATAATTTTTATTATTTGAGCTCTATTTCCCGGTAAATAGTTTGAGGCAACATCCCGGATAATCTCATAATCTACACCACAATATTTAGTTTCGGATTACTGCATCAACTGTTTTATAATCTCTTATAAATTCAACAAAAGAATATCCTTCGATGGATTCTGCAATCAATGTCATTGCATTAAGAAGGTCATCCAGATAAATGGTCTGTCTTTCTTTTTCAAGCTACACGTAATCTATTTGTTGCAGAATATTTTCTTTTATTTGTCCTTTTAAGGCATTTTTAGTGACCAAATCTACTTTTCTGCCAAAGACTTTTTCAAGATAAATTTCAAGTGAAAAAAATTTCCAGCCTATAGGCTTTTCAAGTACCACCAGAAGATCTATATCGCTTTCATCAGTAAAATCACCATTAGAGAATGAACCAAATAATCCGATTTCTTTTACTGCATAACTTTTATAAAGAGTCGGTTTTAACTCCTTTAATTTGAATAATATGGCATACCTGGTAAGCATATATCAAAGATAATCATTTTTGGAAATGCTGTTATTGTCTTTTTTTAA
Source organism: Bacteroidota bacterium (assembly GCA_023412195.1). Lineage (GTDB taxonomy): Bacteria > Bacteroidota > Bacteroidia > Bacteroidales > Prolixibacteraceae > Mariniphaga. Next base: position 124,592 of record JAEYNZ010000060.1, read on the forward strand.
GTATGGAGCATACTGGTTGATGGTATGGTGTCGTGCGGGAGTACGAGGCGATTTCCTATCAGTTTACGCCAACTTTTACGAGCCACTAACGCTCCCAAACCGCTTAAACCGTATGCACTATACCATGTGTAAGCGGTTCGTTGATCTATTTTTTCAATTTCGTTTCATAAATTTTTATCCATTCTTTTACACTTATTTTTTTCATTAATTCACCTATAAGGTCAAAAGGAATTTCATCTAATTTCTTGAAGCGTACACAACTTTTCCCCATATCAAGTTTTTGTTTGCTATGCTTTGGATATTCTGATACAAACCAATCTAATAATTTAGGGTCGGAATAGATACCCATATGGTAAAAGTTAATAGAATTTTTTTGAGAAGCAATTCCTGCAAATGGAAGTGGTTCGCTTGGTTTACAATGATAACCTGCTGGGTAAATTGTATGAGGAACAACATAACCGAGTCCACCATAACTAATGGCTGCTTCAAAACCCTTAGGTAGGTTTTTAACAATTACATTGTGTAACTTATTAAATGGTACTGCTCTGTCTGCTGGAATATTGGACAAGATTTCATTTACTGTTTTTCCATCTGCTTTCATGTGGTAGATATTAACGATGTTGGTCTAATAAAATCACATTGCCATCAGGGTCGGTTAACAACAGGCTTGCAGGTCCATCTGTTTTTTCGTCAGCTTCGCTTGTAAGTGTCAGTCCGCTGTTTTTTAAATGTTTCTGGATTTCACGGATGTCGTCAAAGTTTTCTAAGTTGCTTGCGTTCTCGTCCCAACCTGGATTGAAAGTCAAAATGTTGCCTTGAAACATTCCCTGAAAAAGTCCAATAAGTGCATTGTCGTTTTTCATTATAAGATAATTTTGTTCCATACTCCCTGCAAAGACGTTGAAACCTAGTTTTTCGTAAAACTCTTTCGATGTTTTTAAGTCTTTCACGTTAAGACTGATTGAAAATGCTCCTAATTTCATATTATTTTGTTTTTCTGTTCTGCTTTTTTCTTTGTCGTTTTCTGGCTTTTGTGCAAAAAAATCCTTGAGAAAATATCCCATTGCAAATGATGCAATAATAACTGCAATGATTATGTATTTATTCTTCATTTTATTACTTTTTTGTTGTCAGTTCATTTTACCTACTGTCGTCTTTTACAATGACCACCAACGGTTTCTCAGCTATGTGCCGTTGCCCGATGGGCTAAGCATAATGCTGGTGTTGGCAGATCGTTGATTTTATTTGTTCTGTTGTCGTTTTTTAATGTTGTTGTTTCCCAATTTCATAGGCAAGTTGCAAAAATTTTTTCACTTCGGAATGGATGTCTTTCTTGTCAAAGATTTTTAAATGATGAATAAGCGGCTAAGTTTTCAATTTGAAGAAAACATAAATTGTCATTGTAGGGCTGTGTCAGAACAAAATGAATGTCATTAAAATCTTTGTCGATTTTGTTGATTGAACAGAAACGCATCTTTGTCAATAACGCAACTCGTGTCTTTACAGGGTGAAGTTTAAATTCGCCAATTTTTTTGTATTCCGAAATGAAATAGTTAAAAAGTTCAATGGCTTTTTCTGTCTTACTCTTAAAAAATTATCAATGGTATAGGTCCCACAAGAATGTGATAGATTTGAGTTGTAAAATTTATGTCCGCATTTTGGGCAATCGTCTGTTTATAGGATTTGGTGTTGTTGACTTCAATGACCGCTAACGTTTTGCGTGGTGGTAACGGGATCCTGCTGTACGCAGGCAGGGATTTTAACCACTAGACTTCCTTCGAAGAACTGAACTTCAAATATAGCACTTTCCTTCCTACGAAGCACGAAACTCCTGCTTTCGTTTAGGTGATATTAGCAGGTCGTTGTTCTTCAGTCTTTCGTTCGTTTTGTTGGCTTTTGTTCTTTAAAAGTCAGGCCGTGTTCTTCAAGTGCATTTCTAAATGTAGGTAGAGAAGCTTTACCTATTCCGTGAATTTTCATTATCTCTTTCACTGTATAGTTAGATAATTTTTGAATAGTATCAATTCCGTGATGCAGCAATGCATTTCTTGCTGGATTACTTAAATGTGCTAAAAAACCTGATGCAGGCTCTTTTAATTTTTCACAGGTTGGGCAAGTAGGACAGTCGCTGCTCTTGTAGAAAGTGTGTCCATACTTGCAGGTTTTTTTTATCTTTTCTGTCGCCATACGTTTCTTGTTTACTATTTAGTTGCTGGTGCTATCATTGTCTGAACTGCAAGCCATTGGTCATTTTCCTTGATAAATACTGTAGAGGAAACTTCATAGTTACTAAACGTCTGTCCTTTCCAATCCCCCGAACTCGTGCCTTTAGCCATCACAAGACAAGTATTTCCAAAGTTCTTAACATTCAATATTTCAAAATTCATTTCAGTATGTCTCAAGTCACCACTCTCAACAAGTTGTAAGAATAACTGCTTCGTAGTGATATTACCGTCCCCCGAAAAAATTATCCACTCGTCAGACATAAATTTTGACATTGATTCAACATCATTATTCTCAATGGCTTTGTTCCATTCTAATTCGATTTGTTCAACTTGTTTTTCTTCCATTTGTATGTTGGTTTGTTGTCGTACTTTACAATGCCCACTAACGTTTTGCAATATAACCAGTGGCGGATTGCGGGCGACATCACTGTCAACCGTTAAAAACTTTGCGCGTGGCAGATGCTTTCAAGCCAACACTGCGCCCGACATTGGTTATATTGCGTGTGGTGCAAAGTAGTTATTTTTTCAATATCCACGTTGAACAAATCATTTCATTTTCAATCAATTTGCACTCATCAATCTGGTTTGACATATATCGCTCAAAAATCTGTGTCTGCTCTGGATAAGCTTTTTTCAGTTCTTCAATCCGCTTACTTATGTAAATGTTATTCACGTTATTGATTGTTCTGATTTTTTCTGTATCCCAGAATATTTTATCTATAGTTTTTAAATCTGGTTTATCCAGTTGCTCCAATAATTCCTTGTCAGTCGGTAGACCTTCAATCTTTGCTTTATAGTATGGGGTAAAGGCAATTTCTAATATTAAATATCCTGAATCAGATATGCAATTTTGCAAACGAGAAATTGTTTTGTGCACATCTCCAAGAATTCCTGAGTCATAACCGTATATTACAATATCATATTTTTCATTTTGGCTTATATACTCTAATATGTCACTTGAGATAAAATCTAATCGGTCACTAACAGAGTTTTCAATCGAATGATTACACGCAGATTCAATAAATTCAGACACAATATCAATTCCTAATCCTTGAAATTTCAGTCTTTTTGCTAAATAAATTAAAACGGCTCCTTTCCCACAGCCAAAATCAACAATCCTTTTAATTCTCTTCGTATCTATATTATTATTAATCAACTGATATATGTAATCAGGAATACTTCCAAGCTCCCACAAATCTTGAAGTACATATGGAATATATCTTTCCATTTCCTTGTCTTGCAAGTCAAGGGAATCTAAAAAATCTTGATTAATGTTATCCATGTAGCAGAATGTTTCCTACTATTTTTCCCAACGCTCAGGTGCAAATTTTTCGTAGCGGATTTCGGAGCGCCTTCCTGTCCACCAGGACTGAACTGCGTGCAAGAATCCGCTGCTGAAATCCGCACGGACACCGCTATGAAATTTGCAATCTTGTTAC
>JAEYNZ010000121.1 GCA_023412195.1 Bacteroidota bacterium
AGAGACATAAAGCGGAGCAGGTGCACGCTTTTTTCTGGCATTATTCATATATCCTTGCACTTGTTTCTACAAAAATGGCGATAAGTTTCTATAAACCAAAGAAAAGTTGTTTCTCAGCAGACCCTAAGCTAATATTATCATATCATTGATAGTCATTGTGATTCCAGATACAGATGTCAATCCAGCTAAACACAACCCGGTTATAGATCAACTTTCCTTTTATGTTTCATATAAATACTGAGAACTTTTAACAATCTGTTCCTGGGTGATATAAAATTGCGTAAACATTCCATGACTATACACCTGATAATTTAGCAGAAAAAATGTTTATGAAATTAATGTGGATGGAAGCATGGGAATGTTTGGAACCACTTTGCCTTTTTTATTATTCACGCCATAAAAAAGCCGGAGAAAAATTCATTCCCCGGCTTTTGCTGTTTTTTTATAGTTCAGATCAGCCACAGATTTAATAAAAAGTCATTACCTCTCGACCCTTTGCCTTGAAGAATAATTTATATGCAAGGCAGCAGATTTTCTGAGTTCCTGTTTTATATCAGTGACTATACCCATTTTTGTATTTTCATCAACCTTTAAAGAAGTAATCATCATAGGCCTTTCTGCCTCACTTCTTGCTTCTCTTTCAGCGATGACATAATCCATAATATCACTAACATTGGCAAACTGATCATTCAGCTGAATACGTGAAGAAACTCCAAAAGTTCTCTGATACTGAGCCAGGGGTTCACCTACATAAATATAACTTACCAGTGATTTCTTTTCAAGTTTCGACAGTTCGGTAGCTGTGGGAAGCCTGATTTCCACCATGAAGGTTACTTCACGCATGGTAGTACTTACCATGAAGAAGAACAACAACATAAAAACGATGTCGGGTAATGAAGCTGTTGAAATGGGCGGTAATCCCTTACCACCTTTTTTTCTAAACTTACTCATAATTAACTTCCTCCTACTTTTTTGGGCTCAGCTTCTGAAATCCGGGAAGGATAGACCTCACGAATTGCATCCTGCTGATCCTTTTCCAGGTCATTAAATGCCTTTCCAAATTTCTCTCTTGCCAGTTCATCTCTTAATTCATTGATGGCAGCAACCAGTTCGTTTTGCACAGCGATGTACATTCCATATCTGGTATCAAGGTCGTTACGTAAAGAGATTACTCCTTTGGTAACCATTACTTCTCCGAAATGAGGAACCTGTTGTGCTTCCTTTTCAGGCAAAGCAGGATCATCATATGGATTAGCCATGAATTCCTTGGCTCTCTCACGCAGATTATCCAAATTCTCATAATCACCTTCTACCAGAAGATCGTTGTTCCTGTTAACCAGAACCACGAACACATTTCGCTCCTTAATTTGCTGATCATCCGGTATTTCTTCCGGGTCAACCCATTGTGGGAGTCTTCTTTCCAAACCGCTGTCAACGTCCATCGTGGTTGTCACCAGGAAAAAGATGAGCAGCATAAATGCTATGTCTGCCAATGATGCTGACGGTATTTCCGGTACTTTTCTAGCCATAATTAATTTTCCTGTTTTTTACCACGAATCAAATTACTTAAACAACCGGGTTACAGGCGCAAGAACTATTGATAACACTGCCAGTCCCAACAAAATGTAAGTGGCATATAAACCTGCATCAATGTTTTTAGCAACCTGCGGTGTAAGTGACCCGTCATTAATAAATTTTTGCACTCCGATAAATTGAGGAATCTGATCGGAAGCAAGCAAATAAGATACCAAAGCAACTGCTCCTAGAAACAGAAGCGAAATCAATCCATTTTTGGCTGCTTTGAAATCTGTAGCCATATGAAAGATCCCTGAAAGAACAGCGACCCCCGCTCCAATTACCATTAATATATAGGCCCAGATAAGGTTGGAATTAATCCATCCCCCCATTGTTGCATCAGCTTCATTATCACTGATATTAACCATCAATGAAACAACAAGCACTGCAGAAACAATGACGAGAACCCATAATAAAATAGTTACAATTCTACCTTCTTTATTCATGGGAATATAAATTATTTTTTCATGTTATACTTAACCAGCAGGTCTAATAATGAAATGGAAGCATCTTCCATGTTATTTACAATACTGTCAATTTTAGAAACGCAGTAATTGTAAAAAATCTGAAGGATAATAGCAACAACAAGACCACCAACTGTTGTAATCAAAGCCACTTTAATACCACCGGCAACCAGTGAGGGAGAAATATCGCCCGCAACTTCAATTGCGTTAAATGCACCGATCATACCGATTACTGTTCCGAGGAACCCAAGCATGGGAGCAAGTGCAATAAAAAGTGCAATCCAGCTTAATCCTTTTTCCAGCAAACCAGCCTGAACACCTCCATAGGAAATGATTGATTTTTCAACTACATCAATACCATGATCTGCCCGGTCGAGGCCCTGGTAGAAAATGCTGGCCACCGGTCCACGTGTTTTCCGGCAAACATCCTTTGCAGCTTCAATACCACCGCTTTCAAGTGCCTGCTCAACATTTGTCAGCAATTTTTTAGTATTACTTGTAGCCAGATTCAAATACAGCACCCTTTCAATTGCAAATGCCAGACCAAGTATCAAAGTAATCAATACAAAAGACATAAACATCGGACCTCCTTCGATAAATGTTTGCTTTAGCTGGCTATGCAGTGACTGGCCTTCTTCGGCAACAGCAGCACGTTCCTCTATAGGATCAGCAGCCGGACTTGCCTGTTGCTGCGGAACGGCAGTGTCTTGATTTGCTGCGTTATCTTGCGCAACGACAGCATTTGTTGAAATAAAAAACAGCATCCCACATAATGCCATTAATGCGAATAGTTTTTTCATGATTAATTTTAAATTTTAATTAATACTTTCTTGATTTTTATTATTTGAGTTTACAAATTTCTATTTTTTCAGCAAATAACACGTTTTCCTGTGAAATAATCAAATATACGACTTAAAAATTTTTAATCTTTCAATTATTTTATGAACTTTTTTATCAGTTTGCCTCTGATCTGTAAAGACGTTGCATGCAACGTCCCTGCCACACCCTGATTACAATTCATGTCAGCGGAGAGAGGGGGATTCGAACCCCCGGTACCGTTTTGCAGTACACACGCTTTCCAGGCGTGCCAGTTAAGCCACTCCTGCATCTCTCCAGGTTTCCGGCATGCCAGAAAAACAGGGCGCAAAATAATAAAAATTTATGAGAATATAATGTTAGTTAGATAATTCACCGCGCAGGTTTTTATCCAGATTCAATTTAATTTTCTCGATCGGAAATTCCTGTCCAAGAAGAAACATCAACTTGGTTACAGCAGCCTCTGTCGTCATATCTTTTCCCGATACTACACCTGCTTTCAGCAATTCCATACTGGTTTCGTAATGGCCCATAGAAACTCTGCCTCCCTGGCACTGGGTCACATTTAAAACAACAATACCTTTTTTTATGGAATCCTGAATGCATTCCGTCAGCCATTTCATTGTGGGAACATTCCCGGCCCCGAATGTTTCAAGTACAATCCCTTTCAGGCCAGGAATATTCATAACGGATTTAAATACATGTTCATTTATACCCGGAAACATCTTCAATACTACTACATTGTCATCAAAACCTGTTCTAACCTTCAGTTTTCCTTCCATGGCCGGATATCTGATAAATTCCTCGCGATAAACGATATCTACCCCGGCTGTAGCCAGTGCGGGAAAATTTACCGACCTGAATGCACTGAACTGGTCTGCATCCCGTTTTACTGCCCTGTTGCCCCGATATAATTTGAAATCAAAATAAATGCAAACCTCTGGCACCATAGCTGTTCCATTCTTTTTTGCAGCTGCAATTTCTACTGAAGTAATCAGGTTTTCCTTACCGTCGGTCCGCAAAGTTCCTATAGGCAGTTGTGAACCTGTTAAAATCACCGGTTTTTCCAACCCATCAAACATATAGCTTAAAGCCGAAGCTGTGTATGCCATTGTATCGGTTCCATGCAGAACCACAAAACCATCGTACTGATGATAATATTTTTTAATGTTTTTAGCAATTTTTTTCCAGATAACCGGAGTGATGTTGGAAGAATCCAGCGGAGGGTTGAATACGATGGTCTCAATGCTAAAATTAAACTTATTGAGTTCAGGTACTTCCTTTTGAATCTGATCGAATTTCACGGGAGAGAGTGTTCCTTTCACCGGATCCTGAACCATTCCGATTGTTCCACCTGTATAAATGATCAGGATGGAAATTTTCTTCTCCGAAGTTTTGTTCATAAGTTCGCCAAATTCTGAACAAGATACTAAATTCCAAACAAGTTGCGCGCATTCTCAGATGTAATATCAGCAACTTCCGTTACAGAAATATCATAAATCCTGGCAACAGCCTGTGCAACATAGATAATATATGAACTTTCGTTGCGTTTTCCTCTTTTTGGAACAGGAGTCAGATAAGGGGCATCAGTTTCCAATACAAGTTTGTTAACCGGAACCGTCTTAATCACTTCTGCCAGGTTGCTGTTTGTAAAAGTAATCACACCTCCGATACCCAGAAGGAACCCAAGATCAATTACTTTTTTGGCTTCAGTTTCATTTCCTGAAAAACAGTGAAAGATTCCTTTCAGATTACCATCCTGCAATTCTTTAACCACAGAATAAACCTCCTCAAAAGAATCACGGACATGGATAACTACAGGAAGATGGTTCGATTTTGCCAGCATCAGCTGGTACCTGAACGCATCCTGCTGTTCTGTCAGATAGGTCCTGTCCCAGTAAAGGTCTATACCAATTTCCCCGATGCCATAAAACTTTCTCTTTGAAAGCCAGTACTCAACAGCTTCCAGCTCATCCCTGTAATCGGCAGCTACCGATGTGGGATGCAGACCCATTAAAGGAAAACATAAATGCGGATAGGCATCATTCAGATCAATAAGCCGTTTTACAGAACCGGAATCTATATTAGGAAGAATAATCTTTTTAACATCATTATCATATGCGCGCTGCAAAATTTCATCCACATCGTGCAGAAAATCTTCCGAATAAATATGAGCATGCGTGTCGATCAGCATATCTTGTATATTTTAGACAAAATTATAAAAGAGTTTTATCCTTTATAGAAATTCAATCTTATCAATAGATTAAATTTTCAGGATAAAACCCTTTTAAACAGATAGCTGTAAAAATCCTAAACGATACCTTGTGCAAGCATGGCATCAGCCACTTTTACAAACCCGCCGATATTTGCTCCTTTCACATAATCTACCTTATTACCAGAACCTGGAATTTTCCCATAATTCACACAGGTTTCATGGATTGTTTCCATGATCATTTTAAGCCTGATATCCACCTCATCTGCAGGCCAGAATAACCGCATACTGTTTTGTGACATTTCAAGTCCTGACACTGCCACACCACCGGCATTTACAGCCTTCCCGGGAGCAAAACTCATATGCTCGGTCAGGTACTCCCCTGCCTCAGCCGTACAACCCATATTTGAAGCTTCTGCCAGCATGTAACATCCGTTTTTGGTAAGCTCACGGGCATCATCAATATCAACTTCATTTTCGGTTGCACAGGGCATGGCAACATTCACGGGAACTTCCCACGGACGTTTGCCGGGTATGAACCTGGCACCAAACTCATTTGCATAAGGTTCAACCACGTCATTATTGGTTGCCCTCAGATCGAGCAGGTAATCCACCTTTTCTCCACTGATACCATCAGCATCATATACATATCCGTCGGGGCCTGAAATCGTAACAACCTTACCTCCAAGTTCATTTATTTTTGTAATAGCTCCCCAGGCAACATTGCCAAAACCTGAAACACTAAAAGTAAGCCCGTCAATGTCCATTCCAAGTCGTTTCAACATATGCTGGGCAAAATATACGGCTCCAAAACCAGTTGCTTCCGGCCTGATCCGGCTTCCGCCCCATCCAAGTCCCTTACCTGTAAAAACACCAGTAAATTCATTTCTCAACCGTTTATACTGACCAAAAAGGTAGCCGACTTCACGTCCGCCTACTCCAATATCACCCGCAGGAACATCCGTATCCGGACCAATATGCCTGTTCAGTTCGTTCATGAATGACTGGCAAAACCTCATAATTTCCCCATCTGATTTCCCTTTTGGGCTGAAATCTGAACCGCCTTTTCCTCCCCCCATTGGCAATCCGGTCAGGCTGTTTTTAAAGGTTTGCTCAAATCCCAGAAACTTTAAAATACTCAAGGTGACGCTGGCATGAAAACGCAAACCACCTTTATAGGGGCCTAATGCCGAATTAAACTGAACCCTGTATCCCCTGTTCACCTTTACTTCTCCAAGATCATTAATCCACGGAACCCTGAAAATTATGATTCTTTCAGGCTCAACAATTCTTTCAAGAATGTTGGCTTTCTGATAGCGCGGATTTTGCTGGTAATAATCCCATACCGATCCAATTACTTCATGTACTGCCTGGTGAAATTCCCTTTCGCCTGGGGTCCTGGTTCCAAGAGCCTCTATAAATGCATTGATGTCCGTATTCATTTCATATAGTTTTAAATAAAAAGTAAAAATAATCAACATTTCATTATCCTATATTGATCAGCAGTCAGCCATGCAAAAGTTTAATCTGCTTAAAATCAATAATTTAATACACTTAAAAAGATGTTAAAAAACAGTACCTGACAATCGTCAGTATTTTGGGAACTAAAAAAAAAGGAAAAAAGATTTTCATGTGTGTCCTGTCTTTTGTTTAACTAATCATTTTCTTCAATATCCTGCAAAAATTAGACTGCGGGAATACCAGACATAGTTCAGAATTAGTCAGACACTATCTTTGGACTAGCTTTATACTAGCTTTATACTAGCTTTGGACTAGCTTTGATCAGAATTTATACCCATTAAAAATAATCTGAAGTCACATAAAGATCACTTTCAAAAGATTTTTAAATGACGTTTATAGAATACATCACTGGAAGGATAAATAGCCCTGAAACTTTTTTGTATTTATAATCGATGTTGTCCGGCATCATTTTTAAAACTATAAAATTTGAGAACTATCACTTCATTCGGGATGACAATCAGCTAGTTATAATTTAGAAGGGGTATGTTGACGGCTTCGCCTCCAACCTACCCCTTCCAAAACAAAAGCTCTAAAAATACCGTCATTTCCACCGCAGGGAAAAATCTCAAATATTTAACCGGACACTAATGGTTTAAACGAAAAAAGCCCTTCCTGAAAAGGAAAGGCTCTTTATATATTTCCGGGTTTTGATATTACATCATTCCACCCATTCCGCCCATGCCACCGTGTCCACCGGCAGGCATAGCTGATTTTTCTTCTTTTTCATCAACAATTACTGATTCAGTTGTAAGTAACATGCCGGCAATAGATGCAGCATTTTCAAGAGCTACGCGGGCAACTTTTGCAGGGTCAATTACACCTGTTTCATAAAGATTTTCGTACTTATCGGTACGTGCATTGTAACCGAAATCGCCTTTACCTTCTCTTACTTTCTGAGCAACTACTGCACCTTCTTTTCCTGCATTCACCACAATCTGACGGAGTGGTTCTTCAAGGGCACGCCTGATGATTTCAATACCAGTCTGCTCATCTTCGTTTTCGCCTTTCAGATCAGCAAGTACAGATACTGCACGCAGGTAAGCCACACCACCGCCAGGAATAATTCCTTCTTCAACAGCGGCACGGGTTGCACTTAATGCATCATCAACGCGGTCTTTTTTCTCCTTCATTTCAACTTCAGAAGCAGCACCAACATAAATAACGGCCACTCCACCTGCCAGTTTGGCAAGACGTTCCTGCAGTTTTTCCCTGTCGTAGTCAGAAGTTGTGGTTTCAATTTGTTTTTTAATCTGTGAAACCCTGGCAGCAATAGATTCCTGAGCACCGGCACCATTAACGATTGTAGTATTTTCCTTATCAACAGTTATTTTTTCTGCCTGTCCAAGCATATCAAGGGTAGTCTGATCGAGTTTCATACCTTTTTCTTCGGTAATAACTGAACCACCAGTCAACACAGCTATGTCTTCAAGCATTTCCTTACGGCGGTCGCCAAATCCGGGAGCTTTTACAGCACATACCTTCAATGATCCGCGAAGCCTGTTAACAACCAGTGTAGCAAGAGCTTCACCATCCACATCTTCAGCAATAATCATCAACGGACGGCCTGCCTGTGCAGTTTGTTCAAGAACAGGAAGCAGATCCTTCATGGTGCTGATTTTCTTATCATGGATCAGAATGAAAGGCCCTTCAAGTTCAGCAGCCATTTTTTCAGCATCAGTTACAAAATAAGGAGAAATATAACCCCTGTCGAACTGCATACCTTCTACAACATCGACATATGTATCAGTACCCTTTGATTCTTCAATTGTGATGACACCTTCTTTATGCACTTTCTGCATGGCTTCAGCAATCAACGCACCGATGGTTTCGTCGTTATTGGCAGAAATTTTTGCAACCGATTCAATTTTCCTGTAATCATCACCAATGGTTTGTGCCTGTTCTTTCAGGTTTTTAACGACCTGAACAACTGCTTTATCAATACCACGTTTCAGATCCATTGGATTGGCTCCTGCTGCAACGTTTTTGAGACCTACGGTTATAATTGACTGTGCCAGTACAGTAGCAGTGGTAGTTCCGTCACCTGCGTCGTCACCTGTTTTTGAAGCAACTTCTTTTACCATCTGTGCTCCCAGGTTCTCATATGCATCGGGAAGTTCAATTTCTTTTGCTACGGTAACACCATCCTTGGATATCTGCGGTGCACCAAATTTCTTTTCAATAACTACATTGCGCCCTTTAGGACCCAATGTCACCTTTACTGCGTTAGCCAGCTGGTCTACGCCTGACTTCAGCCTGTCGCGGGCATCGATGTTGAATTTAATTTCTTTTGCCATTTTATTTACTTTTTTTGAATTTTAATTAAGCAATGTACAATACGTCGTTCTGAGACATCAGCATATAATCTTCTCCTTCGATATGCAATTCTGTACCGGAGTATTTTCCATATGCTACTACATCACCCACTTTAACTTCCATGGGCTCATCTTTTTTGTCTGCTCCGACCAAAACTACTGTTCCTTGCTGTGGTTTTTCCTTTGCTGATTCCGGAATGATAATTCCGCTTACTGTTTTTTCTTCGGCTTCCTGCGGTTTAACCAGGATTTTTCCTGCCAGAATTTTACCTTTAAGTTCTGCCATTGTTTTTACGATTATATTAAACATTATTTTCAAAAAATTCGACACACAGCCCAATCACAATCTATACCAAATGGAAATGGGCTGATTTTTTCAGACAGAAAGGGACAAAATTACATTTAGATATTGCTAATTAACGGGAATAAATTATACAAATAATTGATATTCAGAGCTATTTTGCTGAATGACAATAAAAATGACAAGCTGGCAGGTCTTCGGCCATCCTACTCAAAATGATATTCTGATATATTACGGAACCCGGGAAGAAAAGAGGAAGCTTTCAAGCGGTTTTTTCCCGATAGCTGCAAATCGGTAATTTCAATCCATCCGTCGGCACATGCCACATTCAGAAAAGCCTGTCCGTCTGAATCAATGGTGCCGGGGGCCGCTGCTTCTTCGGCAATAACAGGCAATGCAAAAAATATTTTACATGGAACTGTCCTTCCTGTTGTTTTATGAACAAGATTGGCCCATGCTGCAGGATGAGGTGCCAGGCCGCGGATCAGGTTTCTGACTTCTGATGTTGTTTTTGTCCAGTCAATCTTGCAATCAACCTTGAAAATCTTAGGTGCAGGTTTCAGATACTTTTCTTTCACCAGTTCTGTCTGGGGCACGGCCTGTACATCGCCTGCCGAAAGCGCTTCCACCGTTTCAACAACAAGCCCCGCTCCTATCTCCATCAACCTGTCGTGCAGGTCACCTACAGTATCATCTTCACTGATTTCTGTTTCCTTCTGAAAAAGAATTTTACCTGTGTCGACCTGATGGTCAAGCAAAAAAGTAGTAACCCCCGATTTTGTTTCGCCGTTAATGATTGCCCAGTTTAAAGGTGCAGCACCCCTGTACTGGGGAAGAAGTGAAGCATGAAGGTTGAATGTTCCAAGGCGTGGCATGTTCCAAACCACTTCAGGAAGGATACGGAAAGCAACTACAACCTGCAGGTCGGCTTCGAGAGCTTTAAGCTCCTCCAGGAAAACAGGATCCTTCAGTTTTTCCGGCTGCATTACATTGAGTCCCTGTTTCACGGCATACTGTTTCACGGCCGATTCAGTCAGCTTTTTCCCCCTCCCGGCCGGTTTATCAGGAGCTGTAATGACCCCTGCTACCTGGTACCCCTTTTCAACCAGAGCCTTCAGACTCGCAACGGCAAACTCAGGTGTGCCCATAAAAACAATACGCAGATCTTTTCCTGTCATCATCCTGCTTTTTTAGCAAAAATAAACATTCATCCAGATATTTACTGTATTTTTCAATAAGATTAAAAAACAACCATGGGACTGGAACGTGACTACCTTATGCGGCAGCTGATGATGCTCATGGAGGTCATACTAAAGATAGCCGGATACAGGAAAAAAGGGCAACAGGCTGAAGCTGAAGAAGAAATCAGGTACTTTTACAATTACCTGACACTGGATACTGATTTTCACCAAAAATCCATTCACGATTTGCTGGATTACCTGACAACTCAAAAAAAGCTGACCGGCGATCATCTTGAGATGATTGCTTTTGTTCTTAAAGAACAGGGTGAAATGGCCATTCAGGATGACAGAAGAATGGACTTTTTCAGGAAATCATACATCCTGCTGGAGAAAGTAGACCGTGAGAGCATTGTATTTTCTATGAACCGGCAGATGAAACTTGCTGAACTCAGAGGGTATCTTGAGCAACTCTCATGAACGGGAATGACCATATTAATCCACTGTTTCCGGAATTTTAGCCGTTATATGGAATGAAGTTTCCACTTTAACAGCTTTATCAATCATTGACCATACAGGGCAGTATTTTTCCTCTGCCATTGATGACACCTTTGCCAGTTCTGCAAGAGTAATATCAGGCGACTGAACATGTACAGCCAGATGAATACTGCTGAAACCTGTGGGATGTTCCTCTTTTCTTATTCCACTGGCTTCAATATCAAAATTCGAGATGGTTTTATTCATTCTCCGCAGGAAAACCAGCATGGCAGAGCCAAGGCAGGATGACAGGCTCATAAGAAACAACTCAAGTGAAGTATAGCCCAGGTCATCGCCGAGAGGAGCAATATAATCAATTGAAACAGGCTCATGACTTCCGGTAGTCCCCTGAAAGTGCAGCTTATTGTTGATAAGCCTGATGGTGGTGTTCAGTTCTTTATTTTTGTCAGCCATAGTGTTAAAAATTAGATGATTCAGATACAAATTTAATCTGTAAATTTTTCATTTTTGACAAATTACCCCTAAAAATCTAATCCCTTTTAATTTCCACCATCACAGGCAAATGGTCTGACAACCCATGCGTAGTATCATCAGAAATGATTTCAGCTTTCAACACTTTTCCTGCCAGTTCTTTTGATGCAAATACATAATCAAGCCGCCTGTTATCGCCATGATCTCCATCTTTAACCAATTTAGCAGGGAAGCTTCCTGTAAAAGTATATGAGGAAGTTCTGGATTCTGCTTCCAGATCAACGAGTCCTGATTCCATTAATTTATGTAGTTCACCATAATCCAGTCTTCCGTTGTTCAGGTTCCTTTCATTATATTTTTTGTCTCGTTCGCTGAAAAAAGATTCCAGCCTGCCATGTGCATAATAAACAGAATCGAGCGGTGAGAAGGTATTAAAATCGCCTGCCAATATGACTTCTGACCCTGCAGGCAGCTGTTCAATGTCATTTAAAATCAGGTCAATCTCCTTTTTCCTGGTTTCATGGCTGGAAGGATGCAGATGAATGACATAAAAATAGATATCCTGTATCCTGACCCGCAGCAACCCATGATGGAACCCTTCTGTCATTTTTTTAATATCCTCAATGGGATACCTTGAGGTAATTCCGGTGGGAAAGCCTTCTTCCTTAAGTAATACGCTGTATTCATGCCCGTACCTCTTTGCATCCTCTGCCAGCTTTTGTGAAGTGTATTCATTCAGTTCCTGCAGGGAAACCACATCGGGCCGTTGCTCCTTCATCCAGGCTATCCATTTTTCCTTTCTTTCAGGAACCATTGTAAACCCATACCACACATTGTACGAAATGAGTTTAAGGTTTCGCCCCTCATTACTACTTTTACCCGGATTGAAAAAACATCCCGAAAAAACAATAAGTACAATGAATGCCAAGAATGCAAACCGTTTCATTTATATAAGATATTTCGTTTACTTATGATTTTGTCCTAGGTCACTGAAGCCCTTGAATTTCATACACAATATAAGAAATTCCGGGCTTTCGTCATCATAATCAGTTGTTCAGCCATTTTTTAAATTCAGCTGACCGGTCAATACTTACAATTGCATCGAACTCATCATCAGCACTGGGATTTAGTTCCAGTTTTACCCTTCCCCGTGAATAAGTTACCATATTTGAAATGGCTCCGACATTTATAAGGTACTTCCTGTTTATCCTGAAAAAAGAAGATGGATTGAGCATTTCCTCCAGTTTTTCCAAGGTATAATCCACATTAAATGTACTTCCTTGCTTCGTGCGGAGATACACACCTTTATCCATTACAAAAAAGTAGGCAACTTCATTCACTTCAACCATCCTGATCTTTGTTCCCACAGAAATGGAAAATCGCTCCCTGTACTTTTTATCAGGATTCGTTAACAGGTGATAAAGAGATTGCAGGTCCACCTGGTTGGGATGCAATCCGCTGAATTGCTCATATTTTTTCAGGGCAGCAGCAAGTTCTTCATGAACGATGGGTTTGAGAAGATAATCAATGCTCCGCAGTTTGAATGCCTTTATGGCATACTCATCAAATGCTGTAGTGAAAATGACCGGCGCCTGAATATTCACCTGCTCAAAAATAGCAAAGCTGAGATCATCCTCCAGATGGATATCAAGGAAAATAAGGTCGGGCTCAGGATTAGTCCTGAACCATTTTACAGATTCAGAAACCGACTCCAGTTCTGCCAGAATTATAATTTCGGGGTTAAAATCCTGTATCATTTTTTTTAATCGCAAAGCAGCCAGGGCTTCGTCTTCTATGATTACGACTTTCATGTATATTAAAGTTATGCTGTTTCAAATATCTCCGATTTAAGCAACGGAAGCCTTGCAATAAAATGCTCAGTTGTTTTAATGAATTCGGGTTTTTGATCCGACACAAGTGCATACCGCCGGTTGATGTTTTCAAGGCCTACTCCTGTTGAAATCAGTTTTGTTTCCCGAACATTGAGGTTGTTCATAATATTCAACTGATGTTGTTCATCCACAAATATTTTAATATTCAGGGGCTGTAACTTCGAAAATGTATTGTGTTTGATGGCATTTTCGATTATCAGCTGTATGGCAAGTGGTAGAATCTGGTACTCATTGTAAGTTCGGTCGATTTGAATCTCAATCATCAGCTTCTTCATAAACCTGATCTCCAGCAGGAACAGGTATGCATTCAAAAACTCCAGTTCAGTACTAAGGCTCACCAGGTCCTTTTCTTTATTTTCAAGAACATAGCGGTAAACCTTCGACAGTCTTTCTGTAAAAGACTCTGCCAGGTCGGGATCAATCTTGATCAGGGAAGTCAGCACATTCAGGCTGTTGAAAAGAAAATGTGGGTTTACCTGTTGCTTCAATACTTCAAACTGTGACTGAAGATTCTCCTTCTGCACCTTAAGGAGCTGCGTATTGGCTTCAGTAAGTTGCTTCGTCCGCTCGGCCACGCTTTGCTCAAGGTTGTTATTAATTCGCTCCAGTTCCTCCTTCGCCTGCAATATTTTCATCTCCTGCTTTTTTCTTTCTGATATATCAATGATTATTCCCCTTCTGCCTACCACCTTTTTGTTCCGGTAAATGGGTGATCCAAAAATCAATACAGGGCACAATGTCCCATCGGGTTTTTTAACAGTATATTCATTGGGTATGCTTTCACCGGGTTGGTTGGTTTTGTTGATGTTTTCAATGACCCGGGGAATGTCTTCATCAATAAAAAAATCAAGGGCCGACATCTTTTCATCAGAAATTTCAGGATCAGGAAGACCAAAAAATTCCTGCCCTGCCTTATTATTAAATAGGATAGTACCCTTAACATCAAGCTCAAAAACAGGCTGAGGCAGAAAATGCATCAGTTCTTTGTAATTTCTCTGACTTTCCCGGGCAGCAATTTCAGCTTCCCTTCTTCTGGTAACGTCTGTGATGATTCCATCAAGGTATTCTGCAGATCCTTCTTCATTGATTTTACCCTTCCCATTTTCATTAACCCAGACAATCTTTCCGGTTTTATGAATGATCCTGTATTCAAATTCGTAGTTTTTTTGTGCATTTATTGCTTCCATGATTTTATTCCTGCAAAGATTCTGATCGTGCGGATGAATAAGAGAAGCATACGTAATCTCAGAATTTCCGGTCAGTTGAAAAGCGTGGTATCCTGAAATTTCATAGATCTTTTCGCTGATGTATTCCATGGTGTACCGGTCATCAAAATAACAACGATAGGCTGCTCCAGTCAGGTTGGACAGAATACTGTCTAACTGCTCCCTGCTTTCATTCAGTTCTGCTGTTATGATTTCCCTTTTCCTTATTTCCGCCTCCAGGTTTTGATTCAGCTTTTTCTCCTGCTCAATCAGGTTCCGTGCATGTTTGTTTTTTTCCTCTTCAATTTTTACCTGAGCCTCATATCTTGCCTGGTTTGCAGCTACCTTCACAAGTTCCTTTTGCAATTCTTCCGCCTTTATTCTCTCCTTCAAACTGTCATCCATATAGATCCACGCCTCCAGGACAGCCATAAAAAAAGCATTCACTACAGAATAAATCAGCACATTGTTAAAAAGAACATTTTGCAATCCTTGCCTGTAATTGCTGATCCAGTGGGCAAAGCTTGTCAGTAACACAGCCACTGTTACTGCAATTACCATCATAAATAGAATCTGAACAAAAAGCCTTTTCAGGACTCCATTTCTCCACTGTAGTTTTTTATTTAAATAAAGTATGACATAAAGATCAGGGTAGGAAATTGCAAAGCCCGCTATGCTACTGTAGAAAATCCCCCTGATTAACCTGAGTATAAACTCATTTAAATCAGCCAGCTCATGATATCCGCTAAAATGATTGTATGGAATTACAACCAGTTGCAATGCAATGGCCATTCCAAGCACAAGTTTAAAGAGCTTTTGAAATGGAAGGACCTGATGTAGTTGTTTAATTATCATATATTGCCGGAAAAATATTTGGATTAAAAGTAGTTAAGCAAATGTACAAATAAAAGAAATTGGGGCTGAAGGAAGAAAAAATGCTGTTGAATGTGTTTTTTCAGGAGCTAAATGTGCATACATGGAAGTTTCAACTAGTCTCCAGGTTTTAATCAGACAGGCTGATCCGGGATGTTAAAACATCCTGCTCAATTAGCTTATCGGTAATGATATTCCGTCACATATATCTTTTGATGAGCGATGCGGATTATTTTCAATGAAACTTATAACTTTATGTTCCTCAGAATTTTTCAATTATGAAATTTTAAGCTCACAAATAAAGCAATAATGAGCCACAAATATATATTTAATGAGCTACAAATACAATTTCTATCTAAAACAAACGATCTCTAAACAATAACTATTAGTTTTTTTATAATCGATATGAAAAATGAACTACCTGTTCTTCTCCCGATGGTTTGGTTGAGCGGTAAAAGTCGATAGCATAATCATCAACTTTGTCAGCCTGAACAAAAGTTTCTTCAAATCCATTCTGCCGGCAATACTCATTAGTAAATTCAACCAATTTTCCACCCACTCCTTTTCTTTGATAATCTTCCAAAACAGCAAGATCATAAATATATGCCAACGGTTTTTCAGAATAATATTGGCCAAGTATATAAACAGTCAGACCGCCAATGATTTTATTCCCATTCTTTGCAACAACGGCAAAGAAGTGTTCCCTGTTCAACAGATTCTGAAGGTGAGCCTGTCCGGGACGCTTAAAATTCTCCATTTCGAATACGGTTTCAAAAACTGTGATAAGTTCATGCAGTTCATTGAGGTTGTCGGATTGCAGTATGAGTATTTCTATTTCCATGTTTTACTAATTACAAATCAAATCTTCCATTTCTCATTTTACAACAAACAAAAGGCGTTGCCTGATGAATTCAGGTTTTCAACACATTCATGTTTTTTCTGCCATAATGATTACTTTCCCGGTTGCGTGACCCTGACTTATATAATTCATTGCCTCAGAAGACTGATCCAGTGTGTACCTTCGGTCGATTACTGGTTTTATAATCCCTTTTTCCATAAGGTTAACTAAAAATTCCAAATCCTCTTTATTGGGTTTAGCTGCCAGGGATTTCATTTTTTTTGAACCAAATGACATCAGTCTTCCAAGAACCAGTGATTTGAATATCTGAGACAAAGAACCTCCTACCATTACATAACTGCCATCAGGAGTAAGGCATCTCTTGTACGCAGAAAGGGGGTAATTGCCATTAATACCTAAAATCAGGTTATAACGATTGCTCCCTTTTAAAAAATTCTCTTTGGTGTAATCAACAACATGGTCAGCACCAAGAGCGAGCGTCTGATTTATATTCTTTGTACTGCAAACACCGGTTACCTCAGCTCCGAAATATTTTGCCAGCTGGACTGCAAAGGGACCCACACTTCCAGCACTCCCAACAGTTAGAACCTTTAGTCCCTTTTGAATATTTCCTTTGCGCAAAGCCTGAAGAGCGGTAATGCCAGCCAAAGGTAGAGTAGCAGCTGCCTCAAAAGAAACCTGCTTAGGTTTCAAAATAAAAGCCTTTTCAGGAGCTGCCACGTATTCAGCAAGGCCACCAAACCCGTACGTTGCCAGGTCACCCATTACCTCATCTCCGGGCTTAAATGCAAAAACATTCTTTCCAACAGACACAATTGCTCCTGCTACATCCGCCCCAAAAATCTTTCTCTTTGGAATAATACCCATTTTCATGGAACGGTAGTCGGCAGCATTTAAAGAGACTGCATGTACCCTGATTAAAACTTCATCATCTTTTGGGACAGGCTTATCAATTTCAGTTACGGAAAGTTTCTCAGGCGAGCCCATTTTGTTGTAAAGTACAGCTTTCATTTTATTCATATTACAGCTTAATTTATAGGATCCAGTAACGGAACCCAACCTGTCAGATAACAGAAATAACAATTTACCTGATTTCATTCCTTATCTGGGGCCTGGCAATCATATTTACTGAAAGATTATTGGAAAAACAGCACAAGTAATCATTACTGGGAAATGTTTCAAGATCAGCTAGTTCATTATGCCAATGTCAGATTCCTGTGCATCAACCTCACAATTTGCCTGTATTCATCCTATTCTGAATTTATTTTATCTTCCGGCCGATTTAAATCCTGTGTGAACAGGTAATTCAGTCTTACTTTATCAGATTTTTAAAAGCTGATCCAAATATCAGGTAACTTGTATTTCCACCAATCGTTCCTTCGTTTTGACCCCAGAGAAAAGGCCAGTCGTCGTAGTTTTCAAAATGGTCGGGTTTTCTGAACAATATGCCAGGTGCAACATTTCCGGGTATAAAAGAGAAATCAGCCCGGTTATTCCCGTAAAAGACATCCTTGGGACGGGCAGCACCCACTGTTGCCACCAGCGAGTAATTATGATACGGATGGCAGCCAAAGAGCCAGTTGGTTGTTTTGAAAGCATGGCTGGCATCGATGATATCAGGAAAATGTTTGTTGGCAAAGCAAATGGTAGTACCAAAATTAACAATGCCTCCGCTTCCTGCCCAGTTGCCCAGGCCAATTGGTACTCCGTAGGGATTATCCATTTCAAGCCCGTCGATGTACTCCCTGTACTTTAAAACATAAGGCCGGAGCTTCTCCTTATAGGAAGCTTCCATATGCGGTATGGCATGCAATGCTGTCAGAATTACGAAGCTGACATTACGGTCAAGAGCAGGCCATAAAAGCTCATGAAATTTATCGGCATATTGCTGCTCCCCGGTTGATATGTACAATTGAAGATTTGTACTGATATCTGCTGATCCGCCTCCCCAGCCACGCCGTTCCTGCGGCTGTTTGGCAAGCAGATCCGTAGCCTCCTTCAGAAGTCGTTTTGACTGTTGCAAAGCTCTTTCCGAAAGATCATCGTTATACCCCTTCAATGCACGGCTTGTTGCTGCGAACATCGTTGCTGCCCTTAGGTCGAGGCCCGGATTGCGGCTTGTAAATGCCCACATGTCATCCTTAACTCCGCTCGACCGGCCATCAGGGGCTACTTCGTAGGGACCGAGGACCGGATTATAGGGAAGTCCGTCTGTTATAGAAGCTGCGTCACCAAGGTGGTGGTAATTGTCAAGAACCGAGTTGGAGAGGGTTTGTGCCATGTGGCCGATGATCTCTGCCTGGGCTACCAGTTGCAAAGTCCCATGCTCAATATACTGCAATATGTCCGGGGTTCCATCCGGACGGTGAAGATCAACATAACGCTGCTCCTGATTAACAAAAGTCTGATCGCGTAAAGGTTTGAAATACTCCCATGTTTCCACAAAATTCTGCACTACACCAATGTTAGACCCTGTTTCTATATCGAAATCGCCCGCATCGAAAAAACCACCTATATTTAGTCCGGGAATCAATTCAAGTGCCTTGTATTTCGTATCGGTAGTGGGTCCCTGGGCATGCAGGTCGAAATGATCTGTATCCGGAGGGGCCTGAAGATAACCATCCTTAAAAGGCTCACCATGCCACACCCGGTAGGCCTCGTTTACGAACATGTGGTTCATATGAATCGGGATCCAGATATCGCTGGTGGCGTCGGTGATTTTATCGTAAACATTATTTTCTATTAAAAAATTATTTGTTTTGAAATCACCATACTGAATATAATAGATGCCGGGAGTTTTAACTGAAGAAAAATCAAACTTCACATAGTGGTACTTGTAATAGTCACCCCAGGGGACGATATTGCCACTGAATACTTCGTCAGCTTTACCATCGGCGTCTATTTTATATATGGATGCCTGTGGAAGTGGTTTGTCTTTCTTGTCGAGTTCAATTACAGAGACTTTTTGTTGGGAAGGAAGGTAGCCCACCTGAGAGAAGCCGATATTAGGCTCCCTTATCCAGCCGCTGACTGCATTGGGTTCGATGGTCCAGGTCAGAACCTTGCCTGTTTTTCCTGCCGGGAGTAAACTCCGGACAACAAACCAGCCATTTTGTGCAAGTACACGGCCATCATACAGCATTATATCGGTATCAGGAGAGGTGATTTTTACAAAGCGTTCAGGTTCATCGGGTGCAAGAAGAAAGGTACGGCCGGTTTCCAGAGGCAGCGGATCGATAAATCTGCCTGTTCCCCTGTCGTCGGAAGTTACATACCCCTTATACTGCTTTGGTTTTTCGCTGTTAGGTCTTGTTGTTGTATTGCCTGCCACATAGCGCGGGAAACGATTGTAACGCCCATCCATCAGATAGGTTTTTCCCCAATATTGCGAGGGCAGAAACTCAAGATTGAATCCGGCACTACCTTCGAGTGCTGTGGGAAGAGGTTGATCAAGATAAACAGAAATCTCAACACCTTTACCCTTAGCGGTAACAACCACCCGGGAATCAAAATCGTAATCTTTATACCTTAATGTAGCCTCTATGCTTTGTGATTCTGGATTAACCTTCCTTACAGGTATTTCAGGAACAAGATCCCACTGCTCCGGAGTGTGTGAAAGTCTGACAGCGCCGCCCTGGGCAGTCCTGACACCATGGTGGATCAATTCAATACCGGCTGTCTTTTCATCGTTAAAGCCGCCGGTGAAAAGGTTGCTGTAAACAAGAACATTCACTCCCTGCGTTTCAAAATACTCAAGATCGTTGAGTTTCAGATCCTGGGCCGGAGCAACATAATATGCCACGGATAATAGTACTGCAAGTGATAGAATTTTTTTCATATAGAATCAAGCTTTAATTCCGGTATTAGAAATATGCTGCCATAATAAATAACCAAATTAAGGAATGATTTAAAGCCATTCCAGTGCCATGGTTGCTAAAAATAAACAAAATGATCAAAATAATGATGGCAAACATGGTTATCTGCACAAATAAGGTTGTGCAGTAGCTTTAGGCTAACCAATGAAAAGTTGGCAGTACACCCACCATTGATCACTTTTATAAAACAGGTTTGCCTGCCAGCCAAATCACAGGGTTTCTTACAGGAAGGTTACGCACCACCTCGGGATGTGCCGGGCGGGCTGGCAGTTGCAGGTAGGTATCGATGTAATCAGGCCTGTCGTAAGCCATTCCGGCAAAGAGCAGGCATGGTTGCCTTACAGGCCACTCTTCCCAGATATAGATATCCCTGGCGTATGGCCAGTTATCCTTGTTTTGAATATACGGGTAAATAAATTCCATCCCCTTTTTGAGCGATTTGCCATCAGCGGTTTCAAATGCCCACAGGTTATCTTCGGGGGTAGAAAGTATTTGTGCCACAATGCTCATGGCATCCATGTTAAACAGGGCATATGCATAGGGTTTGGTGCGACGCAGTTCAAGCGGGAAACTTCCGTCAGTGTCCATTTGTGAAGGCAGGAGTACGGTTTTAAACCTGTTGGAGCAGAACTGGAGCAACTCATTGTTTCCGGTAAGGGAAGCCATGGCTGCAGCTGTAGCCACCCAGGTAGTCCCATGATTGTTTTTTGCGTTCATTTCATCAATTCCGTACTTGTGCGTTGTCATCCACTGTTGGAATTCACTGAACCAGTCAAGGAGTGGTACTTCCATTTGTTCAGGAATCATTCCATTCTGTATAAGAATTTGTGCCGAGCGGGCCACTTCAACCAGGTGATAGGCATCGATCAGCCCGATACCCCTGCCTGTATGGCGGCCCCATATGGCCTGGGCATACAGCATGTGCGGGTTCATTCGGGTGGCAGGATTAACAAACCATGCCTCGAGGTGCTGAACAGCTTTTTCAGCATACTTTATATCACCTGTCATCAGCCATGCGGAAGTCAGCACAGCTGTATGTTCGCTTAGCCTGACCATGGCATGCCGGTGGTCGGAAAAATTATCCGGATTGCTTTGGCCGTCCTTCTGAATATAAGGCCCTCCTGGATTCAGTGAATCAGGCCACCAATAATCGCCTTCAGAATAAAAGTCATTCAGTCCGCCGGCACTTCGTTCACTTTTAGAAGCTGTTACTGTAACAGGCGGTTCTTCCAGATAAATATCTGCCAGTTCTGTAATTTCTTTTTGCTCGCTTTCTGAAATATAAGGTATGGAGGTTTTTTCAGTACAACCCACTAACAGAATTGAAAGTATGAGGGCATTATAAAAGTATGTTGTTATGGTTTTCATTTTGATTTATTATATCCTTTACCGTAGATTCAGCTATTACTTTACAGGCATTGACGTCATGTCAATATACCTAAAATGTATTCATCCTGATGACAATTTTGTTAACGCCCGGGCTTAGCCTTACCGAACCAAAAAGCAGGTTCACCGGCTGACCGTTCAACAGGATTATATTTTCAGGTGGCACATCCATTTCAAATTCTCCAACCATATTGGCAGGCAATTCTATCTTAAACTGAAAATTGCTGGCATTTATTCTTTCATATTCACCTCTTATGGGCCCCCTGATTGTTGGAAGCATAATGGAACTCTGTTTCAGGCTGCTCATCTGCGGGCTGATTTTCACCTTACTGTAACCCGGCATTACAGGCCGGATTCCCCATAGGTGACGTGGTATTATGTTGGCAGGAGCAGCACCCCAGGCATGGTTCCAGTCGGAGTTGGGCTTGTATTTCATGTCCCATGCTTCCATGGAAATGGTTGAACCCACCTTAATCATATTATACCAACTGCGGTCGTGAGTAGCGGTCATCAGTTCAAGGCCGTAATCAGCCTCTCCGGCATTGTAAACAGCTTCCATAAGGTATTGTGCCCCGTAAACACTGCAGGCCATCCCACGCGATTTGATATGGTTCACCACATCCTTTAGGTACGCTTCAGGCACCATCCCGAATGCAAGCGGAAACATATTTGCATGAACAGAACCATGATCTGTACCGATACCATCGGTATAATGTCCTTTTTCTGTGTTGTATAGCTTTTCGTTGAATGATTTTTTCACCCTGGCTGCCCTGGAGTTAAAATCCAGCATGTCTTGAGTTTTCCCCAGAAGCTTTGCAAATTCAGCCATGATTTCCATGTTCCGGTAATAAAGGGCATTGATCACAGCATTTACAGGTTTGAAAACAAAACCGTCATCTTCACCCACTACCCCTCCAAATCCACCTTTCTGAGGCCAGTCAACGATATCGCGAAGGCGCTGGGTGGTATCTGCAAAGCCAAGGCTCGCCATAAATGCACCATTGTGGTTGGGCGAGAAGGTGCTGATAAAACCATCTTCCACTTCCAGCGCCATCAGTGTTTTATGTTTAAGAGGCTCATAGTATTTTTCAATCAGTCCCGTGCTTCCGGTGTACATGTAATCCTGGTAAAACATCAGGGCAACATGCAGCTGCCACTCGGTAGGCCAGGTGGGTTTCTCCATAAAATATTCGATTGTCCGGCGGGCAATGGCATATTCATTGTCAACTGAATAATGGCTCAGCTGGTTCAGGTAGGCATCGGCTTCATATGGGATGCGTTCCCTGTCACCGTCCACATATAATCCTGCAAACGTTGTGGCTTTTTGTGAATACTTGCTAAGTTCCCATACCTTGTTAAGTACAGTGTCAGTGCTGCTGAAAGAGCTGGTACTGTAATCAAAGTAGTTAAAGTAGGCAATTTGGGTAACATTTTCGCTGTTCAGGTTCAACCCTGATGCAGATGAGCCGGATTTGCCCGCCACTTCAATTTCGGCATAGCGGAAAGGCATGATTACCGGAAAGGTATCCGGCATTGCAACTGCCATTTCATTCGTATTCCGCTTATCGGGCACAAGTTCAACCTGATAAACAGCTATTCCGGGTTCAACATTCAGTTTCACCTCCTGGTAACGGATAGTGCCACCGGGCTTACGATCAATTATACCGTCCGCCAGCTTTTCACCCAACCGGATAACCAGCGTTTCCGGCGTCGAAGCTATATAGTTCAATCGCAGAGTTGCAAATGCTGCCCTGCCAAAATCAATAAAATAACTTCCGTCCTCATTTTTCCTGATATCAACAGGCGGTATTTCTTCAATCTGAAACCAATTGTGCGAGGTAAACTTATTGCCAAATTCGCCTGTATAAAACTTCTGGGGTTCAGAATAGTCCGATAAACGGTTGTCCTGATCAAAAATCCGCACTTTCCAGAAGTATGGGGTATTTGGCTGCAGTTGTCCGCCACCGTATGGAACGTTAACAGATTGATTGTTTCGCACCACTCCGCTGTTCCAGATGTCACCTATGTTGTTATCAGCTTTTTTTCTGTCAGATGATACCAGGATCTGATATGCTTTTTGAATAACAGCCTCCTGTGGCACAAACCAGCTGAACCGGGGGGTGCCGGTTATGATTTTGGAATACCTGGGATCCCGGATGGTTTCCACAGTTAAACCAGAAGGGATACCTGAATATGGATCCGTATATTCTGCAGCAAGCCGGTTGAGTTTGTCCCGGAGTTTCAGAATCACCTCTGTATATTGGGGATTTAAAGCAAGGTTTTTTATTTCCTGTGGATCATCCGTAATATTATAAAGCGCCTCATCAGACTTATCGTTAATGTACCTGAAATACTTCCATTCAGCGGTTCTAACCCCCTCACTGGGAGGGATATTTTCAAACTCCCAAAGGTGTTCGATAAGAATGGTGTCGCGCTGCAATGTTTTCAGATGCCCCCTAACAAGTGGCACAAGGCTTTTCCCATGCCATGATTCAGGAGCCGGCACACCGGCCAGGTCAAGAATAGTAGCCGGAACATCGATATTCAATGCCATGTCGTCAGGCTGTAGTGCTTTCTTTGCCCGGGGGTCATAAACAATCAGCGGCACCCTTACAGAAAGATCATGCATCAGCCATTTTCCTGCAAGTTGCCGTTCACCAAGAAAGTAGCCGTTATCGCCCATAACTATGATGACCGTGTTTTTATCGAGGCCTTTGGCTTTTAGTTTTTCCCTGATACGGCCAATTTCAAGGTCAATGTCATGAATCATCCGGTAATAACCTTTTACACTGTGCTGGTATTTCTCAGGCGTATCGAACCGCCATGTCCAGCGCAGCCTGTTAAAACCTTCACGAACAGGCAACGGCTGCTCATTAAAGTATCTATCATCTGCGAGTTCAGGAGCAGGCATCACCATGTTCTGATAAAGTTCATCTGATGACTGCGTCCAGTAATACTGATCAGTAGCAGGGTCGTGCGCATGGGGAGCGCTAAAGCTCAATGACAGGCAGAATGGTTTATCACCGGGTGCATTGTCAATAAAATCGAGTGCCTGCTGTCCGGTATAACGGGTAAGATGTACGGTGTCGCCATTCAGCAGTTTGTAAAAATATCCCTTGTAGTCGTGGTACTGATTATTCCTGTCGTAATCGTCCATTACATCGAATAAAGCCTCACTTTTGCTGTAATTCACACCGAACTTTCCAAAGAAACCAGTATAGTAACCAGCATCTTTAAGAACAGCCGGATACGAAGCCTCCATATATTCACTTCTGACCGGTCCAGTTTGAAAGGTATATTTGTGGGTACGTTCGTGCAATCCGGTAAGAATGCTTGCCCGGCTTGCCGAACAGATGGGAGTGGTCACAACAGCATTCCGGAACCAGGCACCGCTTTTAGCCAGTTTATCCATTTCAGGTGTTTGAATGTTTGGATTTCCTGCGAATCCAAGAGCATCCCACCTCTGATCATCTGTAAGGATGAACAGGATGTTGGGTTTTTCCTGAACCTTTGTTTTTTGCTTCTGACCAACAGTTTCCGGCACTGTTCCCAGCAACAGGATTCCAAGCATTCCCCACCCCGCTGTGTTTGAATTTAAAATTCCCATGTATTATCTCATTTTCGTTGGCGTTCAAAATTCACTTGGTTACCACACCTTCTCCGGTTCAGCCTCCCCTTCTTCCATGTCATAAGGCAACCTCCATATATTTCCTTCAAAGTCGCCAAAATACAATTGTGATTTGCTGAACTCATGCGGATGACCATCGGCCCAGAAGAAGCAGAAAGGAGCCTTATAATTCACTGGCCTCCGCACATAGCTGTGGTTGTGCCTGCTGTTTTGGGTAATCATTTTTGTTCTTTTCCATGATTTCCCCCTGTTGGCTGATTCCCAAAGTACAATTTCTCCTCCCACACCCCATTGCTGCGGGGCAGTTTCAGTTGGAGCAACAAGTTTCATCCGTTTGCCTGAGATAAAAATGCTGCCCATGTCGTAGTTATGGTCGGAGGTTGTGATGACATGGGTTGTCCATTTTTTACCGGTCCAGCGGGTAATACACCATTCATACGGACCGCTGTGAGGACCCGGTTCATGTCCGTTGCTGCGGATGTAAAGACATACAGGATTACCGTCATCATCGAACAGCATATCACGGATATATACGTTTTTACCCATGGAGGAATAATTGATTACCCTCGCAGGAATATCAGGGTTAACCATAGGAATTTCAACAGGGTCACCTTCAGCAGTTGTCCAGGTATGTGCAAAGTCGGTGGTCTGCACATAATACAAGTCAGTACGTTTATCTACATTGCCATCGGGATGCCTGTTAAAAAAGGTACCCACCTTGTTATTCCGGTACATGCTGCTGATCTGGTAATGGCCCGACCTCTCCCCCTCCCTTTCAGGCATGGCAGCCAGGAGCCTGTCGTCAGTCCAGTTTTCACCATCTAAGCTGGTTTCATAATACAGTTGACGTATCCCGGTATATTTTGAAAAAAGATGAATAAAACCTTCACTGGTTTTCCATGGTTGGGGATAGGTCATCTCCTCACTGGTGACCATATCGAAAGCCTCAATACTCAGAGGCTGTCTGCTCCTGTACTTAAAGCCAGGACGGCGGTCACCCCTTCCGCTGACAAATACCCAGATGTAATCATGATCATCGATCAGAACCACAGGGTTGTCATGAGGATCGTCAACCCCCTGCTTGTCGTGTACTACAACAGGTTTCGAAACCTTCCCTGTCTGATGATCATACGCTCCGATCATGCAGAGCAAATATCTTTTATCTTCTCCTGTGGTTCCTCCATAAACAAAAAAGGTTTTATCTGCCTTTTCTGAATACACTGCAAGAGGAATATGCATGGAAGTGTAGGTGCCAAGTGCCCCTGAATATTTGTCGCCGTATGGATATTTTTGACCCAGTTCGAACCAGATGCCACGATAACCATCCATTCTTGAATTGTTCAATCCCTGGTTTGAGGTATTTCCTGAAGATGTATGCAGCGGGTTGGGGTACTTTTCTTCTGTCTTTTCATTTTTTACCCATACACCCTTATTACCTTGCCACACCCATTTTCGGTGATTGCCAGCCATTGCCTGGGCAGGAGCATTTTGTCTGTGCGCTTTCCACATGGCAGTGACAAAAGGGTCGAATGTATTGGCTTCACCTGCAGGCCTCGGACGGTTACCCCGCTCCTTCTGATAAGGGTCATCCTCACGCATCCAACGGTCGACATAATCGAACCATGCATCATGGCCCCAAAGGCTGATGGCTTTCATGTAGCGGGCAGCAAGGGCTGTTCCTGTCCATGCAACTGCATTGCAGCAAATGCGGTAACCTTCGGAAGTCCGGTCCCATTTTTCCCACTGGTCAGGATGCTTTTCCTCGTAGGGATCACGTTTACCATGGTGGATAATCATCTGCCAAAGGGCGTTTTGTCCAAACCAGCCTTTTCCATAATATGTTTGGGTATCCTCCTGGAACAATGCCGTTTCCGGCAATTCTGCCAGCTCCGGTTTCCCGAGCATCATGCTGGCAAAAAGGATTGGCCATTTTCTTCCGCTTGAATGCCCTCCGCCTTCATTCCATCTTCCACCAGCCATAGCAAGGCCATAGAGGTCTATTCCACGCTGGATCATCAGGATAGACAATTTCTCCTTTTGTTCCTGAGGCACATCGAGGCAGAGCATCAGGCTGGCAGTTGATACCAGCCTGGCATATTCACGTCCGTAATTGGGCTGATTCTCATTGGGTACAAGTTCCTGCTGTGACCAGCTAAGCAGATGATCAATCCATGGACGTTCAAAATAGCGCTCGTATTCAGCCCATGAAGGAACCTCACCTGGTGCCTGAAGACGTGGGAGAAGGTCCCAAACAATATCTTCCTTCAGGTAAATTGGTTTCACCTGACCCACATATGGAGGCCGGAAAGCACCTTCAGGCGGTGCCTGGCTAAAGCAGGTAAGCACTGCGGCAGTCTTCATTACCGTCTGGCACTGGTATTCGCCTTCCCACAGGATATTTTTGCAGAAATTATCGACTGGCAGGGTATCATTGCTAATTGAAGAGATTAAAGACAAATCAGGTTTCAGAAACAAGGGTAGTTTAACGGCACCACCAGGGTCAAAAGCTTCACCGCGTGAGTCGTAGCTTTGACTATATCCTGCCATGAGCACAATGGCAGATCCGTTGCGCATGGTAGTATCCTGCTTCAGGCTGGTATCGCCCCATCGGTTTATGCTGAAGGATGAATGATCTTTCTTAACAGGACCTGGTGCCGGTGTGATTTTTACAACAGTTACGGGTCCAACCACCCACCAGTCGCCGGTAATAAATTGTCCGGTGAGTGCAGGTTTTTCAAACTCCCAAGTAATGCCGTATTGGCTGACTGACTTCCTGTATTCTGTTTTTCCTTCTGCTAACACTACTGCAAGCAGAAATAAAAGGGTAAAAACACTTTGTCCGGTCCTTTTTTTCATATCAAGATTGAATTTATCCGGCAGAACAAAAATTTGCCAGGAATAATTATTACCACATAGCTTCTACCATCCTTTCACTGCTTTATATCTTAATAATGCTTCTACGAAATAATAATCGGCATAGGTCAACGGTACATCCACCTCACTTTTGCCGGGAAGATGCCCGACACTGCGTTTCAGAATAAAAAAGCCATTGGTACCCGGTTCTGCAAGATATTCCGGAGATGAAAGTGCAGTAAGCTGTTTTTCAGCAAAAGCAAGATACCTGCTGCTCAATTCACCTTCAGTTACAGTGCTCAGTTCAATTAATGCAGAGGCCATAATGGCACCGGCAGAGGCATCCCTCAGGGCATCCGGTATTTCGGGTGCCAGATAATCCCAGTATGGAATACCGTCGTCGGGCATGTTGGGATGATCCATCATCAGTTGGGCGATGGCATTTGCCTGGTCAAGATATCTCTGGAGTTTGGTTTCACGGTACATAACTACATACCCATACAAACCCCAGGCATTCCCCCTTGCCCAAATCGATTCATCAGAAGCACCCTGATGGGTTTGTTTAATATGAGGAACTCCCGACAGCGTATCATATGACACAACATGATATGAACTGTGATCGGGCCGGTAATGATGTTCCAGTGTTTTATCGGAATGCGAAACAGCCACATCATTAAATATCTGGTTTCCGGTTTCCTTATAATTCCACATAAGCAATTCCAGGTTCATCATATTGTCAACAATAACCGGATACTGCCATTTCTGGCGGTTGGAATCCCACGACTTAATAACACCCAGTGTTGGATTAAACCTTTTAAGAGCACTTTCACCTGCTACTTTTAAAACCTCACGGTAATCCTCCCTTCCGGTCAGGCGGTAACCATTACCAAAACTGCAATATATCTGAAACCCGATATCATGATCATAGCTGTTGAATTTTTCTTTCTCCACTCGTGCAGAAAACTGTTCTGCCAATTCCCTGTGGGCGGGATCTCCACTATACTCATACAAATACCATAGCACCCCGGGAAAGAATCCGCTACACCACCATTTTGAGTTTGAAGTGATGATTGTATCTTTTTCTGCCACATAGGAACGGGGAAGACGACCTTCCTTATCTTTGAGATATTCAGCCATGGCAACAGCCTGGTGGCTGACAACATCAAAACTCCGGGTTAACACCTCCTGCATGGGATCAGGTTTTTTGCAGGAAAAAACGAACAGCGACAACACTGAAATAACAGCTAAAATTTTCATGAATACTTGTAGTTATAGTTTATAAAAAAATTTCTACCAATCCGCCAGTGGTTTTGTAAAAGAAGCTTCAGAAGCCTGATTGCCAGGAACCAGTTTTATCTGCAGGGTTGCAGAAGCATTGGCAGGCAGTTCAGTTTCAAAACCAATGAATGTTGTCCCCGGAATTGGGGCATCGTAATCAGCTAATGGCCCTGGACTCCAGGTGGTAAGGGTGACACCGGCAGGTTCATCCAGCCGGAATGTCATTTGTTTCCCGTCTTTTGTAAGCGTTGCCGTATTTTTACCTGTTACAACAACATCGGCTCCTGTAAGCATCTGCCAGCGTACACTTGCCTTCTGACTTCCTGCTTTCACTTCATCACGAATAACGAAGTATTTCTGGTCGACAATGGCTGCACCTCTGACTGCCTGTTCCAGCTGACCATTGTACAACGATGACATATCAGTAACCCCAAATGTGAATTCAGGATTCTGACTGTATTTTTCTATTTTGGCATATCCATCTACACGTTGCAGTTCGTTATTTACTGTAAGCGTGTTGTGACTGTAATTATTGAGCCTGTATATAGTCCAGCGGACGGCATCCTGGGTCCTTCCAAAAATCGACATTCCGCGTGACTCAAGTGATTCGTAGCTCTGACTTCCCAGATCAATGGCCCAGCGAACTCCTTCTGCTTCCACAATAAAAGACCCTATATCCATATGACCGTGGTTTACTGAAGGTGATCCTCCCTTGAATCCGAGATAAAGTGCATTGGGATCAGACCATGAAGTATGTGCAAGCATCAGGGGCATTTTGCCCTGACCTATGTAAACTTTTGATTCTGGTTCTTTTACATCATCCATCCTGATGTCACTGCCCCATATCATAATGGCGGGAAGTATACGATTACTTGTGAAGCGGCTAAAATCATCCCTTTCCAGATATTTCTTTTCCACCCATAAAAGAGAAGGATCGTTGTTCTTCTGTGCAAACCAAAACATGGCCGGACTGATGCTGCCGCCGCCTCCGGCATCACCCCAGTTATAGCTTGCTCCACCGGGTCCTACCATAAATTTAAGAAAATCTCCGGTCTTCAGGTATCCGGGATGATTACTGTAGTCGAACCTTCCCGGGAAAGCTTTGTCTATGGCACTGTTGAATAATACATTGAATGAAGTTCCGTAATTCCAGTATCCATACCCTTCAGGGTAGGCTCCATCAGGCTCATAATCTTCCATTGGAAGATGAATGGTTTCCATGGCACGGTCGATGACCTGCCTTGAAATCTCGGGGTAATCTTCAAGAACAGCAAGTCCTCCGAAGACCATACCTGCATTACATACCTGGTTCCAGTTATGTGTTGCACGAAGCCAGCTGTTGTATTTTGAATCCAGTGACGGCTCAAGCCCTTTCTTCAGAATGGCTTCACGAATCAACACTTTCGACTCTTCCGGAAGTTTATCATATAGCCAGTCGTACCCGATAGCCATGGCCATCGTCATTTCAGCTACATCCAGAAAATGGGATGGATTCCAGTCTGAAAATTGAGCTATATAGACCATTTCCTTTTCTGCCCTATAGGAATATTTGGTATCGCCTGTGGTGCGGTAGGCATATGAAAGATAAAATATACGGCGAAGTGCCTCCCTTGATTTATCAAGCAACCGGCGTCCGATCTGGATCCGTTCGATTGGCGGCAAATGGATAATCTTATCCGATTCATTTAAAATAGCCATGTGCATTTTGTTCCACACCGGGCTCTCACTGATGGAGTTTTTGATGACAGCTTCCTCACCCTTAAGCAACATGATACGAGGATGCTCCATTTCGAATGCATCTGTGGGTGTAGCTTCGGTGTTTTTACACCCTTGTGTCAACATGATATATGAGGAAGTGATAAGCAGAAAGACAAGAAGTTTTTTCATTTGATCTACATTTAGAAGATTGATTTTCTTTTGAAAGATAATTATTTTTTTACAGTCACACTTGCCCCGGCATAAACATCCTGTGGCAAGGCAACGGTTATGTGAGTATTCTTTTTCTCTGCATCATAATGGCAATGCACTTTATCACCTTTCATGGAAACATGGCCAGAAACAGTGAGGTGCATTTTACCAAGCTTTCTTCCGGGATCTGATACAGAGATCTCTGTCACATCTTTACCATCTGTTTTGATGATTACAGCACCCGGGCTATCACAACCGACTATTAATCCACCTGGCATTTCAACTTCTGCAGCTTTATAAAACACCATCTGGCTGATGTTCAGCTTCCGGTGGCTGACGGCCTGCACCTCAGTATTATTTGCCAACAGGGTAATTGACCGATCAAGGGGTGCAGTTTCCAATTCAACCAATGTTATGTCAGGTACGACTATGTATGAATACGATGCGTTCTGCAACCTTGCCCCATGATCGACCCACAACTTGAATACATCCATACTGATTATATCTTTTGAGGAGGATGACTGATTATTCACGCTGTACCAGGTTCCTGACTGTGATTTATTCAACAGTTTCACACCGGAAGTTTCGGGAAACAGATAACCTACATTGTTGTGATGAACCCAAGTGGTCTTTTCAAGAAGTTGCTCTCCTAGTGAAGCCACAGATTTGCCTTCCGCAGTCATAAAGGTAACTTCACCTTCAAGAAGGCACTGGTTTAAAGTAGTTACTACTGGCAGGTTTCCTTTTGATGAAATTCCCGATCCCAGGCAAACATATTCCTCATCAAAGAAAAACCACGCTTTTTTAGCTGCCAGCGGATCGTGCGGACTTTTAAAATCAAATACTACAGATCCATATTTTCCGTCGGTTACAGCACCCACGAAATCTGTCAGGCCATCTTTCTGAATTTCATTTTCCGAGGGCATATCCTTTTTCTGTATAATGGTAGTACCGGGAATCTTCTGCCAGTCGTAGACCGGTGCCATATTTATATATTCCTTTCCCGAAACCGTAAGATAGTTGGTACCGTCGG
Source organism: Bacteroidota bacterium (assembly GCA_023412195.1). Classification (GTDB taxonomy): domain Bacteria; phylum Bacteroidota; class Bacteroidia; order Bacteroidales; family Prolixibacteraceae; genus Mariniphaga. The sequence goes on from JAEYNZ010000121.1 coordinate 32,139, forward strand.
CGCGGTGATGATTTTTTAATCCTTCCCCATTATATGGCTCTTCCATGTTACGGTTCCTGACGGAATACATCCGGACAGAGGCGAAGTAGCCAGGCCGCTGATGGCTGTAATGTTCCGTTTGCCAGAAAAACTTTCCATAGGATAAAGCAGGGGCTGCTTCCCCTTTCCTTATTTTTATGATCTCCTGCAGTTCACTTTTCCTGTAATCTGATGCCAGCATCAGCCGTTCAGGTCCGGCTGTACCGGAGGTGCCAAAGCCTCCCGGCCTTGTAATGTCGCGGTTCTTAGTACCGGGATCGCCCATTTTTCCATAGGCCATTTGCTTGCAAATTCCATCTAGATAGTAATCTATCAGGTGGTTTATCTTCTCAGTTGAAAATGCATAACTTGTTCCTGCAACATAAGCTGCCCATTCAGCAAAAGCTTCAGCATAGCCGCTTCCGTATGACAAGGTATTGTTCACCCTGTCTTCCCTGTGATGAAAGCTGTAATCGTGCTGCATACCCCGCTCCCCCGTGCTGAATTTGATTTCGCTTTCAATTACCTTGATAACTTCATCAAATTGTTTTTTATCACCAAGGAACAGCAGGTTCTTTGCCAGGATGCCACCAATCTTAATCCGGTCACCGCTGGGCCGTGCCCCTGATGCAGTGAGATGTGCGCGTCCAATCATGGGTTGAGATCCATCCACAAGGTTACGTGGCAATTCATCTCCCAGAATCAGCATAACGGTAACCAGATTGTCCGGTGTACCTATCTGATTGTGCCACCAGTTGTCGCAGAAATAATCCTTTTCAACCCAATGCCCAAGTGCACGCTCAATTGCCTGTTTTACCTTTTTGCTGCCGCGATGCTTTGACTTACCGGCTTTATATGCACGGGCAAGAAGCACTATATTTCCAGTGTGAAGCCTGTGCTCAAAACCTGTCCTTGAAACATCCTCATAATTGATGCCCGGCCATGTTCCATCTTCTTTTAATGATGAAACCAGTTGTGTAATTGCATGGTCATCAACAGGTGGCTTCATCATTTCACCGACAATCCTTTTTTTGATGATGTCAAAATCGGATTGTGCATGCAGGCTCACAGAAATCAGAAGCACAAGTAGACTTAGTAAAGAGGTTTTAAAAGTATTTTTAATCATGGTTTCTTTTTTGATCAATTGTTTCAACGTAAATCCGGATTTCCTGAGCAAGTGCATTAATATTATATTTTAATAAGGTTATGCTATGACAAGCTTATCCCCTTAAGGGGTTTTACCTTCCCATAATTTGAAATCATCCCAATAGAGCTGAAGCGTTTTTCCATTGCTTCGCATAAAGTCAATAAGCTTTTTGGACGTATACAGTTTCAGTGGATTAAAATCCGTAACCCCATCCGGATTTTTATCTTCTGAATTGTGGGTAAAGTTTATCACATCAAAAACAACCTGCCTTTCACCACCATCAGTTTGCACAGCCATCCAGAAACGACCCGTCTGAGCATCCCCCTCTTTATAATAATATTCGATTGTAAACCATTTGCCTATGGGCACTTTAACGTTTTGATTTATTTCCTTCCACAGGGTAGTGTATTTTTGACTGTTGTCCTCAAATAATTTGCAATCCTGCCCATCAAGAATAAAGCAAAGGTCGCTTTCCCACTCAACCGGTTTACCAATTCCCAGTGTAATCCTGAAACCATGCGGAACACTCTGGCTCCATGTAATATTATTCCAGAATTCAAAAATAGTCATCCAGGAAATCTTTTCAGGGAATCTGCGAATGGTCATAAAATCTTCGGGCAGGAACATCCGTACAGACTGGTAAAATTCCTTCATCCCTTTTTCAGCACCATAAAGATTGGCCTGTATCCGTCCCTTTGTTCCCCCAACATTTGCTTCATTCAGCCAGAAATGGAGAACATGGTTATCCGGATTACCAGGTTCCTTTATAATTCTTGCAAATCGCTGTGTTGTATCACCACCCTGGTACTGCAGATTAAAACGTCCGGTTTGTTTACTGTTGTCAAGATCGGCCGACCAGTCATTAGGTGCATTTACAGAAATATCCTTTCCTGTAATATCGTCATCCGCTGTAAAAGGATTGTTTCCCCATTTGATTTTTGAACCAGGTTCAAATCCGGAATTGAAGAGCAGGACGCCTTGTTTACCTTCATTCCCAATTTCAGGAAGATTTTCAGTAGAACAAAACAGTAGTGCAGGCAGGCAAAGGCATGCCACCAACAAAAAAAATGATAGTTTATTCATCATTTAAGTAGAATTAGTTCATGATTATAATCTTTTCTGGACTTATATGCACATCACCAGAACGGTTGCCTTCAGATGTATTGCCATCAGCAGAAATATCTTTTGAAGCATATGATTCAATACCATAGCCATTGTTATACTGTATTGTATTTCCAGAGACAGAAATTTTAGATGAACCGGAAAAGAGATATTCAGCCATTACGGCCGAGAAGTCATTTCCCTCGAGCAAATTTCCTTCTACAGCAACATTTTCTGATTCAGTTAGTAGCATTCCATACCAGCCATTGCGGGAAATTTCACAGTTCCGGACCTTAACATCCCTGCTATGAGCCAGAGCCAGTCCGCAACCATGAGGTGAATTCACGAGCCTGCTGCCTTCAATAATAACACCGGTGCACCTGGTGATCAGCAAATTGTGCTGTAATCGTGGCCCCGGAACAACGGAAGTTCCGCTTTCATTAAAGTTACATCCGGTGACACGCATGTTGTCAATTCCATTTAAATATACCGCATTCCATGTACAGTTTTGAACAGTGACATTCTGAATAATTATATTTTTCATCCGTCTGTCTTTCTCGGCCATCAGCATGATGCCCGCCCGGATGGCAGTGCTCCGCCATGACCTGCGGCTATTAGGATCAGAGTGAACTTCAGTGCTGGTGGAACCTTCTATCACAAGGTCACGTATAGTAACATTCTGAATGTCGGGTGAGGCATTGACAATGGCCTCCCTTGCACCAGAAGAAGGTTCAAGGAAGATTATGGTCGACAATCCTTCCCCGGCCAAAACAACATCTGAGGGAATTTTTAATGGAGCAGTTAAAGAATGTACACCTTCAGAAACAAATACCCATTTGCCGGTACCAGAAGTCATATCCAATGCATTCTGAATGGATTCACCAGGATTAACCCTTAAACTTTCACCAGGGATTTCAGCCTTGTTTAGTGCACCCGCATGATAACCAAATTTAAAACTACCTGACTTCTTAGCAGTTTCTTTTTTTCCTTCAGGAGCACGGAAGGCTGTTAATGTACTGCGGGTAGTTTTATGCCGTATGAGATCAGCCGCCTTCCCTGTATATGGGACATCCACCCCCATATCAGAATAATGCCGGTATACGTACTCATAATCATCGCGAAGATCTTTTGCCCTTTCAGAAACAACACCATAACTAAAAGGTGTTTCTCCCAGGAGGAATCCCGCTGTAAATTCATACCCCTGAGCGATCCTGTTGTTGCCAATTGAAAAAAGGTCAATCCCCTGTGAAAAGGCGATGCGGGCAGCACCAGCAAACTCTCCCAGTCCGAGCTGCACATGTGCCTGATCTCGTGTCGACTCCTGACACTGTCCGTTTGGCCATATATATTTGAAAATGCTTCCATTATAGGGAGCATAGAGAAAATGGTTCAACGCATTGTTAAACATTTCCGTATTATCACAAAAAATCGCAATTGCCATAACCGACTGGATAATTGCACCGTCCCAGTTGCCATTGGCCTGCGGGTAATAGAACCGCAACAAGGGATAATACACGCTCATCAGCATATTCTTGAACTGCACTACTTCTTCCTCTTTCCATCCTGAATCAGTATAGCGAAGTATTTCTGCAGCATTACAAAACATATGGCCTGTCCAGCCTGCAAGCAATTTTGCATCGTTGTAATCAAAATCCCACAGCACGGCAGACCATGAATTGATGATTTCAATTGCTTTACTGGCATAGGCTTTTTCTCCGGTGATATACCACAACAAGGCACAATCATATGCAATACCTGCCCCTTTTCGTAAATCCTCTCCACCAATATTAGGTTTGCCGTATGATCCACGTAAAACATGGGAATATGTCTTTACTTCAAAATGAAGATCGGTTTCAGAAACCAGGCGGTCGAATGCACCTTTCCATGGCTGTGCACCTTCCAGTGTCTGTTTCTTCATGTACTCCAGGTCTGCAGATGTCTGGTAAATACCCGGATGCAAAAAACCTTTGGCTGATGCTAAGAAGGGAACTGCCAGAAATAGAATAAGGCAATGAATAATGATCCTGACTTTAAGTTTCATTTCCGGTTTGATTATTTATTCTTTTTCTTCCTGATATCTTAAATATCGCATGAAAGATACCATTATAAAAACTACAACTTCGGTCCTGAGGATTAAAATCATTTAATTGAAAAAAGAAAAACCATTGCCCCTTGTAAATAAACAAGGGCAATGGTTCTTAACTGGAGTTCTATTAATTTAACTGATAGCGTTTAATGCTGACAGTCATCGTACGGGCATTGTTATTCACAGAATTTACATAAATGTAAGCCCTGTACTTGCCATCGGCAGTTTCCACCCATGCCCCTGATTCTGCCCTCAGGTTGATGGCATAATTGGGTGCATCGGATAAATTCAGCTGCTCAAAATCAGCATCATCAACAAAAATACCATACTGAAGTCTAGCAAGGTGCTGATCGCGTAAAGCCCAGGTCCTTGATATTTTGGCGTCTTTATTTACACCTGAAGGCAGTAACACATCCGGAAGATATTCAGGATTTGCAGCCGGAGCAACCAGTGCATGGTTAAAATTTATTCCGCTAATCGACCTGTACAAATAAACCAGGTCAATATTTCCCGCCTTTGATGCAGCATCAGTTGCATTATAAACTGACATGTCAGCAATGGAAAAATATGCCAGATCATTATCGCTTAATACAATATCACGCTTCATTTCCATTTTGGCTATGGTATACGGGCCCATACTGTAGGTAACGGTTTCACCGGTACTTGCCTTAGTGGTGAAAGTAAAGGAAACAGTCCTTCCCCGTGCTTCCTCCGGTATCATGTAATAATAACGAAGAGCTGCGGCCACCGTATCACGGGTAAACGTAACTTCTGTCACAGCCCCATTGGTAACCGATGGATTTCCTACAACAACAGGAACATCTTCACCGCTGGCATTTGTATGAAATGAACGGTGCTCCATATAGGTACCTGCAGCACCCGGAATGGTAGCTTCCACCTGCATGTTTGTAAGTTTTCCGCGATCCTTACCCAAGGCAGCTGCGTACACAAATTCCAGGTCTAACCCTGCAACATGTGGCCCGATGGTCCTTTTAATACAATCATTCTGTAGCTGGGTCTTTGCCTCAGGCAGGGCATATTCTTCCTCCTGACAGGCAGCAAACAGCATGACTAATGCCATTCCCCATATTAAATTAAAATATTTACGTTGCATAATTATTCGTTTAAGGTTTCGGTTGAACAGTAATGTAAACAGTATATGTTTTCTTTACCACACGGTTCCCGGAAATTACTGTCCATGATTTTGGATTGCTGAGATCGGAGAAATCAACAAAACTGGTGATTTTAGGATCAAGCTTTGCATCAGTTACCAGTGAGAATTGTGGCCATAGCTTTTTCAGGTCGGTACCCCAAAATACTTCTACATTAATGGTTTGCGCCAGTGTGTCAATTACAGCTGCCTTTGTCCTGACAGTCTGATAATCGGCACCAAGAAGATCAAAGTTACTGACATAGCATTCAGATCTTTCGGTGATCAATAAACCATCTTCATCGATAGGATATTCATCGCAGCTTATTCCGGCAAATGTTAAGAACAACAGTGCCAGAGATATTTTGAATAATTCTTTCATTGAATTCATTTTTAAGTGTTTACCCATTATTACATCCATGGCCTGTTTTGTGTAAGTTTTGAGTTGCGATCGCGTTCTCCAGGAGGAATCCTGAATATGTAAGCCTGCTCATAAGTTCTTTCTGATTGATTCTGGAAATAGCGGGTTACATTCGCACCATGGGTATCGCGCGTCCATTTACCATCACCATAAGGTGGTCCCCAAACACGTTCAAGAGCTCTCCATCTGCGAAGATCAAAACCACGGTGACCTTCACCAAGCAGTTCAACAATACGTTCCTGTTCAATGGCAGCAAAAAAACTGTCTTTATTGGAAGTTTTATCTTCAGCCAATGCCGGCAGGTTGCCTCTGTGGCGGACTTTATTAACCAGTTCAATCGCGTCGGCCTGCGGACCGTTGATCTCATTGGTAGCTTCAGCATACATCAGGTAAACATCGGCAAGGCGCATAACCGGCCATGCAAAATCTCCGTCGCTACGTCCCTGTCCACCATAATTCCGGAGGAATTTCCTGTACACATATCCTGAATTACAGCCATCAGTGTTATAAGATGTATATTTTACACCATCAATCTCGACCACTGAGTTCCATGTTTTATAGATAAATGGAACCCATCCGGTTTCCTTCAATGAAGTGAGACCTATACTTTTTTCAAAATCCCACATGATGGATGCTTTCATACGATAATCCCGGTTTGTATAACTTTCAGGATTTACAGCTGAATTGGGTGTAGTGCGTGCTCCAACTGTATTTGGATTCATTGGAATCAAAGGTTCAACAAAATCACCTGTAATGGTTGACTGATAGCGGTCAGCAATTTCATAACGGGGGTGGGTCCAGCATTGCGATCCCTCATGAGACCTGCCCGATACATCACGCATCAGTTCTTCGCCCTGTCCTGTTCCTGTACCACCATGGGTAAAGGTCATGATCATTTCAGAATTTCCGTTTGAAGTTGGAATAAACAGGTAATAATAATTTGGAAGCACATCAGCTTCGCCAAGACCTCCAATTTCTCCCGGCTCACCGTCTCTGAACAGGGTCAGTCCATAATCTTCAATCACGCTTTTAAAATCAGCGGCAGCGGCAGTGAAGGAAGCTGTGGCTTCGCTTGCACTTGGTGTAAATCCATCCAATTCGGGCCAGCCATTTTTATTCCAGCTTGCCCAGTATAAATGAAGCTTACCCCTGAATGCCAGAGCAGCAGGTTTTCCTGCACGGCCCAGGGCGGAACCTTTAACGGGAAGTTTTTCATATGCGTAAGTAAAATCAGCCATAATGGAGTCTTTTACCATAGCAATAGGCATACGTTCAATTTCTTCCACTTCTGAATTATCATATATTATTCTGCTGATATAAGGAACATCTCCCCACATTGATATCAGTCTGAAGTATACCATACCACGTAATAACCGGGCCTCTCCAATAATTGTTTCCAGATTTTCCCTTGAAGAAGGATTTGCATCAGGAAGCATTTTAGAAACATTCTCAATAACATAATTTGCACGGTTTACACCACCGTATAAATACCGGTAGTACTTATCGAAACCTGATCCATAACCTGAGGGATTGTAGTTACCTCCATTATAGGCATCTCCCCTCTGGAGATTTCCACTTGTGGTGCTCGTACCGCGGGTTCTTATATATTCACCATGACCATCAAGGTAATAATCCCTGTCGAATAATGGCCTGATGGATGAATAAGCCCCCATTAGTGCAGTTGTGGCATCAGCTTCTGTCTTCCAGAAAGCTGTTGACCCAAGTTCAGTTGTCGGTTGCTGATCGAGCAAACCTTCAGTGCATGATGCCGGAACCAGCAACATAACTGCAAATGTGCCCAGTGCTAATAATTTGGATATTGTCTTTTTCATTTCCATCATTTTTAAATTCCAATGTTAATACCAAGTGAGAAAGACTTGTTCAAAGGATAGGCATCACTTGCATGAGACCTTTTTTCAGGATCAAGTCCACGGAACTTTGTAAAAGTTAACAAGTTCTCCCCTGTACCGAATATCCGGATATTATCTATCCCAACTTTCTGGACCAGACGGCCAGGAAGTGTAAAGCCCAACTGAAGGTTTTTCAGTCGCAGGTAACTCATATCGTCTACCCAGAAAGACTGAATGTTGCGGTTGTTGCTTCCGCTTAACCTCGACCATGAACCATCTCGGTTATCCCAGTTCCATGGATTGTTCCAGTGTTCCCAGGTAGAAGCGTAACGAGAAGCACTAAAGTTTGTGTTGTTATAGATGTTCAACCAGCCTTCCTTGCGTCCTGCCGATCCCTGAAATAAAACATTCAGGTCGAAATTTTTCCAGGCAACACTTGAATTAAACGCAAACTCGGTTGTAGGCCTGTTACGGCTATACTGCGGATATGCCTTCTGGTCGTTGCCATCGATACGTCCGTCACCATTCAGGTCAAGACGAAGGATGTCACCCGGGGAAGCTCCCTGAGGGGTAGCGTTGTAAATGTCATGCCAGGTTTGGGCTATACCAGTGTCTTCATACATATACAGGAACTGGTATGGCATTCCGAGGAAAACGTTGCCTCTGCCAAGGAATTCATTCCACTTCTCAAGCCTGTTCCTGTTATAGGAACCATTCAGGTTAAAACTATATCTTAAATCGCCCTGATTATCCTTCCATGTCAGGTTGGCTTCAACACCTCTGTTTCTAAGGTCTCCAATATTTCTGCGGGGAGCTTCGTATGCACCAGTCAGATGGATTGACATTTGTGAAGGTCTGTTCATTCCAGTCGTAAGCCTGTCATAATAATCGACTTCTGCAGTTAACCTGTTTTTCATGAATCCAAGATCAAGACCAAAATTCATTACATAGGTGCTTTCCCACGAAAGGTCGCGGTTAACCATTTTTTCGTTCACAAAACCTTTTACGATGTTTCCACCAATCATATAGTTGCTGGTTGATAAGGTTTCCTGTTGCTGATAACGGCCAACGCCACTGTTATTGCCTAAGCCTCCATAGGAGAATCTAAATTTACCGCTTGATAAAACCGATCCTAAAACTGGTTTCAGAAATTCTTCTTCCGTAAAGCGCCAGCCAAGAGATCCAGATGGGAAAAACCCGAACTGCTGGCCGTAGAGGAATTTTGAAGAACCATCATAACGGAAATTGGCTTCAAACATATATTTTCCAAATGCAACATAATTCAGCCTGCCGATATATGAGCGTAAACCTTCCGCGCTTGAATTACCTCCAGTACCCTGTATATCGGTAAGTGCTGCATCAATTTCACTCAGGGAAGGATGCAGGCGGTCGTTACGGGAACTCATCTGGTAACGGCCATACCAGTATTCTTCACTGTAAACAACAAGGGCAGTGATATCATGATTATCTTTTATAACCGTGTTGTATGTCAGCCTACCGTTGAACTGGGTTTTATAACCGGTGTTGGTATAATTCCCTACACCAGCGTTTTCGCCAACATAAACCCTGGAACCAAAAGCATTGGTCTGGAAGTTATATGAACGGTTTGGTATGTTAGCCGTGTACCGGAATTGGTTATAGTAATTTAAAGCATAATCTACCCTGGCAACCAGTCCTTTCAAAGGGCTCCAGTCGATGTACGCGCTTGGATTGACTTCCTGACGGTTTTGATTGTTCAGGCTGTTAACATACAGGGTGTATGGGTTATAAGCCTGAGGATCTTCATTATATGCCATTACACCCCCAAAATATCCGGTAACAGGATCGTATGGAGTAATACCTGCAATTGCATATTGCATGTCGAAACCTGCAGTGTTGGTAGCATCATCATCGGTAAAACCATCAGCAAGAGCATATGTCCATGTCGACCAGTTTCCTCCGAAACGTGCGCCTATATTCATATTATGCCTGATTTTATAATCATAATTGAACCTGGCATTATATCTTGTATAATCGTTATTGATCTGCAACCCTTTTTCATCCATAATCCCTGCCGAGATGTAAAAGTTTGATTTATCATTTCCGCCGGATGCTGAAATATTATGGTTCGCTACTGTTCCTTCACGTGTAATAACATCCCACCAGTCGGTGTTGGGATAGCGCAAGGGGTCAATCATACCAAGTGCCATCCACTGATCGATCGTACCATCCTTGAAAATATAATTTTCACGTAAAGTTCCCACTGCGGCTGCCCGTTGCTGTATTGTAAGAGCCCTGGGATAATCAGGCATGAATGCAAAACCCCTTGTAGGTTGTTCTACTGCGTAAGAGCTTGAAATATTGATTTTCGCTTTCTCCTGTCCCCTGCCCGATTTTGTGGTTATAAGAATAACTCCATTTGCAGCACGTGAACCGTATACAGCAGAGGATGTGGCATCCTTCAGAACAGATATGCTTTCGATATCATTCATGTTCAACCGGTTGATATCCACATCGGGCATACCATCCACAACGATCAAAGGACTGGAATTATTAACTGTACCAAGTCCGCGAACCATCAGTGAAACATCATTCTTACCTGCCATACCTGAGTTCTGGCTGATAGAAAGCCCCGGCATAAGACCTGATAACCCTGATGATACATTGGTCAGGGTTCTGCTGGTCAATTGTTCATCTACCTGCACAGCTGCCACAGCACCTGTTAAATTCACCTTGCGCTGGGTGCCGTATCCTACTACAACTACCTCATCAAAGCCGTGGATTTCTTCCTGTAACTGAACATTGATAACAGACTGGCTGTTAACAGCGATTTCCTGTGCAAGATATCCCACAAAAGAATATACTACGACACTATTCTCAGGAACATTTAGCACGTAGTTTCCATCGAAATCTGTAATAGTACCGGTTGTAGTACCTTTAACCACAACATTCACACCCGGGAGCGGTTCACCTTTTTCATCGGAAACCAATCCGGTAATTCTCCTTGTTTGTTGCTGTGCAGCTTCTTGCTGCATACTGGAAAAAATTGAAAAGCGTGCCTCTGCCGTCATTGGCTGCATGGTCATTAGAAAAATGACCAACCAGCATGCCGGCATCGACAATACTTTTTTAATCCTGCCATCAGCATAACTCTTCCTGTTTAGAATCATAGCGATTAGATTAAATTTTACTCATTTTGAAATCAATTATATTTGTTTATTTATTCAGGTTATTCATCCGTCCCAGTGACTCCAGAAAATAATAATCGGCATACATGATCGGAACATCAACCTCAGAATTATGAGGTTTATGCCCGGTTGAATGAGCCAAAATAAAACCCTGATTACCTCCGGGAGGAGAAGAATAATTATTTGCCATGCTTTTAATCATCTGTATTGCCTTATCATGATAAAACTGCTTTTTGGAAGGAAGATATGACCCCAGTTCAAATAAGGCTGAAGCCGTGATTGCAGCAGCTGACACATCACGTGGTTCACCATTCGCCGGTTCGACATCAAAATCCCAATAGGGCACCAGGTCCTGTGGCAAATTTGGATGGCTTAGATAAAAATCGGCGATCTTTTCAGCCATTGCTAAAAATTCAGCATTACCCGTTTCCCTGTAGGTTGCGGTAAAACCGTATAAGCCCCATGCCTGGCCACGTGCCCACGCCGATTCATGATGCAAACCCTGATGGGTATGTTTATTCCTGATTGCTCCAGTTTCAGGATCAAAATCAATTACGTGGTATGAGCTGTTGTTTTCCCTGAAGTGTGAATTCATCGTAGTCAGTGCATGCTTTACTGCTATATCGGCGTAAACCGGATCTCCTGTTTCCTTTGATGCCCAGAAAAGCAGTTCAAGATTCATCATGTTATCTATAATCACAGGGAACTGCCACTTGTCGGAGTTATGATCCCACGATCTGATGGCTCCAACTTTCGGATTGTAACGGGTTATAAGGGACTTTGCTGCCTGAATCAGGATGTCACGGTAGGATGCATTCTTTGTAAGTTCATAACCTTTGCCAAAACTGCATCCCATAATAAACCCAAGATCATGGGTAGTGGTAGTAAACTTTTCCTTTTCAATCGGTGCTGTATATTTTTCTGCAGCAGCTTTCCATTTTGTTTGTCCGGTATATTGGTACATATGCCATAATGAACCAGGAAAAAAACCACTTACCCAATCGCGGCTGGGAATTAACCTCAGACTACCGTCTTCATTAAGATTCCTTGGCACCACCAATGGCCGGTCCTGACGACTTTCATTTATACCGGAGGAAAGAATCTGCTCAGTAGTTGTAATTAAAAGATCCAGTTGCTCTCCGCTAAATTTTACAAGTTTAGAAAAATCGGGATTAGTAGCCTTTTCAGAAGTGCAGGCTGACAAGACCAGACCAAAATATAGTGTAATAATTATAACCTTTACTCTGATTTTTGATTCGACATTGAAATTTGATGAAGTTCTCATATGTAATAAGTCTGATTGATGTGGTTTCAAAGTTATAGTTCATGAATTTCCTCCTCTGACAGAATTAACTCATATTTCTAATAAAATTGGCTCAGATTGTAAAATATGTTTCAATTTGAATTCATCTTTACAGCCATCATGATCTAAAAACCACGAAATCTGCAATCGATTGCAATTAATTGTGCAATTGAAAAAAATACGACTTGAATCTTAAACACCCTGTATTAGAACTATTTAAGCTATTTATATCCTCATTCTATAAAAAATGTCCCTCCAGAAGGCCATCTGACAGGTTCAGACATTATGAAAAAGTTATTGTTTTTTGTTTTCTTTGGGAAAAGTTATAGAAATGAGAGGGACCGTGGCCATCTTTTTTGTGATGTTGGCAATGACAATTACAACGACTGGCAACATCATCAAAACTCCTGCCTTTAGAGCTGTATCACCACCTGAAGGATTTACCTATGGAGGCGTTCAAACTATTGCAGAAGACATTTATGGTATGCTTTGGTTTGGCACCCAACACGGACTTTATTCATACGATACTGAACGTTTTAATAAATATCTGCATCAAGGCGATCATTACGATTCACCGCCAGGGAACAACATCAGAAACCTGTTCAGTGACAGTTCCGGTAAAATGTGGATATCTACAGGCAATGGCTTTTGTTACTATGATTGCGAGTCTGAGAAGTTTATAAATGCTGAATATACAGATAAAGGAAATCCTGTAATTTCAAGGAACACCTTCCAGATATTTGAAGATAAGTCCGCTCAATTGTGGATCATAGATCAGCGTGGACTGGCAAAAGTTGATACTGTTAACAGGGAACTTCATTATGAAAATTATAACCCAGCTCCTACAGGGGTTAATTATGCTAAAATCTCAGATGACGGAACTATATGGGTGGGATCAAATAACGGCACCATTTATTACAGTGATTTTCCTTACGACAGCCTTTTAACCTTCGGCAGATTTAAGGATGCCCCTGTGTTGGCTATTTTGCCTGTCCGTGATGAAGTCTGGATCAGTTACGACTGGAACGGAGTAATTAAAGCGGGATATGATGGCAGTGTTATAGCTCACTACTCCAGGTCGTCAGACCATGATAAATCAATACCCAGCGACAGGGTCAGAGACATATACCAGGACAGGGCTGGAAGAATATGGCTGGCAACTTACAAGGGCTTGAGCATCATTGATGGCAATAAAATTGTCAATTATGATAACGAGAACTACCCGGGTGTCAACCACAACAGTGCATTTGTTTTTTATGAAGATTCACGCAATGGGTTATGGCTTGGAACCTGGTCAGGTGGACTCTACTACATGAATATGCACGATAACAATTTCTTGCACATCAAAGATATACTTCATCCGGTATTAAATACCAATGTGATCAGTTCATTCACAGACGGACCGGATAACACAGTGTGGGTAGGTACAGAATCAGGGTTGCTGTTTTCCTACGATGTGCAAAATAAAAAATATGAAACCGTTTCTACAAGGCCCGATCACTTGCTTGCAAACAGCATTAAAACCCTTTATACCGACTCAGAGCAAAATATATGGATGGGAACTTATGCCGGCGGGATTTGGGTAAAGAAAAAAAATGATGCTGATTTTCGTCAACTTGATTATTTTAAATTTACAAACCAGCAAATTTATGCCTTTGCTGAATTTGGCAACCGCATCTGCATTGCTACAGGCACATCCGGAATTCATGCTTATTCCCTGAAATCAGGAACTGCGGAAATATACACCTACAATGCTACAGAAAACAATTCATTAAGCAATAATTCAGTCAGATGCCTTCTGGCAGACAGTAAAGGCAATCTTTGGGCAGGAACCATGAACGGATTAAGTGTAATGGAAAAGGGGAGTAATCACTTTAAAAGGTTCTATGCACAGGGTGATGGTTCAATATTCTCCATAAACAACAATGAAATTTTCTCACTGCACGAAGACCGGCATGGTTATATCTGGGTAGGAACAGGAGGTGGCGGGTTAAACAGGTATGATCCCTATACAGGTAAATTCGAATTCATTTCTGAAACAGAAGGCCTCGCAGGAAAAGAAGTGTATGGAATACTTGAGGATAACAGTGGGAATTTATGGCTGAGCACTGAAAACGGAATTTCAATGTATGATCCCCGCAACAGATCTGCACGAAATTTTATAAAAGAAGATGGACTGCAGGGAAACCAGTTTAACCCAGGTGCCAGTTACAAATCAGGAACAGGACTATTGTTCTTCGGAGGTTCGAACGGGTTTACATGTTTTCAGCCTTCAACAATCAGGCGGAATCCCCTGCCACCCATGCCCCGGATAACATCCATTGCAGTGAACCATGAGGAAATGAAACCAGCAGCACAAAGTTCACTCCTGAATAAATCCATCAAAACAACAAATCAAATCAAACTGAAGGCACGCGAAAATTCGCTGACCCTCTCATTTGTAGCCAATAATTACCTGCAACCACAGAAAAACCGTTTTAGGTATAGACTTGTAAACTATGATGAACGGTGGATTGAAGCAGGATCGGAACGAAAAGCCACTTTCACGCAGATACCACCTGGCAATTATGTCTTTGAGCTCATGGCATCAAACAACGATGGAATCTGGAGCACAGAACCTGCAATTCTCAATATTACAATTATGCAGCCCCTGTTTTTAAGATGGTATGCGATTGTAGCTTATCTGATAACTATTTTACTGGTATCCTGGGTTATCCTAAGGGAACTGGGGATCAGACAGAAACTCCGGCTCCAAATAAGGGATGAACGCCTGCAACGGGAGCATGAAGAAGAAGTAATCCAAATGAAAATGCAATTCCTTACGAACATCACCCACGAATTTAAAACGCCCCTATCACTTATACTTTCTCCTGCTACCCATCTCTATCGTAAATATGGACAGGATACAGATTCCAGATTTCAGCTGGATATCCTGATGAGAAATGCCTCCAGGCTGAAATGGCTTGTGAGCCAGGTAATTGATCTGCGAAAAATTGACATGAATAAACTGGATGTAACCAGAAAACCTGTGAATGTTGTGAAACTGTGTCACCAGATTATGGAATGTTTCATGTCGGATGCACTGGATAAAAATATAAAACTGTCGCTGGAAACAGATTTCACTGAATCATACCTTGAAACCGATCACGATAAACTGGACATTATCATAACCAACCTGGTTTCAAATGCTATGAAATTTACTCCTGAAAACGGACAGGTTACAATCAGCATAGAAAAAATTCCACATGACTGCAGTGAAAATGTCCACTGGAAATTTGGTGCCTCTCCTGCAATGCCCGCCCTAAGCATAAGGGTTACCGATAACGGCCCCGGAATAGCAAAACATGAAATTCCATTGATGTTTGAACGCTTTACCCAGGGCCATGGGCACGAAAATATGGGAACCGGTATCGGGCTTTCAGTAGTAAAGGAATATACCAGGTGGTTAGGTGGGTTCGTTGCTGTCAGTTCAGACAAAACATCAGGGACCTCGGTTTCAGTATGTTTTCCCTGGCAGGAGGAGCGGGAATCTCAGGCTACAGAAATGATCCAAAAGCCTTTACCTGTGCAGAAGCCAATACAGGTAACAGATGAACCTGAATTAAGAGATGAAAATGTAACGGTACTGATTGTTGAAGATGATGCGGATACCCGGAACTATATGGCACGCCTTCTTAAAAAATACTTCAGGGTCTTAACTGCCACCAATGGCAAACAAGGATATGAGAAAGCTGTAGCAACAACTCCTGACATCATCATTTCGGATTTAATTATGCCGGGCACCGGAGGTTTTGAAATGAGCCGGCTCCTGAAAGACAATGCCATAACATCAAAAATACCTGTAATTATTGTTACAGCTCAGAACGATCATGATGTGGAAATAGAAAGCATTGAATCGGGAGCCAAAGCATTTATTACAAAACCTTTTACCGAAGATCTGCTGGTTGCCCACATCCGAAGAATTTTACAAAACAGGAATGGGGAAATGATTACAGAATCAGAATCTGCAGGCAAGGATCAAACAGGATACAGCGATAATCAGCTTCTGGAAAGAGCCGTACACATTATTGAGACCAATATGCACCGCCCCGACTTTGGAATTGACCTTCTGGCAAACGGATTAAATATCAGCAGGGCTACTCTATACCGGAAGATGAAATTAATGACAGGACAATCAGCCACAGAATTCATCAGGTACATTCGCCTTAAAAAGGCTCTAAATTTGATGGAAAACGGAAATCTTTCAATTGAGGAAATAAGTATGGTAGTTGGGTTCAACTCTCATTCTTATTTCAGTCATTGTTTCAGGCAGCAGTTCGGTAAAACTCCTACTGAATATTTGGCAGGGACTAAACCAATTATAATAAATTAAAGCACTGTTTTCTGTTGTATCACTTTTTCAGCCCAATGCAACATACAATACCATCATAGTTGCAAAGCCCGCCATAGTGCCAACTGTAGAAAAATCTGGTTCATGTCCCATTTGAAAAGAAAAAATTAATCTTCAATTTTTTCTTTAACCAACTGGCTCTCTGCCCACTCAATCGCACCCGCATCAGGCCCTGAATCCTCAAGCCGAGAGTAATTATTCAAATCAAACGGAAACATCCTTGCAATTTCATTGCTGCCAATATCTTTGGCTGGTGACAGCGAATCGATAGAAAAATCAGATTTGAAAGAATCAATAAAACGAGGGTTCTTATTGAATACATTGTTTCCCTGATCATCTGAGGAATATAAATCAGACTTTAACAAACTATTTTTAAATGTACCGGTGAATGTTCCTTCTCCCTTATTATCCATTAACAATTCATCAGCCATATTTCCATACACTATGCAGTTTCCAAGGAAGGCGTTAAAATCAAAACTGTATATGATCTTTTTATATTCGTAATAATTATTAAAAACCAACGCTGGCTCCCGTCTTGTTCCAAAGTTAAAATAGTTGGCAATGGTGCAATGGTTAAATTCATAGTCGCCTCCGTACCGGAGAATGACCGTATTAGACCCTGAATTTGCAAACACAGTGTTTGATGCCTTCAACCGGGTAGTTCTTGCATCCAGGCAATTGAGCGACATGTTTTCAATCCTTGAATTGGAAAGCGTAAGCACCGGATTGGGAGAAAGTCCCAGACTGTCGACCTGAATTCCCTTGTCTGCATTTTTTATAATGGCCCATTCAATGATATTATCCATACTTCCTTTTAGAAAATGCAATCCGCCATAAACATATATTCCTCCGTTTTCCAATACTGCAGATGCCCCCCATTGTCCTGGCACATCCTCATACATTTCTTCAAGCCTGTCGCCCTGAAATTTTATGGGTGCATCATAAGTTCCGGTGGCTTTCAGTGTTCCCTTTACAAACATGCCGGAGCCTTTATGGAAATGAATCCGGCACCCTTCCGTTATTGTAAGTGTTTCCAGCGAATCAACCAAAACTGAATTGTATATCAGGTAGGGTTTATCGTTACGCCACACCTGTGATTTTAAGACTTCCCCATCGAAAAGGTGAAAATCCTGTCCAAAGGCTATTAAATCAACATCCTGCAAATAGCCGTTCAGGTTGAAAACAATGGAATCATGAACAACCATTGGCAGATTTTGACCTGTTGGGTCTATCGTTGCCTCCACAAAAATAAAAATACTGTCGCCACCTGGAATGCTGACATTGTCTAGTCCATTGCCTGCGATTCCATTTATATTTAAACGGAAAGGACCTGTGTTTCTGCCGGCCAAAGATATCCTTGAAACATTAACCGGATGCCTGTTCATATTCTTTACAGCAACCTTCTTAGTAACAGAACCTATTGTCGTAAATACGGTATCGAAGGTTAATGTATCCGTTGAAAATTCAAGCTTTGCCCCCTGACTGAAATCAAATTCTTCCCTGTTGCAGGAATACTGAAACAGGACGATAATAACAATAAGGATGAATAAGGGGAGACGAATGGACATACTTTTTTAAGTAAAACCTCGTATTGACAATTTTATTGTACCGAGATTTCCCCTGCATGGAGGCTATATTTTTTTTTGTAAGAGGATGTACATAATTCCTTTGGTGATACTGACAACATTGTAAAATAAGATCCTATAAAGCATAATCCCCGGCTGCCTCCGGCTGATAAATGATTTCATCGATTCTGATTTTTGTAAGACCTGCCGGAACGATCCATTCGATTTCGTCAGCAACTTTATATCCAATCAGGGCTGTGGCTATGGGTGAAAAAATTGAAATTTTATGTTCTTTTAAATTTGCCTGATCCGGGTAAACGATCTGAAATTGTACCTGCTTATTGTTGTTTAAAAAACTCAGCTTTACAATCGAATTCATTGTAACTACATTGGAAGGAATTTTCTCAGGTGGAACGATTTGGGCAGAATCCAGTTCTTTCATCAGTTTCTCAGCTTCCTCATTGCTGATTGATTTCAGTTGTTTGGCATCATCAATACTCCTTTTTATCCGGGAATAATCAAGCCTGTTAACAATGATTTTATTCATGGCGATTATGTTATGATTCATTTTATTTTAAAATAAAGATACGTTTTTTTTTCAATTATGGTCAGGGAAAAATGTGCCGCTGATCAAAAGATATTGCGGACTTGTGTGAGATTGGGGAGACGTTTGGGACACCCGCAAAAAGACCTACAACAAAAAACAAATAACAATATTCATATTTCTTAAATATGAAGCAATTTCAATAACCCATCCAGTTTTCCAACCATCTTATCAATATCCGAATGTTTTATTGTCAATGGGGGCAGGAACCTGAATGTGTTAAACAGGTTCTTAGTGCTTCTTTATGATCCAGATATCCTGAGGCAACCATGTCCCCTGCCCTGGTTTGGTTTCAATATGCTCCAGTATCTCCACGTTACTAAACAGCTTCCGCATAAAGCCTGCCGGCTGAAAAGCAGAATAAGTCCGGTGACCTTCCTTGACATTGCCTCTTACAACCAGCTGGTTGTCCTTATATTTACTCAGTTCGTGGCCGGTAAGTTTAACTTTAAAATTATCGCCCTGGGTTGTCAGAAACATAATTCCCTGAGGTTTCAGAATACGATACAACTCGTTATACCATTCATAATGAAGATGTTCGGAAAGATGAGTAAAAATAGAAATACCGAATATTACATCCATAAACTGGTCTTCGTATGGAAGTTCAGCACTCAGGTTATTTCTGTTGAACTTAATCCCCGGCAGGTTCTTCGAACACCAGTCTATTGATTTTCTGTTGTAATCTGTCCCATAAAACTCACATTCATTCCCAATTATATCCGGCAGATGCCTGATGATCCGGCCCGGACCACAGCCCCAGTCAAGGATACGCTTATTCCTTAAATCGATATGTCTGCCTAAATGTTCTGTCAGCCATTTGGCTGTCCCGATGCTGTCAGTATAATATTTTGAATAATTTATCTGGAATGACTCATAGATCAGGTAGTCAGGTGGTAATTTTACTTCAGGGTTCTTTATTTTAAACTCCCTGTTTATCCTGCGGTTCTTATACTTCTGCAGTTGATAAACCACCTTGTCAGTCAGATATATCAACTTCAGTTGCCTGAGTAATTTTGAAATATGCGCTTTTTTCATTTGCCGGTCAAGTTTCAGTTTTTATTCAAATATAAGTTTTAATGTACTTCTATTCAATTTTCCTGAATAAATCATATTTAAGATCCGGATTGTGGTTAAGAATAAGGTATTCCTGTAGCTCCCTTACTTCCGGTCCGGCAGTGTGTACCTGAATTTAAACTGCGAAACAAAACCCGCTGTCTCATCTTTGACTTCTGTAGTTAAACCAGCATTTAAATCAATCCATAAACCACCCGACAGGTTAACTTCGCCACCCAGGTTTAGCAGTAAATAACCTGACCGTGTTTCATTGCTATATTCCAGTTGTTCTTCGATGAACACTTTAACCTTGTTATTCCCTAAATAATTCCTGTTCGATAAACTCACCCGGTTAAATGATTTACCGGCTATAAGAACATTCTGAACATTTAAACCTATTAAAAATTGTCCCCTGTGCTGTAGAAGAGGGTGTGCATAAGTTGCCCAGAACTGGAATGAACCATAATCGATACGCTTTATGATTGAATCTGAGGATGAACCTGTTATTGCAATTGCAAGGTCAAACTTTTCAGCATTCCAGTTTTTATTTTCATAATTCTCTTTGAATTGTGTTATAATCAGATCAAACTCCTCCTTCTTTACATCAATATAAGCCTCAATGTATGTATCAATTTCAGCTTCAATGCTGTCAGTAATGTCAAAAGGATTGATACTGTGCTCCTGAAGGTATTTTGTTCTTAATTCTCCCCGGGTTTGTGATCTTGCTTCAAGCATACTGCTCATTTCCCTTAAAGCAGCCTTGTCAATTCGCAGATCTCCCTTATTAATAAGTGAAATTCTATAGCCGAGGGCAATTTCACTTGTCATTCCAGCTTCTCTTAGAGTTCCCAAAGAAAACCTTGAAGTTTTCCATGCATTGTTCTTTTGATATTCTGACAATGTCATTTCATTGACATTCATTAATAAAACCGGGCTAACCTCCATTGCAAACGCTGATGGAAAAGCCAGTTTATTCCCGTCTGCAAACTCTGAAGCAATAACTCCAAAATCTGTTACGTTCGAAGGCCGGAGCAAATTACCTGGTTCAACATTTAATGATTTAAATGCCGGATAATCTGGCAAGGCAAAATTCAACTTGTAATTTTTCACCAGTGAGTCAGCCTCAAACTGGGAAAAAGCAACTGATGGTAATACTGCCAGTATACAGATTATAATCTTTTTCATATCATACCAGCTTTACGAGAATTAATGAATGCTGAACTTCACCGGAAAGCTGACCAACGTCAATTGCTGCATCAATAAAGTGACCATCCTGATAAATCTCAAGTGAAACAGTATATGTCCGGTCAACAACCTGCTCATCAATAACAGCAATTGTAGTATCGAGCATCAATACCCGGTTCAAATTATCTGTTGCCAGATCAGGCAATGTTCTTGCGTTATCATGATCAGATTCATTGCTGCCTGAATAACCAGCAATGACATCGGTACTTTCTGCTTCAAATAATTGCAGGTAGTAACCGGCAACAACGAGGCCATGAATCCTTACATTTGAAATAATCCTGCCTCCGTGTGGATTAATTTTAATTTCTTTTTTCATAGCTTAACCGCTGTAATAGTTTTAGCTGTATGCATACCAAACCTGGCTATATTGTGAGCATCATTGTGGTAATGTCTTCAATCCATTCAATTTATGACAAATTAACTGAATTGACAATACTCTGCTAAAACAAACATTTTTTCAAAATGTAAGGTGAGCTGCTAAGTTATTTTTAAAGACTACCTGTTACTGAATATTTCACCCCTCATTTTAATAAAAGACCCTATTGACTTTTATTATTATATTATGTAACTTTAACATAGATTTCTTTGAATCTTAGATTGATACAGCAGGGATTTCATCAGTAACTAATAAATTGCCATTATGTCAATCATTTCAAAAGCAGCCATTGTATTTTTGGTAAACAGTTCAGATCTCGATATTTGTCTTCCACTAAAAACAAAAATGGCAGAACAGGAGCAAAAGAGAGAAGTATTACCGGAAACTGGACAAAATCAATCCACTCAACCTCCTGCGCTACATAACATCCTGATAAACAAAATCAACCATCTTCATAACAATAGTACACCTGCCCCTGCTGAGTTTCTGATTATTGATGCAAGGTCAGCCGTAAAGGCTGACAAAAAACTTCTGGAACTTTATGAATATGAACCTTTTCTGGAAAACAAACAGCTCATGGTTGTGGATAAAATAAAGGAAGAAGTACCAGGAAACGGTTATGTTCTCATTAACAATACAGCACGTAAAATTGGCATCCGCAATCTTTTAAAGGAAAATTCAGAATTTATTATTCCTGCATTTGGAAGCCGGAAGATAGAAGAATCTGTACTGAACCAGCACGATTACGGTCCGTGGAAAGACCTCAACCTGATCCAGGTAAAAAAAGACCAGCAGCAACTGGAAGAGATGCAAAGGGATAAATGGATGGCTTTGATTATCTGGGGAGCATATGGCTGGTTCTTCATCCTCATCCTGAAATGGATCAATCTCGATCAATATTTTGGCAGACCGGATACTACCTTTTCATTTTCAATATGGGTTCTCTGGCCGGCCTTTGCAGCTGTACTTACTGTATTTTACCTTTTTCGTGAATTTTATATTCATAAAAAAAAGGGGCTGCACAGAGGGTTTTCAAACTTTTCAAGGTACATGTTCAAGTTTATCAATTTAGTTGGGTTTTATATATGGCCCCTGCTTGTTCCTGTTGCCGTGGTGCTTTTATTTGGTGGTGTGTTGAATGTGTTTACAGATATCTGGTTTGCCGGAACCGGATCCACTGCTGAGGCAGGTTATTTTTCTGCAGGTTTATTGCTGCGGCTTATGCAGCTTGTGTTTATAGTCATCCTGTCTTCCATTCCCGGCATGCTTTATTTTCAGTATGAACGCCGTCAGATTGGAACATTGCGGGCCCAGTTTATCCGTAACATCATGTTCCTGAATCCGCTGGTACACACTACTGATGATGCGGAAATTGAGTACGGCAAACTGGTTGATGAAGTTACTGTATCTTCTGGAGCCAATTATAACCATTTTTCAATACTTCGCACAGGCTGGCCAATCCTTCTTTCCACCATGCTGATTACCCTTTGCTGGATTTTTACACTCTGGCCTGTTGGAGAAGTACCTTCAGTTGATTCTGCAGGGGTCATCAACCTGCTCTCACCCCGGATGAGCCTGATCAGTTTTGCTTTTCTTGGCGCCTATTTTTTTGCACTTAACCTCTTGTTCAAACGTTATTCCCGTGGCGATCTTTCGCCAAAAGCATACAGCCATATCAGCATCCGGATCATCAGTGCAATTATTCTCGTTTGGGTAATTGGTGTTGTAATAAGCGACAGCTCAAGAGAAATTACAAAAGCTTCATTTATTGTCATGGCTTTTGGAATCGGGTTGATCCCTGAAACAGGTATTACATTACTGAAGCAAATGCTGGAAAGCAAAAAGATGGGGAAAATTTTTCCAAATTTCAGGGCTAAACATCCCATTACCGAACTGGAGGGAATCAGTCTTTACGACCAGGCCCGCCTCTCTGAGGAAGGTGTAGAAAATGTTGAAACCCTGGCACACCATAATATGATTGAGCTGATGCTGCGTTCAGGAATTCCCGTTGCCCGTCTGGTTGATTTGCTGGATCAGGCCATACTATATCTGCACACAAACGGAACTGTAACCGAACCCGGACCTGATTCAGCAAGAAAGTCTCCAATGCGGGGAATTGATATTTTACGAAATGAAGGAATACGTACAGCTACAGATTTACTTGCTGTGGAAAAGGCAATTTCCGATGATGTAAATGAGACAGACCCAGGTCTTAAAAAGCGAAGAAATCCTGAAACTTTCTATACCCTGCTTGATCCGGATGGCCAACCCGGCTACAGGATGCAGCGTGTACTGGATGCCCTCAAAGACGATGAATGGCTGGTATACATACAAAACTGGCGAAACATCGGCCTATGCCAGGATACCATGGTAACCGACCCGGATGAGATTATCAAGGAAGAACGAAGAAGGAGATTAAATTAATAATCAACAGAATACTAAACCGGTTCAACAATCAGTATCCTGTTGTTTCTTAATAATTCATGACTTCTGCAACCCGGGGAATAACGGGAGAACAGGCATTTAATTATTTCTCGTGGCCAATGATTTGTTCATTGTTTAATTCCAAAAAGTTATATGAATCAAATAAATCTGCAATGGTAGAAAAATAAGAATCAAATAACTGAAGAAGTGCCTTGTTGACTATATTTCCTGTAGTTACAAGTAACAATTTAGCAGGGACTCCTTGTATCAGATAATTGTGACGCAAATGCCAGACATGCTTTAATATCATCAGGCTCAAGTGCAGGATAATCTTCTAATATTTCAGTATCCTTCATCCCTGCTGATAATAAATCAAGAACTAAATCAACCGTATAACGTGTATTACGAATAGTTGGTTTCCCACTACAAACCTCCGGGTTTATTGTAATCCTATTAATTAAATTTCTATTCATTTCATTGTAAAAATAAAAAATTATCAGAGAAAATTGTTAAACCAATGAAATTTGAGATCTCTCACTTCGTTCGGAAAGACAATCAATTGGTTATGTATTGTGGAGGGGTAGGATGGCGGCGAAG
>JAEYNZ010000153.1 GCA_023412195.1 Bacteroidota bacterium
GCCCCCCCCCCAAACCAACCCCTCCCAAATTATAACTAACTGATTGTCATCTTGAACGAAGTGAAAGATCTTAAAATTCAATGTTTTAAAAATTTTACCTGGACAATATTGATTAATTTTGAAAAAAAGTGAGATGGAGATTTCAGAATATCGTTTTGATGACATAGTGGAATTAATAATCTGTATGCCACTTGAAGATAAATTGAAGTTGAAGAATTTATTGGAGCATCATATTGCTGGTGAAAGAAGGAAGGAAATGGCAACAAACTATCAGTATTCTTTGAATGAGTATAAATCGGGGAAATTAAAGCTTTCAGATCATATTGATGATTTAAAAAGAATGATTTGATGAAATTTTCATTGGAAGAAACATGCAACCCTACTTAAAATGTAGTCAGCTTGAAGTAAAAGGATTGAACTCTGTCAGGACAATTAATGTACAAGAATCTTTTCAGTCACTGCCGTATTCTGAAATTTTAAAGCAAGAACATACATCCCGCTTTTTAATGGAGCGGTAAATTCAAAAGGATTGTCATAGATGAGGTTCGATAATATTTTCCTTCCGGTTAAATCATATAATGACATTTCCACAGTACCACCTGTTCCATAATGCTGAAAAATTAGTTTCCCGCCAGCTTTGGAAGGATTTGGATAAACTTTAAAGGATTGAGTATTTTTTACAGACGGATCAGCTTTGGTAACCAGGCTTTTATCTGTAATGTAAATTCGTTCATCAAGGTGTTGGACCATATATATACAGCCTGAACTTTTTTCTGCAAAGTGTTGGGTATGCCGCCATCCGTCCTCTGAAAGTCCAAGTCCATAGTCAATCCACTGCCAGTCTCTTTCACCGGAATCCATAAAATATGTACCCCCTTTGTTTGCCAATTCTGTATATGAGCTGTACCAGTCGCCTTTCTGCGTAAAGTGGATGTTGTTTATTGGCCTGTCTTCCCACCATTTGGAGGATTGATGTACATGATATGCCTGCCACGTATTTTCAAGGAGAACATCATCAATGTTTTTACGGATATTCAGTTGAACCAGATAGTTGGTGGCAATACCATAAAAACTTAAATAAACGCTGTCGAGGGGAGAGATTGACAACCCGGTTGGATTTGTAATTCTTAACGGCCCGTTTATGGAATCCAGTTTGATTGAAATTTTTTCCCATTGCAGTCGTTCAGTTTCTGAAATGAAAAGTCCGCCGTTATCGGTTGATTCTTCGTCCCATATGGTAAGGTACAGCCGGTTGTTTTTATCTGCGGCAATCCTTTCACATCCTTTTAAGTTTCCCAGCCCATTGTTCCGTGTTTCCCAGGTTCTGCCATCGTCTTCTGAAAAAAAGACACCCTCGCCTTCATTGTATTCCCCTGTAATTGCAAACAAGGCTCCATTTTTATTTTCGATTATTTGTTTTACAGGGTATGCAGAATTTAATGATACAGAATCCCAGGAGGTTCCGGTATCATCCGAATAATATATCATTCCCGTACCGCCGGCATATATACTTCCGGGTGGGGCCACAAAAACAGTATGGACAGCCGAGGCTGAAAGAACCTGCTCAAAAGATTTTCCTTCATCTGAACTTTTTAAAACTCCGGTGGTGGTAGCAACAAATAACAATGAATCATTTAATAATGCTATACCGGTTTTCGGGCCTCCCCAGAACTCGTTGGTGAGGCTCCAGAACTGTTGGGGGAAGGAAGAGACAGACCAAAACAATATTGGCCCGAGTAAAATATACCTTAAAGCTTTCATGTTTATGAAGTTTAATATTTAATAGATCTTATAAGGTACCAATCATAGCCTTTCAAACATGTTTAAAGGGATCTTCAAAGAATAAACACATTCATTTTTGTTCTACAGACCTTTTATAAGTGCAAATTTCAGTTTCGCTCATAAGAAAGTCATTTACTTCATGAGATGAAGACTGCCTAACCATATCAAATACCCCCGGTTCAACATCTGTGGTATTCAAAACATACTAATATACCATGAATATTTCTTTTGTTAGATTCTAGTTAACAGTGTGTTGATTGGAATTGTTGAGGGAAGCAGGCTGTTTTTTTAGCCTACATTTCAAATAATTTCATGGCTAATAAAGGGTGTAGTTTGAATATGATGAATATTTGTGTGTTCTAACTGACCGATACCCTGAATTTCTGCGTAGGCCAGGTAATTGATCGTAATGGCTAGTTTATGATATGAGCAGGTTATTGATGATTAAATGTAATTCGTTCCCCTGTTATTTTGATGTTATTTTCGCCATTTCTGTAGACTTCCTGCCCGTTCACATAAGTAGCCACCACTGCATTTGAAAACTCCTGGCCTTCGAATGGCGACCAACCGCACTTATATAATATATTATTGGTAGAAACCGTCCAGCTTTGGTTTGGATCCACCAGAACCAGGTCGGCATGATAGCCTTCACGGATGTAACCCCGGCGGTCGATGCGGAACAGGTCGGCAGGGGCATGGCACATCTTCTGCACAACTTTTTCAACCGGGATGAAGCCTTTACTGCTCATTTCGAGCATGGCCACCAGGGCGTGCTGTACCAGCGGCCCGCCGGAAGGTGACTTAAAATAGGTGTTGTTTTTTTCCTCGAGGGTATGAGGGGCATGGTCGGTGGCTATCACGTCAATTTTGTCATCGAGCAGCGCCTGCCACAGTGCTTCCTTATCCTTTGCCGTTTTAATGGCAGGGTTCCATTTGATATAATTCCCTTTGGAGATGTAATCGCGGTCGTCGAACCAAAGGTGGTGCACGCATACCTCGGCAGTGATGTTTTTATCCTTTACCTTGCCAGCAGAGAACAGGTCCATTTCCATAGCCGATGACAGGTGCAGGATGTGAAGCCGGGCATTGTGCCTTGATGCCAGTTCGATGGCTTTTGATGAAGATTTGTAGCAGGCTTCCGCGCTCCGGATGTGGGCATGCCTCGATACAGGCACATTTTCGCCATACCTTCCCCGGGCAATTTCAATATTCTTTTTAATGGTAGCTTCATCTTCGCAATGGGTGGCAACAAGGGTAGGGGCATTTCTGAAGATTTCAGAAAGCGTTTCCTGGTCGTCGACAAGCATATTGCCGGTAGAGGAGCCCATAAACACTTTGATGCCGCAAACCTTTGAAGGGTCAGTTTTCAGCACCTCTTCCAGGTTTGTATTGGTGGCGCCCATATAAAAGGAGTAGTTGGCAGCGGAGACTTCGGATGCACGCGTGTACTTCTCCTCCAGCAGTTCCTGTGTAACCGACTGGGGGTTGGTATTGGGCATTTCCATGTAGGTGGTTATTCCGCCTGCAACCGCTGCACGGCTTTCGGTGGATATATCGCCTTTATGCGTGAGGCCGGGTTCACGGAAATGAACCTGGTCGTCGATAACCCCTGGTATGAGATAGAGGCCGGTGGCATCAATAACTTTTATACCCGTTAAATCAATATTTTCGGGAACCCTGGAGGGGAAAACGCTTTCAATTTTGCCGTCACTTATTAAGACACTTCCTTTGTACTTCAGTCCTTCATTGATAATAGTTGCATCTTTAATCAGTGTTTTCATTTTCCCTGGTATTAATTATCTATGATTTCAAGAGGGCTCTAAATGTGTTATTGTGGTTTCTTGTACTTTCTGAACCAGCTTCTTATTTTCATTTTCATCACCCCCCACAGCGCTTCATTGAAAATCCCGCCGCTCATTTTGGAGGTGCCTTCCCTGCGGTCGGTAAATACGATCGGGACTTCAACAATCTTAAAGCCCGATTTCCAGGCAGTGAATTTCATTTCGATCTGGAACCCGTAACCGATGAGCTTAATTTTCTCAAATTCAATGGTTTCAAGGACTATGCGGCGGTAGCATTTAAAGCCTGCTGTGGTATCCATAACTTTCATTCCGGTTACCACCCTGACATAAACCGAAGCAAAGTATGACATGAGCACACGCCCAAGCGGCCAGTTGATGACATTGATGCCGGAGATATACCGTGAGCCGATGGCTAAGTCGGCCCCATTGGCAACCGCTTCATAAAGCCTTTCCAGGTCGTCGGGATTATGGGAGAAGTCGCAGTCCATTTCGCAGATGTATTCATAGCCATGATCGAGGGCCCAGTTGAATCCGGCAATATATGCAGTGCCCAGTCCCAGCTTGCCTTTTCGCTCCAGGATATGCAGCCTGTCAGGATATTCTTTCTGCAAATCTTTAACAATGGCTGCAGTGCCATCGGGGGAATTATCTTCAACGATCAGGATATGAAAGGGTGTAGCCAGTGAAAACACCTTCCGGATCATCTTTTCAATGTTCTCCCTTTCATTATAAGTAGGTATTATGACCAGATTTTGAATCACACAGGTTGTTGTTATGAATTTAAAATACGAAAATACACTTTTGGCAACAATTTTCCAGCATTGCTGGCTTTCTATTTACCATTGGAGCCAGCACGGACAGCAAAAAGAGGGCAATCATTCATTCAGATTGTCCGGGCACATATTATATAATATATTATACGGGAATGGGTTGAATGGAGACCAACGTTTTTTATTTGGTTGATCCGGAGGATTAAGTTTGATGACGTAACCCGCCGGAACCTCTGAATGATTGCATGAAGGGTGAGATTTGGCTGGGAATTCCAATACCATCCTGACAGGTATATTTGACAAAATGGTTTCTGCCGGGACAGACTTTATGCAGGATACGATAAAAAGATTCCCCTGAGCCTTTATTAAAAAGAAGGATCTTGTGAAAGCAAATTGCAGGGTCTGTTCCGGGAAAAGAAGGTTGCAGGATGGAGATCCGGACTCAATGTTAACTGAAGGTTCCATTTTCTTTTTTTAGACAGGTTTGACCTTCAGGACCTTGATGGGTTAACAGAAAAAAATGAAAAAAAAAGGCTCTGATTTGTTTTGCAAAACCAAAACTCCCCATACATTTGCAGCCGCTTTGAGAGCGAAGTTCATTGAAGGGGATGATTAAAAAAGGCGCCGGGCGGGCAGTAGAGTGATTTACAGCCGGTTTAGGGCGGCGGATTAAGAGGCCCCGGATACTGGATAAAAAAAACGAAAAAAAAGGCATGAAAAGTTTTGGGGGATTGAAAAAGCCGATTACTTTTGCAGCCGCAAATCAGAACTGTGTTCATT
>JAEYNZ010000157.1 GCA_023412195.1 Bacteroidota bacterium
GATTTGTTTCCTCCCCGCACCTCACAACTGCTTCAGACTGAACGACAAATTGGTCTGTGTAATCCTTTCATATTACCAGGTTTTTAATTAATATATAAACGTACGCTTCGTGGCGTACCGAAGGCACGAAAACACGAAATTACACTAAAAGAGAATCAGGATTATGTGTCAGGGCAAAGGCACAGAATAGTGTTCAGATCCGGCAAATTTCACCAAAGGAAGGTTCTTAAAATTACTTATTTCCGTCGCGTTGATCCGTTAGCTTGTCTAATTCCCGTTCAATCCGGTGTACCAGGTAAAAAGGCAGGTTCAGGAGGGTAAAGTCTTTGCCTGCAATGGTTTTTGCTTTCTGCAACAGATATTCGCCCTGCCAGACTCTTACGGCGAGATTGTGGGGTGCCTGGTCCATAAACTGGTGCAGCGACCGCAGTTTTCCAATGGCTCCCGATTTCACCTCAATGGGAATGAGTTTCCCATGCCAGGGTAAAATATAATCAACCTCCGCATCCGACTCTTTTTTGTTGCGGAGCCAGAAATTCAGTTTATTGCTGATTGAAAACTTTGAAGCAAGCAGTTCCTGTCCGGTGATATGTTCTGCAATAATCCCCCGGTGTGTATCACCAATATTTTCGTTAAAAACAAGTTCACCCGTTAATCCGCGGGCATGATTAATCAAGCCCGTATCTACCACATGGAGGCGTGGTTTCCGGGTTAAGGAAGGAGTTACCGGAATTTCAGTTGAAGTGCAGGGATAAACCAGTTTTAACAGCATGGTTTTTTCGAGGGCGCGAAAAGCTTCTTTCATTTCCCGCGACCTGTATTCGGAATTTCCAAATTTCTCAAAGGTAATTTTGGTTCCACCCTGAGCAAAAGCATGATCAATAATATGCCTGATGTATTGTGTCTGAGAATAGAAGGTTGTATTATAGTGAGGGATAAAAATAAAAAAAATTGTATTAAAGTGAGGGATATTTTTCATAATAATTGTAGTAAAGTGAGGGATGATCATTCACACACAAAAGATATGCAGAGGAAGATTCAGTTCCTTTGGAATTAAGAAACACCTTTAGCGTTCTTAATAAACTTCAAAAAATGGAGTAATTTACTGCCTCAAAAAATTCTTTTAAAGAAAGTTATTTGAGTACATTTGTTACACTATGCGGATTGGATAGGTAAATGAAGCAAAAACGTAACCATTCATCCGGCATTGGAAGACCGCTGAAACAGAAATGCCACAAGCTTTGATACAGAATCTAATTATTAATAAGGAATCAGACAACTTAAATTTATGAAAATGTACAAGCTTTCATTCTGCAGGATCATTTTACTGATATCCATTCTGGGGTATATCTGTCCGTCAAAGTTGTTCAGCCAGGACTCTGCAGGCAGTCTGGTGGCTGCAGAAAGATTCATTCTTACTCCAAAACCCAAAAGACAGCCACGAATCAATGGCCCGCTGGTCTATGGCGCACGGCCGGGAAATCCCTTCCTTTACCGTATTCCATGCCAGGGTGAACGGCCAATCCGCTTCAAGGTTAAAGGTCTGCCCCCGGGGCTGACTGTTGATGAAAACAACGGAATTATCTCTGGAGTAACGCCAGCCAGGGGAGAGTATTTGCTTGTAATTACCGCATCGAATTCAAAAGGAAAAGCGACCCGTGAATTCACTGTTGTTTCAGGAGATAAACTTGCCTTAACGCCTTCAATGGGCTGGAACCACTGGTATGCGCATTATGACAGGATAACTGATCAGATGGTGCGCGAGGCTGCTGACTTAATGATAAGCAGCGGAATGGCCGATGTCGGGTATCAATATATCAATATTGATGATTGCTGGATGAATTCTCCAAAACATCATGATCCCAGACGGGTTGGCCCGTTGCGCGATGCCCAGGGGAATCTTGTCCCGAATAATTATTTCCCTGACATGAATGCACTGACTGGTTATATTCATTCAAAGGGGTTGAAAGCGGGCATCTATACCTCACCCGGAAATTTAACGTGCGGTGGTTTTGCAGGCAGCTATAAGCATGAAGCCCGGGATGCCAAACAATTTGCTGACTGGGGATTCGATTTTCTCAAATACGACTGGTGCTACTATGGCGAGACCGCAAAGAATCCTGATGATCCCCGTATTCCTGCCCCTGTCGGCGAGGAGATAACTTTGGAAGGTTACCAATATCCTTACAGGTTAATGGGAGACCTTTTGAAGAATCAGAACCGCGATATTGTTTTAAATCTTTGTCAATATGGGATGGGCGAGGTCTGGAAATGGGGAGCAGCAGTAGGTGGTCACAGTTGGCGTACCTCGGGCGATTTAGGATATGAGCTCGACCGCATTTTTGAAGTTGCCCTTAAAAACAGCGAATATCGTCAATATTCGAAACCAGGGGAATGGAATGATCCGGACTATATCCAGATTGGGTACATTGGCAATGCGCATAAAATGGGTATTCCCGAATTGACTCCGATGCCAGCTGCAATGCAGTATGCCTACATGTCGATGTGGAGTCTGATGGCTGCCCCATTGATATACAGTGGTGATATGACGAAACTCGATGAATTTACACTTAATGTACTATGTAATCCGGAGGTGATAGAGGTTAATCAGGACCCGCTTGGTGAGAGTGCAAAAGTCATCAGACAAAACGACAAGCTTTTCCTGATGGTCAAAAATTTAGCTGACGGATCAAAAGCAGTAGGAATGTTCAATCGCGGGAACGATGATGTAACAATGAATTTAGACTTTTCAGATCTTCAGCTAACCGGCAGGCACCAGGTCCGGGACCTGTGGCGGCAAAAAGACCTGGGCAGGCACAACCGGAAGTTTGAGGCACAGGTCCCGTCAAAGGGAGTTGTAATGGTGAAGATAAAAAAGTAGAAGATATACCGGAACTTTTGTACTCCCCAGTGGAGAGGGTGTTGTTTGTACCAGGAACAAATCCACATGTTATAAGCAGCACTATTTTCTTTTCATGTGTAATCCACATCACGTGTATCTGTTTTGAAAGGGGATCTTACCGGGCAAAATGGTTTCCGGAATATAGATGCTGCTTTTGGTCCGGTAATGGCCACATAAAGTGGTTCATGTTGTTCAGCCGGGTTCAGAGGAGGAGGAGATTTTAACCGCTGAGGCGCTGAGGCGCAAAGACAAAAGAGTTTGAGGGTTTGAAGGAGTTTGTAGGTTTGAATGTTTGGGAGGATTATGTCACGCAAAGGCGCCAAGAACCGCAAAGAGCAGGAGGAGATTTTTAACCGCTGAGGCGCTGAGGCGCAACATTTTGGGATGGAATACGGAAGCAACGCTTCCGAAAATTACGAACGTTTTTTTGTTCCGGCAATTGGTGCTCCGCTGGCGGCTGATCTGGTGGAAAGGGCAATGATTCAGCCGGGTGAACGGGTACTGGATGTGGCCTGTGGTACAGGTATTGTCACATGATTGGCAGCGGAAAAGGTGGGTGATACGGGTTCTGTGACCGGACTGGACATGAATCCGGGAATGCTTGCTGTGGCGCGTGAAGTCTGCCCCCGGGGTATTGAATGGCAGGAAGCCAATGCGGAGGATATGCCGCTCCCGGATAACGGATTTGATGTGGTTCTGTGTCAGGCCAGCCTGATGTTCATACCCGATAAAGTAAAGGCACTTCATGAGATGTACCGCGTACTGGCCCCCGGTGGCAGGGTACTGCTCAATGCTCCCGGTTCGCCCTCACCCTTATGGGAAGCTTTCAGTGAAGCACTCCATAAATATGTAGGTCCGGAAGCTGCAGGTTTTATAAGTCATGTGTTTTCACTGCACAATGATGATGATGTCCGGCAACTGATGGATACTGCGGGATTTGAAAAGGTATCGGTCACAAAATACGTAAAGCAGGTTACATTTCCGGAAGGATTTTCTCTGGCAATACGTGAGCAGTACTCCGTTGGGAGCTGTGGTGTCGCGTGCTGGTGAAGACCAACTCATTAAGATGGAAAATGAAATTGTTAGCAGGTGGAGGAGTTATGAAGAAGATGGGCATTTGACCGATAACCTCAGTATTATGGTAGCTGTTGGCAATAGGGCACAAGGCCTTTAGATTAGAAGTTGCCGGGTAGATCCTTAAATCCTTAACTTCCTTGAAATCCTTAAAAGATATTTTTTAGGATTTGGAAGAGCAGGGTGTGTTTTTGTTGTTCCAGTTATTCTTGGTTGTTCATTTTTAAAAGGGCAGGGGCAGGTATGAGGGGTTCCTCAAAAAAGAGATGGTTTGAGGAAATGAGGAAATGAGGAAATCAAGGAAGTTGAGGAAATGGAATTCTGTGTTCATAAATCCTGGAGAAGAGGATATCTCACGCAAAGGCGCAAAGACGCAAAAGAGAAGAATAGGAACACTGGTATAGTGGAGCCCAGACATTTGTGTATAGCAATTTGAATTCACCTCATCATTGGCATTTATCAGTAGTTTTCCCAGCCTGAGAATTGATGATTCTCTGCAACTAAAACAATTTTAAGTCCTATTTTAGCGGGAAGATAGTTTTCATGTTGTTCCCAACAACTTTGCTCCGGAGGTGTTAAAGGACTCATATTGCTTCCATCTTTGCACCTGATAACCAGTGCCAGATGACTAAAGGCCCTTGCATCAGACCAATCAACAGGAACACCATTCAGCAACCACCACCCAGGCACTGCTGCACTTGTTTGAATGCCTCCGGCCCGGATAACAGCAGGATATGAAACGGATGTAAACACCCCTTTCCCCGGAATAACAATTTGTGGAGAGCAACCTTCTTCCCATTTCCCCTGTTCATCTTTTTTTGTCCATAAACATACTTGCAGTCTCATGGAATCGGTGGATTGATATTCAAACATTTCATAACGTATGTGAAAGGTTCCTTTGAAGTAATTATGCGGAGACACCCAATTTAAACCAGCTTTTTCATAGGGTTGAAATTTACTGAATCCGTTGTGTTCTTTAGTGACTACCATTACAGTATCAATAATTATAACTTCCTGCCCATTTAAAATTTGAGAAATAAATACTCCGGCAATTAATACGAAGAGAAATTTAAGAACACGTAATTGTTTTTTTATTTGCACCATAACAATAAATTTTTGGCCAGCGGTGGTTCTTTTGATTTTTCAACCACCAGCCAGATTAATAATAATTAAAACAATTAGTGGAAAGGTGGGTTTCGATGAAAAATAATGTGAAGTAAATTTATTAATGCAATCGTTCAACCATTTAAAACCGCAAAGGCGCAAAGACGCAAAGGGAGGAGGAAGTCCCCTTAGGAACCTGAAAAAGGAAGATCCACCACGAGTGACTCCTAAAGATCCTTAGGAAAGAGGAAGCGGTTCAGGTGGTTTCTCCTGTTCATGTTATTCTTATTGTTCGCAAATATCGACCACTTAAGATTATTGCCACAGATTCGCAGATTAAGAAAACCCCTTCGGTGTTTTGAAGAAATATCACGCGAAGGCGGGAAGACGTAAAAAAGAACAGGCCAGTAGAGTAGAGTACAGAGCAAAGAATTTTCTTTGCCCTGTAGCCCCCTCGTCAAACCGTACGTGCGATTTTCCCGCATACGGCTTTCCTCCTAATTTTCATCATAAAGCTTTCGCTGGTC
>JAEYNZ010000019.1 GCA_023412195.1 Bacteroidota bacterium
GATAAATCATTCTGATTTTCAGTAAACCAAAGAAAAATCATGTTTTCGGGATGGTATGTA
Organism: Bacteroidota bacterium; assembly: GCA_023412195.1. GTDB lineage: Bacteria > Bacteroidota > Bacteroidia > Bacteroidales > Prolixibacteraceae > Mariniphaga. The sequence continues at coordinate 61 of JAEYNZ010000019.1, forward strand.
AAATTTATATTATCTGAATTTTTTCCAGTACAGGTTCATTTTTCCATAAAAAACCATTCAATTAACAACTATTAACAAATATATTAATAAGTTTATTTATAATTAGTTAGTATAATTTTAAGTTAAATTGTATAATTTAAATTATATATCATATAAACAATTTTTGTGTTTAATCTATTTATATAAACGTTATGCAAAATTTAGAAATGGATTATCAAATTAAAATTACTTATTATGAAAACAAAAATTAGAATTATTCCCGCCTTATTAATAGCAGCAACAATTTTCACTGCATGCAGCGATGAGGAAGAAGCTCCGGTGATTGTATCAAACAATATTGTTGATGTGGCACAGGAAGCGGGTAGCTTTAATATTCTTCTGGAAGCAGCTCAGAAAGCAGGACTTGCAAATTTCCTTGCTACGGAAGATGATCTTACTTTTTTTGCTCCCTCAGATGCAGCTTTTACTGCTCTGTTAAGCGAACTTGGAATCTCATCCCTGGATGACATTCCTGCTGCTGACCTTGCTCAGATTTTATCCTATCATGTAATAGGTTCAGAAGTCAGGTCAACTGATTTAAGCACAGGCTATGTTCCTACTCTTGCAAGCTTTGACGGAAACAGCATGTCAATGTATGTTATGGTAGGAGACGATGTTGCCATTAACGGAAATGCAAAAGTTACCACTGCCGACATTCAGGCAGACAACGGGGTGATTCATGTGGTGGATAAAGTGATCCTGCCTCCTTCTGTAGTAGACTTTGCTCTGGCAAATGAAAACTTTACCACCCTGGTTGAGGCGGTAGTAAAAGCAGGATTGGTGGAAGCATTAAGCACTGCCGGGCCGTTTACAATATTTGCTCCTACCAACGATGCCTTTGATGAATTGTTTGACCAGCTTGGTATTTCAGGAGTGGATGATTTGACTGCCGAACAACTGGCACCTATTTTAACTTACCATGTTGTTCCTGGGAATATCGTTTCAACTGAACTCTCAAATGGTGAAGTGGGTACATTGAATGAAGGCAGCAGCCTGACAATAGACCTATCAAATGGAGTATTGATCAATGAGAGTGAAGTGATCGCAGCCGATATTCAGGGCACCAATGGAGTGATCCACGTTATTGACCAGGTTTTATTACCATAAAAATTCCTTTTTAAATTACAATTTATAAAATTCAGAAAAATGAGAACAAAAATTAGAAACATCGGAATGGCATTCGCACTGACAGTTGGAGTAGCTTCAGTAACTGCATCAGAATTTAAGAATATAGAGTGGTTGAATTATTCAACTGAAAATACAGTGGCCCTTGAAAGCTGGATGCTGGATGCATCGCTCTTTGCTGTGGATGATTCGAAGAATGCCAGCTCAACCGTAGTGGAAATAGCAGTCGGCAATCCCGACTTCTCCATTCTGGTTGAAGCAGTTACCAAAGCTGGTCTGGCAGGTGCTTTAAGTGCTGAAGGTCCGTTTACTGTATTTGCACCAACTAATGCAGTTTTTGAGAACCTCTTCTCGCAACTGGGAGTATCAGGTATTAAAGACCTGACAGCAGAACAGCTGACATCAATATTGACCTACCATGTTGTTCCGGGGAAAGTTATGTCAACAGATCTGACGAACACAACTGTAGGCACATTGAACAGCGGCAATTCACTGAAGGTTGATTTGACATCAGGTGTCCACATTAATGACAGCAAAGTTGTTGCTGCTGACATCGAAGGCAGGAACGGGGTTATCCATGTAATCGATAAGGTACTGTTGCCCAAATAAGCTTTTTCATGTCGACACAATAAAATGAGCATTAAAATTTGCCGGTTCTCTTTGAGGGCCGGCTTTTTCGTTTTCCGGTCATCCGTGCAGAAACTATTAGTTAAATCATCAGTACAATATTTTCACCCAAAAGGTTAACTTTTTTTCACCATTTGTTTTCAAGAGAATTTCATAAATTGCACCTCGTTTTGAAAAAGATAGCATGGAGAAACTGCAATGGACTAAAGATGTTTTTGGTCCGAAGCTTGAAATCACGCGTAGAAATGAACTTATCGGGAGCATCCGCTGGGAGAACATGGTCAGTTCCAAGGCGCAGGCGATGATTAATGGTAAGTTGTTTGTCCTGAACAGGGAGTTTTTTCTTTCGAAGCTAGAAATATACGATGCAAACGACCAGTCGTTGCTTGGCATGGTCATGATTAATCTTTTCAATCCGCGCAGCGATGTTGTCATCAACGGCAAGCGGTTTGAACTCGAGATACAGAACTTCTGGCAGTCGCGCTGGTCGTGGAAGTTTAACGGAAGCGAAATGATCACCTACACCTCCAATGAATTTCTCTCAAAAGACAAAGGTGAAATTGAATTGTATACTACACTGAATGATGAGGTGGAGATCCTGATACTGCTTGGATTGTTTGTACGAAACCAGTTTGTGCTATTTATGCTGCTCCTTCTGCTGATTGTCATACTCGTTCTGCTCTAAGCATTTGCCCCTCCACCCTTTATTACCAAATATTGGTGGCATTAGATGGACTTGACACAAGATTTTGAGACCCAAGTATCAAGACTTTGATGCTGCTGGTACAGTATGAATATTCTTGTCTTGTGTCCTGTGTCTGGTTGTCTAGGTACTCATATAGGTAAAAAAGAAAAGGCTGCCCAACGACAGCCTTTTTACTCCCGGTTTCCCGGGAAAACCTAAACCAACTAAACCTAATAAACCATAAACCTGCAGGAATTGCAGGTCTGATGATTATCTTAAATATTTTGTTTCAGAACTAAAATTATCAAAATGTCTAACTGCCTGCAAAGATATTAAAAAATTGACCTATGACTCATCAGAAGGTTTTTTTTCTGCTGCCTCTTCAAGCACTTTCTGGACGGAACCATGCAGCAGGAGCAGTGTACGTGCTTTAGTTTCAGGGTATCCCAGCTCTTCCATGATCATCCGGGTGCCGCGTTCCACGAGCTTCTGATTCGTTAGTTGCATGTTGACCATTTTATTGCCTTTCACCCTTCCAAGCTGAATCATGAGGGTAGTGGTAATCATGTTCAGGATGAGCTTTTGTGCAGTACCTGATTTCATGCGTGTGCTGCCTGTTACAAATTCAGGTCCCACAACAGGTTCAATGGGGATATCTACATTTTTGGCAAGCTCGGAGCCGGGGTTACTTGTGATGCAGGCAGTGAGGATACCGTTTTCACGTGCTTTTTTTACAGCCCCTATTACAAATGGGGTTCGGCCCGATGCTGCAATGCCCACAACTGTATCGAGGTTGTTGATATTAAATTTTTGTAATTCATTCCACGACAGGTATTCATCGTCTTCTGCCGACTCAACTGCTTTGCGTATGGCCTGGTCTCCGCCGGCAATGATTCCTATTACCAGGTCGTAGCCTACGCCAAAGGTTGGCGGGATTTCCGAGGCGTCCAGTATGCCCAGGCGGCCGCTGGTGCCTGCACCGATGTAAAACAGGCGTCCTCCTTTTTTAACCCTGGGTACGATTTCTGCCACCAGCTTTTCAATCTGCGGGATGGTTTTTTCCACGGCAGGCAGCACTTTTTTATCTTCGTTGTGAATTCCTTTCAGCAAATCAAGAATACTCATTTTTTCGAGGTTGTCGTACGATGAACTCGATTCGGTTATGCTGCTCATTGTATTGAATGTTTCAGATGATACTCCATCAAATTTAGCAAAGGCTCTTTAACTATTTCACCCAGACGAAGGTTTCTTTCATTAAAAACCCATTTTAACTGTTCCTGGAAATGATATGCAACAGAACCGGCAAAGCAGACATCCTGTTCCTGGTATCCTTCGTACTGTGCTACATTGCGGGTTATAAACATGTCAAAGGCATTTTTAACGAGATTGGAGCAGTACGGCTGGCCTATATTTTCATTGAGGAAAGGTACAAAGGATGCAAGAAACATATTTGGCTTATCCTGCTTATAAACACGGTTCAATATTTCGCCGTATTCATATGGATATTTGTTTGTGAATTCCCTGCTCAATTCGGAAGGCATTGTCTTTTTCAGGTAATCACCGACAAGCATGCGTCCCATGACAGCACCACTGCCTTCATCACCCAGAATAAAACCAAGCGGGGGCACATGGGCCGTTATTTCCCTGCCGTTATACAGACATGAGTTGGATCCTGTGCCCAGGATGCAGGCAATACCTTTATTATTTCCAAGGGTGGCATGAGCGGCTGCCAGCAGATCGCTTTGAACACTGGCTGTTGCTTCAGGGAAGAGTACCAGCAATGCTTTTTTAATAACTTGTGCCTTTTCTTCATTCACAACTCCAGCGGCATAAAAGTATATCTGTGATACCTTATCACGCAAAAGGCTTAAATTGCTTTCATTCCATTCGGCAATCATATCGGCAGTACTCCGGAAGAATGGATTGGCCCCTCCGGTAATGTGGGTCTCCATCGTTGAGCCGTCGGTACAAATCCAGGCTGTTTTAGTTGAGCCGCTGTCAGCTATAAGAATCATTGTATTTCAGGTTTTCTGGTGTTTTACTGTTTCTTTAAGAAGCTGTAAAAATAGGGAAACCCTAAAGATTGGCAATGCTTCACAAAAACTTTATATGAATGCAGCTTTAGTGTAATAATTAAAATCTTGATGACCTTAAGGACCTTAAAGTTTCGTTAGTTTATGCTTATGGCCATGAACAAAAAACTAAAATCATATCTTTGCCGGGAGCAATTTTAATAATCATGAAGCAATTGATCCTACTGCCGTTCCTGTTTATTATCCTGACTGTTCAGTCACAGCAGGTTTCTCCCAAGTTTGAGTTCCGTGCCGTGTGGGTGGCAACGGTGGCCAATATCGACTGGCCATCGCAGCCGGGATTGTCGACTGAACAGCAGCAGAAGGAAGCTATTGATATACTGGATATGCACCACAGGCTGGGCATGAATGTCATCATCCTTCAGGTGCGCCCTGCTGCTGATGCCCTTTATTATTCGGAGATGGAGCCCTGGTCGAGGTATCTGACAGGCACTCCGGGAAAGGCACCAGAACCTTTTTACGACCCGCTTCAGTTCTGGACCGAGGAATGCCATAAGCGGGGCATGGAACTGCATGCATGGCTTAATCCTTTCAGGGTGGCTTTAAATCACACTCAGCCACTGGCAGGAAACCATATTGCCTTTAAGTATCCGGAATGGATTCTTAAGTACGGCAACAGCCTTTATTTCGATCCGGGCCTTCCGCAGGCAAGGGAATTTGTGGCGCAGGTGGTGGAAGATATTGTTACCCGTTATGATGTGGATGCCATTCATTTCGACGATTATTTCTATCCCTACCCGCTGGCGGAGGATTTCCCCGATACCACATCATTTGCCTTTTACAACAGGGGGTTCTTTCCTGAAGACAAGGCCGACTGGCGCCGCGAGAACGTGGATATCATTATCATGAAACTGAATGAGACTATTAAGTCGGTGAAGCCCTGGGTAAAGTTTGGTATCAGTCCGTTTGGTGTCTGGAGAAATAAGTCAGATGATCCGCGTGGCTCCGATTCAAGGGCAGGTGTCACCAATTACGACCACCTTTATGCCAACATCATCAAATGGCAGGAGTACGGCTGGATCGACTATACTCTCCCGCAATTGTACTGGCAGGTTGGCCATCCGCTTGCCGATTTTGAGAAACTTGCGCACTGGTGGAAGTATCACACTTACGGAAGGGGCATGTATATCGGGCACGGAGTTTATAAAAACGATCCGGCATCGGATGTAAAGGCATGGACACTTCCGGGGGAACTTCCAAAGCAGATCAAGTTGCTCAGGGAAATTCCGGGTATCGGGGGTTCGGCATTTTACAGCAGCAAACATTTCAAACGCGACCTGATGGGGTTTCAGGACAGCCTCATGTTAAACCTTTACCGTACACCTGCATTGGTGCCACCCATGCCATGGCTTGCAACCGAGGCTCCGCAGCCTGTGGTCCGTCTTAAGAAGAGTGGTAAAAAAGTTAAATGGAAAGTACGGGAGCCGGTTCACGAACTTGAAAGGCCCCGGCAGTTTGTCATATACCTGAACAGGAAGGGGCAGCCATTGAATCCTGAAGACCCGGCATACATCCATGTGATGCCAGGAAAGGATGTGCGGGAGTTCCGTTTCGACAGGCTCAACAGAAAAAGGGAGAAATATGAAGTTCGCATATCGGTACTTAACCGGCTGAACAATGAAAGCTGGCTGAGTGCACCCGTAAAAATCAAACTTTAATACAACTTCTTTAAAAACATTTATCTAATTTTGTTGACACGGCTTGTAGCTCAGTTGGTAGAGCAGCTGACTCTTAATCAGCGGGTCCAGGGTTCGAATCCCTGCAAGCCGACTTCTTTGTATCAAAACTAAAGGCGAGCCGAAGGATTTTAATAAAGACTTTGGAGATATAATATATACAGACGCAACTTAGTCAGAACAAGTGGTACATAATTCAAATGAAATTTTTAGAATATTTAAAACTTAAATACCGGGCTGGCAGGTATAAATATAGGGGAAATGAATTAAACGTTTTAAAGGGAGGTATTGAGATCATAAACAAGTGCAGACCGAAAATTCTCGTTGAAATTGAAGCCCGTCATGTTGGGCAGAGATGTGTTTTGGAGACTTTCAACTTTCTTGAATCTTTGGGTTACAAGGGATCTCTTCTATTTGGTATGGTAAAGATTCCGTTGTCGGAGTTCTCTTTTGATAAATATCAAAATGCAGATGACAGGAAAAACTATAGCAATAACTTTGTATTCGAGCATAAGAAATAGTTTGTTAAACAAATATCAATT
>JAEYNZ010000035.1 GCA_023412195.1 Bacteroidota bacterium
CTTTGGCTGCTGCACTCAACCATTGCTCTGCCGCTGTGCCATAGAGGGAATAAAAGGGGGATTGAGGCACAGGCTCTCTGGTTGTAAAATCTCTCTTCTTTATTTTAATAATTGTGTGGGTCTTTTATCATATAAGCATTTGTTGATCACGTAAAATAATTTTTTCCAGTCAACCGGTTTCGTTATATAGTCATCACAACCCGCACTGAGCGCTTTTTCTTTATCCCCGGCCAGTGTACATGCAGTTTGGGCAATGATCTTAATATGATTGTTTAAATCCTTTATTCTACGGGCAGCAATAAAACCATTCATTCCTGGCATTTTTAAATCAAGAAGGACAATGTCAATATCCGGATTGGCTGAAACCAAATCAACTGCCTGTTCCCCATTTCTGGCAAACAACAGTTCTGCACACTTGTCTCTAAGCATCAGTTTGTAAAGTACCGAAGCAGGATGATCATCTTCAACAACCAAAACCTTCAGGTTTTCCGGAAGCCTGATACTGTTGTCATTAATCCCGGCCTGCTCTGCCATAACTTTCTTTGCTGTATTGCATGGCAAAGAAAAAAAGAAAGTGGAACCTGAACCGGGTTTTGATTCTACATTAATATCTCCACCCATCAGGATGGAATATGATTTGGCTATTGCCAAACCAAGGCCGGTGCCTTCATACAACCTGCCCATGCTCATATCGGCCTGTACAAACCGGTCAAATATAACCTCCAGCTTGTTCTCCGGAATGCCTATCCCTGTATCTTTCACAGCTACCGTAAGCATATTTCCCCCCATGTCCAGCTTAACTGTCACATAGCCCCTGAGGGTAAACTTAACGGCATTTTTCAATAGATTTGTAATGATGGAATCGAATTTTGGAACATCTGTATAAATAACCCTTTCATCTTCATGAAGATTATCTTCCAGTATCATTTCCAGGTTTTTCTTATGGGCATCTGGTTCAAAGAATTGCATAAGTTTGATGATATGTTCGCTGACATTAATCTCCTGAACTGAAACTTTGACCTGGTTTGTTTCAATTTCAGAGATTTTGATGATATCTTCAAGGGTGTTTAACATCCGGTCACCGCTTTCCTGGATAAGCTGAAAATAAGGCTCATTCTCAGGTAAATAGCTGCTTGATTCACGTATTAAATTTGAAAATCCCAGAATGCCATTCATGGGGGTGCGGATTTCATGGCTCAGGTTTGCCAGAAAAGCGGATTTCAGTTTATCGTTTTCCTCTGCTTTTTCTTTTGCCCTGATCAGCTCTTCAATCATTTTTTTCTTCTGGGAAATGTCTTCATGAACCGATACAAAATGGGTAATCTCTCCCTGCTGGTCAAAAATGGGTGAAATTGAAACCTCTGCCCAAAATATCTCACCGTTCTTTCTTTGGTTGATAATTTCACTTCGCCATGTTTTACCTGAAGTGATTACTTTCCATAGCTCCTTATAAAAGGTATACGGATACTGGTTCGATTTAAAAATACGCGGGGTTTTGCCAACCGCTTCCGATTGTGCATACCCGGTTATATTTGTAAAAGCAGAATTGACAAATACGATATATCCGTTTCTGTCAGTAATGACAATGCCAACCGGGCTGTCTTCAACTGAACGGCTCAGCAGCTTTAATTTGGCTTCAGTGGCTACCCGTTGGGTGATGTCTCTGGCTACCATCAGGATTGCCGGATGGCCCTGATACCTGATCGGACTTGAATTTACCTCCACCGGGATGGTCTTCCCCTGTCTGGTTGTGTGAAAGGTATGGTACAAACGGGTGCTAACATTTAAAGTTTCCTGAATGATGCAAAGAAGCTTCTCTTCTGTCATGTGTTTATCTATACCCTGCAGCCCCATTCCGATCAGGTCGGGTTTGGAATACTCCAGAATTTCAGAAGCTGTGTTATTTACATCGAGGAGCCTGCCTTCAGGGGAAATAATCCAGACTGTTTCTTTCATGCCGTTAATCAGGTCCTGGTATTCCTGCAGCATTAAATTCAATTGATCCTGTGCCTTTATCTTTTCTTTCTTAACCTGGCCATTTTCAATGGCTTCCAAAACTGCAAATGGCAGCCTCTTTATCTGTTCCTTGATTACATAATCATTGGCCCCTGCTTTTATGCACCTGACTGCTGTTTCTTCATTGGTCGAACCTGTCAGAATGATGAAAGGAATGTAGGAATGATGTTCCCTTACAATGTTTAAAGCACTCATGCCGTCAAACACAGGCATTGAATAATCGGATATGATCACATCAGGAACAAACTCTGCAAGGTATTTTCTGAAATCGGGCTCGTTGTTTACCAGCTTGTGAATAAACCGGATATTCTCCCTCGCAATTTCCCTCAGGGCCAGTTCGGCATCTTCAGGTAAATCTTCTGCAAACAGTATACGTACAGGTTCGTCAATCATGATAATTATTTTAATGCGGATACTGGTTCAATAAAAGCCAGTAAAGCCCCAGGTCACGTACTGCTTCAACAAATTTTGAAAAGTCGACAGGCTTAACCATATAACTGTTTACGCCAAGCTGGTAACTTTTAATGATATCGGTTTCTTCCTTTGAGGAAGTCAGAATGATGACGGGAATAATTTTAGTATCCGGGTTGTTTTTAATAACACTAAGAACTTCGAGTCCGTCAACTTTTGGCAATTTAAGGTCGAGCAGGACCATTTTAGGATAAATTCGCCTGTCGCGGCTGCTGAATTTTCCCATTGCAAAAATGAAATCAAGGGCCTGCTGTCCGTCTTCAACAACCAGGACTTTGTTTGTAAGCTTGTTCTTTTTAAATGCCCTTATTGCCATTTCAGCATCATTGGGATTGTCTTCAACTATAAGAATTTCAATGTCGTTTAAATATTCCATTATGATTCTGATTTTTCAATCAACATTAAAAAAATTAATTCACCGGGAGGGTAAACCAGAAAGTTGCTCCTCTCTCAGGCTGGCTTTCAGCCCATACCTTTCCGCCGTGCCGGTTGACAATTCGCTTTACAATGGCCAGCCCCACACCTGTTCCTTCAAACTCCGCTTCAGAGTGCAGGCGTTGAAACGGGCTAAATAACTTGTTGATGTATTCCGGATTGAACCCGGCCCCCCAATCTTTCACATAAAAAGCAATTTCCTGCTGTTCTTCAAGCATTCCAATTTCTATTTTTTTTATTTCGGATTTTGAACTGTACTTTAATGCATTGCTGATCAGGTTTTGCCACACCTGCTTCACCAGTCCGTTATCGCAATGGATTACCGGAAGGTCAGAAAGTTTAAAATTGAATTCTCTCCTTTCATCTTCAGAGGCAAGCTCAGAAAAAACAGCCTCTGCCAATGATTTCATATTGACCGAAGCAAGCCTGAGTTCAGTACGGGTAATCCGGGAAAGATGTAGCATATCCGATATCAGGGTATCCATCCGGGCGGCATTTTGCCTGATAATATCCAGGTACCTGAATCCTTCGCTGTCAAGTTTACCGGCATAATCCTCAACCAGAAAGCCTGAGAAACCGTTGATGGCCCTGAGAGGGGCTCTGAGATCATGGGATACAGAATAAGTGAAGGCGTCCAGTTCGTTGTTTGATATCTCAAGCTTTTTCCGCTCTGCCTTCAGTTCCGAAGTAATTTTATTCAGGTCCTCCACCATGTACAGCATCGCCTTTTGGCTCCTGTTCAATTTTTCAACCTTCTCCTGTAACTGCATCGTTCTGTCATTTACCTGAAGCTCCAGGTTATTCTTAAGGTTTTTCAATTCAGATTCTGCTTTTTTTCTTATTGTGATATCCAGAAAAGTGATAACAGCCCCAATAACCTGATCGGCCTGTATAACAGGAAATGAATAATATTCAACCGGGAAGCAGGTATTGTCTGACCGCCAGAAAACTTCCCCATCGGAAACAATGCCCTCACCCAGCCGGAATGCCTTGAATATATTACACTCTTCGACACTGCATAAAGAGCCGTCTGCGTATGTATGATGAATGAGATTGTGCATGTTTTTGCCTTTTAATTCAGATTCTGAATTAAATCCCAGCATCCGGAGTGCGGATGCATTTATGAAGGTACATAAACCATTGTTGTCAACTCCATAAATCCCCTCAGCAGTGGAGTTCAGCAGAAGCCTGATTTTTTGTTCACTGTCCTCAATCTCTTTTTGTTTCTCATGCAACTGACTGAGCGTTTTTTTATGCTCAACAATTTCAGCATTTAAACTGGCTGTTTTCCTGCGTACCTCTTTTCTTAAAAACACAATAAGCAGTGTAATAAACAATATGGCAAGCGGAATAAATATAATCAGGACCATCCTCACCATATCATATAAGGTCAGCTTTGGCCTTTCGCCAGGGCCCAGCCATTTGCTTTTTATTTCGTGATACCTGTCATTTGCAATGATAATGGATAAACCTTCATCAAGGCGGTTTAAAAGGGAATCGTTGCCCTCCTGCACTGCAAAACAGAAATCCTGCCGGAAACCGGGCAACTGAAATTCAAGAGGAACAACAGAGCGAATCCTTAATTTCTTTAATAATTCTATTCCGGTTACCCTCTGGGTGACTACTGCATCAATTTCACCCAGGGCCAGCATCTGAAAAGCTTCCTGAAAGGTGTTGACAGAAACGACGTAATCTGAGATTGCAGATCGTTTTACGAATTCTTCTGCATTGTCGCCTCTCATGACCCCAACCTGCCTACCCTTTAAATCACTTACCTCCCTGATGTCATGGGTCCCTGTCCGCACAAAAACTGCACCATGGAGGGAAAGATAGGGTGTGGTGAAATCAAAGTCAAGTTCCCTCTCCGGAGTGCGGCCAACCAGTGGCAGGGCATCGATTTTCCCCTGTGCCAGATCGTTTTTGATCTGATTCCAGATACCAATGCCGATTTTAACATTCAAACCGGCAGCTTTGGCAGCTTCTTTAAAAAGTTCAATGGCAAAACCATCCGGCTCACCATTTTTATTTATAAAACTATGCGGGGGGTAATCAGGTTCTGCAGAAATCAAAATGGTATCCCTTGAAAAATATTTGCTGTTTAAACCGGAATCAACTGAAAATGAATTTACAGATAAACAAAACAGCAATCCTGAGATACATATGGCTTTCATCCATCCCTGACCAACCGATATACTGAAAACCGCTTTCATATCACATAAGGTGCTTTTTTCAACATCTCAATTTCACGCTGTAATTCTTCCATCCTGAGCTCTCTTTCAATGGTTACTTCATGAAAATGTTCCAGCTCAGCCACCCTGGCAGCCAGTTCAAAAGTCTTTTCGCTTACCTGCTGTTCCAGTTTTTGCTTTAACTGGTTCAATTCCATTTCAGCCTTTTTAAATGTAGAAATGTCAAGAAAGACAGAAAAAACCTGGTATGGCTTTCCATCCTTAAACTGGGGCACAGAATTCACAAGGATCCATACATATTCACCCGTTTGGGAATTGTACATACCCTCTATAAAATCCTTCACCACCTTGCCGGTTGACAATGCTTTCATGAATGGGTAATCTTCAACTTTGATTTCATTGAAAGTCGGATCGATGGCCTTCCAGAGGGTATCATCAAATTTTCTTGCCATCATCTGCTGAAGTGAAAGGCCCAGTATCTTTTCAGCAGCGGGGTTGGCTGAAAGAATATCACCTTCAGCATTCTGATAAACAACTCCCTGCGACATGGTTTCAAAAAGGTTCCTGTACTTTTCCTCACTTATTTTAAGAGCTGAAATTGACTTCCTGATATGATCCTTTTGTTTTTCCAGCACTGCATTCATTTTACGGGCTATCAGTTTTGATATCATGATAGCCTTTATTATGATAACCATTGTAAATGCTGATGAAACCAATGCAGGATTCACGATTTTAAGAATGGATGCCAGGTAAACGGTAATTCCTCCAAGCAGGGCGGGAATCACTGCAAAAGGCAAAAAATTCCGGAGCAGGTAAGCCTGCGTCGTTTTCGCAACCAGCAGTGAAAGCGGGTAGTAATTCTTATTAAAAAGAATTATGGCACATGTCAAAAACATGAAGGCCACAGAAACGGTGAATGCCATGGGTATTGCAGCATCCGTACTGTAAGCAAGTGGTGCCCCGTACAGGAAAGCCAGACAAACAACAAATACGAAAACAAAAACGAAAAAAGTTATTCTGCCCGCAATATTCCTAAGTAGGTTTGAAGCCTTGAAGGGCCTGTTGTTAAAATTCATGCTTAAGTACAGGATGATGCCTGTCAAAGTAAACAAAAAACCTGTTAGAGGTGACATACGCGACAGCCGGACCTCATTTAGGTAACCATACCCGGGAAAAACCCTATCTTCAAAGTCAAGGTCAAAATTTAAAAAATAACTGGCGGTCGTAATCATCCCTAAAACTATAACAGGGAAAATGAGAAAAAGGAATATATATTTATGTGCATCAGCATCCTTTGTTTTATTCATGAAAATGACAGAGATTCCCAGAAAAATAAAACAAAATGAAGTGGTGGGTGCCATTGGGACATAGGCATTAAATATGATCTCAAAACCACTGAATCCAATAACCAGTTCACCCAACTCCAAAACTGCAGTCATAATGACCAAAACTGAAAAAGCAACCGCCCATTTTTTATGGTTCATACATTCAGATTCTGTTGGTTGTTTTTTCCCCACTAAGCCGGAATTGTTTTTTGAGGTTTTCTATCTCATCCCTCAAATCCTTCATGCGAAATTCCCTTTCAATGGTAGCTTCCTGAAACCGTTCCAGCTCATCGACTTTGGTTTTCAGTTCGCGTGTTTTGTTTTCAATCTGTCTTTCCAGGTCAGCCTTGAGCCTGTAAAGTTCCATTTCCGTTTTCTTACGTTCAGTGATCACTTCTGAAAACAATACAATTCCTCCTATTGTACCAGGAGCTTCAAACCATGGCCTGATTTCCCACCTGATGTATTCAATCTCACCATTCTGCCTGAGAAAACTGTCTTCATCGCATTCTATGTTTTCACCTTTCAGGCACCTCCGATGAACTTCTTTCCAGTGTTCAGGAATTTCGGGAAAGACCTCATAATGTGATTTACCCTTTACATCCATCTGGTTCAGCCGGTAATCGGAAATAAAACGTTTGCTGACAAAAAGGTACTTCATGTCCCTGTCGAACATGGCGATGGCTGCAGGGGCATACTCGATGAATAACTGCAGGATGTTAAGGCTTGCCAGAGCAGTCACCTCTGCTTCATGCCGGCTGTTGCTGATCTGCGACAACTCAGCAAACTTCTGTAACATTTCACGGTCCGCATTCATCCTTACTGATTATTTGCCTGCTGATACAAACAAAAAAAAGAATTTACCCCGATAAACTTCCGGTCCGGCATGACCATTTTCGCGGATTGAATCGTATGTATTTACTGATACTGGATTTTCAGGCATTGGTTTAAGCTGGTATTTCATGCTATAATTCTTTCACTGTAAATCCAATGTCTGTTTAACCCCAGGTGTTTCAGACAAGGATCTGTTTAACATTCCTTCTGCACGAAATAAGAAAAAAAAGCAATGCATTTTTAAAAAAGGTTTATTCAGGATTGCTGAAAAAAAAGGGAAAAAATCCTGAAAAGAAATCAGCAAATTGCCTGCTTCCACAAAGTTCCTACAATCCAAACCTACCTCTTTATCATTTTAGTTGCAAGATATATCTGGTATATGTCAGAACCACAATTTTCCTGATTAAGCAGATGAACAGGATGTCTGAACCTTGATTTCCATGATGAACATGATTAACCTGATGACCATGATTGGAAAGAATCAGGAAATCATGAAAATCCTTTAATCATATCTGTTAAATAAGAATATTAACCACTGTAATACCTTTAATTTTGTAATCTTCTGCATCCCTTCATCGGAGCGTCCTAACCCTCTCCGTGTTGGAGAGGGCCGACCGTAAGGTCGGGGGTGAGGGAACTGCCGGGAATGGTGAAGGTCCCGTTAGAATAGCGTTGAAGAATGGTCCCTGCAATTGTATAATATCAGGATCAGCCTCTGCTTTATTTGAACCACAGCCCACCGGGCCTTTAACTTTCCAATGTCAAAGATTCTTATCATATTGCCAGGGAGACTTGAACCATCTATCCGGATGTAAATGAACAGATTGTTGAAGCAGAAATGGGGCTAAAGCCCTGCTGTATTGTTAACTATGTATCCGTTGGCTGAAGCCAACGGCAATGTCTGAAATCAAGAGGATTGGATAAAATTTCCGTTGGATTTATCCAAAGGTTGCAGTGAACATAATACGTGAGGCTTTAGCCACATTTGAGATTTGAAAAAAGCCAATATGCATAGGATATCAGTATCTTTTGGCTGAAGCCTGCGGCAATGTTTGAAATAAACATGCTTTGGCTGAAGCCAGTGGCAGTGATTGAATCAGTATGATTTGACTAAAGCCGGCAATGCAGGCGGAAAACTCTTAATACTTTAGGATGGATTGGAAATTTCCGTTGGATTTATCCAACGGTCACAGCGAGCATGATACGTGAGGCTTTTAGCCACATTCTAAATGTAGTTAAAGTCAAATAGGAATCCAAAAAATTGAAATTATGAATCATTAATTCTCCGTTTATATTCTATTCAAACTCTCATCAAACTCACATCAAAGTCACATTAAACTCACATTAAACTCACAATTTTGTGAATTTGTTCTGAAATTAATATGAATTTTTTGTGTGGAAGTTTTGAATTTATGTTATATTTAAGTAAAGCTCCTCCCCCTTTGGCCGGGACACTAAAACATAGCTCAACTGCAGGGCCAAAGGGGGCCAGGGGGATTGAGGCATAATAGTCCCACCCGGGGGGGGGGACATCCATCCATTCTGTCGGAGCCGCATTTGGCATTTGTTTTAATTCGTGAAACTGGTGAAAGTGGCTCTGCCTGATTTTCCCCTTCAGAAGTTTCAACTTCTCATTAAGTAAACAAGCAGTAACAAGAACCAATTTCTTTGCCGATTAAACTCCGACAGTACCTGTTCTGACTTCTCCTGCCCGCTTATAATTGGCGAAAATTACACCATTGGAAGTAATCAGACTTTCAGCAAGCATGAACGCTGCCGGGATTGTTCCCTCACCAAACAGACGCTTGCCGGTTCCAAGGGTTACAGGGAAGATCATGAGCCATAATTCATCAACCAGGTCATGTTCAAAAAGAGTCTGTGCGAGATGACCACTGCCAATCACTTTTAAAAGGATCCCTCTCCGTCTTTAAGTTTCCTGATGCCTGCCACAACATCACCGGTAATCTGTTTAGAATTTATCCAGGTGAGTTCCACCGGGTGATGTGAAACAACATATTTTGTGACATCATTTATACCTGGCCAATTATCTGCATGTGCAGGCCAGTAAGCAGCAAAAATGTCATATGTTTTCCTTCCCAGCAGAAGATCGGTTGGTGACATATTCTTCTGCATGAAAGTACCAGCCTCTTCGTCAGCTTCGTAAAAATAAGGAGCAGTCCATCCACCATATTTAAACCCGTCGGTTTTATCTTCCTCCGGTCCACCAGGTGCCTGCATGACTCCATCCAATGATATAAATTCCTGAACAATTATTTTTCTCATATTCATTATAATTAGCACTTTCAAATTTCATCATCATAATTCAAACTCTTGCAGTGTGAATACGTCAATCCTGGTAGTTGAATGCGACATGATTGAACTGCCTGATATTGTTCCAGGCAGACTTGTTAAAACCTGTGGCGCGTGCCTTCCATTAATGTCTTGCGATGCTCCGGACCTGTCATCGTGCGCTGCTTCCCGATGAAGACAGGGACAATCTCTTACAGCGTCTGCAACAGTTCAAGCTGCTGATTATTCACTACTTCTTCAAGATACAGCTTCGGAATGCTCTTGTTTTTTTCTAAATGGTCAGGATGAATTTCAGGTTGTGCTGTGCAGATATAAGATATCAGTGAAGTCATAAAAAGGAATAGAATGTAGAACTTATTCATGCCTGATATTTTTAAGTTTCTTAAAAACCAGTTAGATTATGCATTTATGTCAAACAATCAGGATAACATCCTTCTAATTGCTTTTAAACCGGAAACATCCATATCCAACTATATAAATCAGGCATTCAGCAACATAAAATTTCACGTGAAAACAGGATCTATGAACTTTGTATAAACAATGAAACAGAAATCCATGAAAACAAAGATGAACATTACAGGAACCATCATGATAATGCTGCTCCTGCTTTTTGTGGCAGATGTCTCAGGTGCCATAAAAATTAAAAGGGGCAGCAAGGGTCAAATCAGGGGAACAATCAGTTGTGCAACTTCAGGGCAACCTATAAAAAATGTATCCGTAACAGTATATTCTGCAGCCGATTCTTCGATGGTGGCCGGCACCATCACAAATAACGACGGTAGTTTTTTCCTGTGCATGCTGGCATCCGGAAGCTACCTTCTTGAGATCAGTATTCCGGGATTTATAAAGAGATTCATTCCAGGATTAATTGTCAGATCAGAGAATCCTGGAGTTGATTTAGGGGATATCCAATTAATTCCTGTTGAAAGTGTTGCAAAAAGAAGAAAAAAAAAAACAACAAATGGTTGCAGCCAGTATAAAACTCAACAAGTGTCAGGTGAAACATCTTCATTTAAGAACCACCAGTCTGGATTCAGATAATATTCCCTGACTTAACCTTACTAAATAGACCCCTTCCGGAAGGTCACCTGTATAGAAATCAAAAGTATTATCACCGGTAATTATTTGTTCTTTCACTGCTGATTTCATTAACATTCCCTGTAAATTGAAAAGTGCAATCCTGATTTCTCCTGGCTGTTGAATATTAAACCGCAGATTTATTAACGAAGTTGCCGGATTAGGATAAATGTAGAGATTCATATCTTCCTTCCCGGTTTCTGTTACCGGAGCATAGGTTCCCGGATCATTCAGATCGAACCGCAGCAAACCTGCCCCGGCAGTTTCACCTGAAAATAAAACATTTGTTCCGGCGGCATACAGTTGCTGATCCGAAACTTCAAAGGTTGTAACCAGAGGCTGAATTCCTTCGCCGATGCTGTACCATTTGATGCCATCAAACCAGGCGATGTTATTCATCTTTATATTTCCAATTGATTGAAACAAGCCACTTACAATGAACCCGTCCCTGAAAGGTTTAATATCCAGAACTGAAGAATTTCCGGCAGGTGAAAAAAATTCTTCACCCTGTTCAATCCAGGTCTTCCCACCCCATTTCAATAAACCTTTTGATTCGGTGGAACCATTTGGGAACAACCTTCCCCCAATGTAGATCTCATTGTTGATCTTTTTAATTACCCTAACGATTCCATCAATCCCAATATCTTCATTTTCCTCAAATCCCGACCATTTGTTATTGGTTAATACGGCAACATTCTTAAACAATCTGCGATCGGCAACATTGAACTGCCCGGTTACGAAGATCTGGTTTCCTGAGACTTCCAGATGGTCAACATTTCCGGGAAATCCTTCATACAGTTCAATACCGTTGCCAATAGTTTCCCACCGTTTCGTAACCAGATTATAGCGGGCAATTGAGTTTGCTTCCAGATCATAATTTTCTTCATCGCCCACAATTGAAAAATATCCACCAGCGTAAAGGTAATCACCCACAAGGGCAAGGGCCTTCACATAGGCACCGGGCACTCCTCCAACGCCAATTCCGACCGGATGCCAGGCAGTGCCGTCCCACATTGCAATATGATAAGTTTCATGAGTCCCTGCACTTCCAAAATGACCTCCAATAAAAAGAGAATCACCATTGGTAACCATACAAAAGATTTCCCCCCTGATTCCATTTTCATAGTCCTTTCCAAGAGAATGCCAACCATCCTCTTTCAGTTCTGGCACATTTTTTGCAACCACACTTCCGGCAACAGAAAAACTGCCACCAGCATAAATCCCGTCCTTGCTTTTTACTAGTGCATTGATATACCCATCATGGATTCCCAGATTACTGCTGCGATCATCAAGTTTGCTCCAGGTTTTGCTTAAAGGGTCCAATGCAGCAACATTAACAGGAAAGTTTTCATCTGCACGGGTAAAATTTCCTGCAAAGTATAATTTCCCGTTAAAGAACTCCATAACCTGTCCGCTGGCGTAAACCAGTTCATTGGAGGCCAGCCGGAGTCCCCGGATTATTTCCCAATTATTACTCTCCCACCTTGCCAGGGTAGTTACTTCATTTGTCAGTTCATCAAAATAATGTCCGGCTGCATAAACCACATCATCCTTGATTTTTATACGGTTTACCGACACCTCAAACCCCGCAGGACCTTCCAGCGACTCCCATCCTGTACCGTTCCAGATTCCGATACCACTGATTGAATCTGCTTCATGTGCCGGATAATAGCCAACAGCATAAAGATTCCCTTTGGAATCGAAATCCAGATCGTATATGTAACCTGCAGCTTCTCCAAGTGAACTCCAGGTTGATCCATCCCAAACTGCAATATGTTGCATAGGCTCATTACCTGCATAATGAAATTTCCCTCCCACAAAAATACTGTCACCCCGGGCTGCAAATGCATAGGCATAAACGGGGTCAGTGGCAGTTGTTCCATGGAATCCTCCCTCAGGAGATTCCCATGTTTCCGTTTCAATATCCCATATAGCGACACCGTTGGCTGGTTTATCGCCTGCCAGATGGAAATATCCGCCTGCATAAATTTTGTTTTTATAGGCAAACAGTTCATACACAAAACCCGGTGTTAGTGTAGTATCATTTTCGATGATTATATACCTCCTGAGTCCATTCAGCATACCGGAGCCAAGGGTATTCCACTTTGAGCCATCCCAATATGCTATACCGTTAGCTTCCAAGGATCCTGCAGCAGAAAATAAGCCACCCGCAAAAAGTTTTCCGTCTGCATAAACAATGGATTGAACTGTGTTGCCAACACCATTCTCAGGACCTTCACCAATAAAGGTCCATTTTTGTCCGTCCCATTTTACAATATTTTGGGCATAAACACTGCCAGCCATTCGGAATTGTCCTCCAAAATACAGATTGGTGCCATCATTTGCAATGGAAGATATTGGGCCAATAATTTCAGGGATGGTGAACTCCCCACTCCAGTTTCCGTTTAGGGCTGAACTCTTATTGAAATTGTTCTCATTGCCGTACATATGGGTGTCTGGAATGACTGCATCTGCTGTTTTAAAACCTTCACTGTAAGAATAAGCTCCCGATTGAGCTATGGTATGCCCAACAATGCAAACCAAAAATAAAATGGCATGGAAAGTTCTCATGATGGATAAAATAAAATTTATTGAAATGGAGATAAACACTTTTCAAAGCAATCAGAAAATTATTGATCTACAGCAATTTTCTGTATGGGTTGAACGCAAGATAAACATCTTGACATTTAAAAAGTTTTTTTGAAATGCAGGAGATTTTTTATTCATATTGTCCGGCAACATTTAAAACAATAAAATTTTAGATTTCTTACTTCTTTTCCAATGGCAGATTTATGTAACAGACATATTTGCAGCAGTTTAAAGTTTTAACCTCATCATGGAAAAAACAAGTATGAAATCCCTCTGTCATATCAACATTATGCCCCAATTTCTTTTGGGGTGAAATCCCGTGATGACAACCAATTAATTATGTATTGGAAAGGAGAAAAAGGATCACTATTTACAACGCATTATCAGACTAAACCCTGATGATTTGAACTGCGGCAAAGAAAATTCAGGGTTCAGCCAAACCTTTGGTCTTAATCTGTTCCATCCTTCGCTGCACCGCTTCCCTGAATGCCGGCCCATACAGTTCACCTGCCTGCTCTGCCTGCCGGAATGCTGCCAGGGCTTCCTGTTCAGCTCCTTCCTCCTGTAATATAATCCCCATGTGCAGCCATGCGTAGGCGAAGCGGGGCTCCAGAAGAACTGCCCGTGTGAGATGCCCTATTGCTGCATCAACCTCTCCTGCCTTTACAAGGGCCTCAGCATAGGAATGATGGGCACTTGGATTTCCTGGTGCTGCAGCAATAAAGCTTTTGAAAGCTTCCTGCGCTTCGTCTGACCGTTCGAGGGCAAGAAGTCCATAGCCCAGATGATTCCATGCACCGGGATAATCCGGCCGTTCGCGAAGTAACGCCTTCAATGTTTTCACTCCCTCTCCCGGACGCCCGGCTGAGACCTGTGCAGCACCCAGACGGTGCCGGGCGTAAGGATCGTCAGGAAAGGCTGAGAGCACATCTTTAAGGGCATCTTCTGCCCCATTGTAATCCTGAACAGCGTAAAGCACAAGGGCATCAACCATGCGCCTCTCCGCTGGTGGCAGGCCTCGGCAAGCTCCCTGGCACGAGCCACCCTGGCTGCAGGATCACGATAAAGGAGGTAATCCAGCACACTTGCATAAGCATGGGCAAGGGCGTTGCCAGGATCAGCAGCAATTGCCTCACGGAAAAGGTCATCAGCCTTCTCAAACCACGATACCTGATGTGCCTCACGGGCTTTCAGGAAAAGTTCCAGCCCTTCACCAGATGCCGTTACAGGCATCACCTGAGCGGATCCAAAACTATAACCTAAAGCCAGAATCACGGGAATGGCGAAAACTGATTTATATTGTCTTTTCATATCCTCTGGGTTATAAATATCTGAATTTAGTTATAAACGCTATGAAATCAAAAAAAGTTGCAGCAAAGAGATGCGGGCATGACATTGCCCATTTCATCCCGCTCATGAAACCTCTTAAATTATTCCTCATAACGCCTTGAATCAATGGGCGGGATGAATTATATAAAGGTGTGAAAATCAAAATAGTTGACCAGCATGCAACTTTTTATATTACCGGATGTTAACCAAAGAGCAAAGACAGTATCAGGCGGTCTAAACAGTGGACTCGTTCAGAGACCTGATCCTCAAGGTGGCTGGGAAGGTAATTCACCTGGTGGCTTTAATCCCTGGTAGTCTGGCAAAGAATATAATTTTTAAATATGACTTCAAAGAACAGTGCCCGGCTAACCATCGTTCAGATGAACGACAGCCATGCGTATTTCGATCTTCACCAGGAGATGTTTTGGGAAGGTGGCCAGGCAGTGTACCGGCAGGCCGGAGGTTATGCCCGCATTGCCACCATTGTAAAACAAATCCGGACTGAAAGTCCTGAGTGTATATTTTGCGATTGCGGGGATACCCTGCATGGTACCTATCCTGCCTTTGCCACACAAGGGCATGCCATGATTCCCATTTTAAATTCTCTTGGAATTGATGCCACAACGGCCCATTGGGAATTTGCATATGGCCCTGAAATACTGAAGCAACAGGTTGCCAGACTGAATTATCCCATGCTGGCGTGTAATGTCTTTGATAAAGCAACCAGGAAGCCGGTTTTTCAGCAGTATATCATAACAGAAGCCGGTGGGTTGCGTATTGGCATAACAGGGGTCGCCTCTGTCATTGTGGATAAAACCATGCCGCCTTCTTTCAGCGAAGGTATCTACTTTAGCCTGGGCAATAAGGAACTTCCTTCGGTTATTGATATTCTGCGCAACAAGGAAAAAGTTGATCTGGTTGTTTTGGTTTCACATCTTGGCTTTAATCAGGATATAAAACTTGTATCTGAAGTACAGGGTATTGATGTTTGCCTCAGCGCCCATACGCACAACCGGCTTTATAAACCAGTGCTAAGCGGGAAAACGATCATTATCCAGTCTGGTTGTCATGGTACCTTTTTAGGTCGCCTTGAACTGGAGGTGGCAGGAGGACAAATCAAAAATTACAGCCACAGATTGATGGAGGTTGAAGTAACCATTCAGCCTGACCCAATAATAGATGAACTTGTGAGGAAGGCCCTTGCATCTTACCCTGAACTTTCAGAGGTTGTTGGTGAGACCGCCACAGCACTAAACAGGGGAACAAGCCTGGAGAGTACTATGGATAATTTCCTGCTGCAGGCCTTAATTGAAAGCACGGGACCCAACTGGCCTTTTCCAATGGCTGGCGTTACGGCGCACCCATCGTTCCGGGCCCAGTTACCCTGAATGACCTTTACAATATGATACCCATGAATCCGCCTGTATCAACAACAGAGTTATCGGGAAAAGAATTAATGGCAATGCTGGAAGAAAACCTTGAAAGGACTTTTTCATGCAATCCTTATCAGCAAATGGGAGGATATGTTAAAAGATGCATGGGACTTCATGCTTACATCAAGATTGAAAATCCACCAGGCCTGCGGATTCAAAAACTATTTGTTGGCGATGAAGAGGTCCGGGATGATAAATACTACCCGGCAGCATTTGTCACGATGCAGGGTGTACCCGAAAAGTATGGACGCAACCGTGAACATCTTTCAGAAAGAGCCATTGGTACCATGCGTACTTATTTGTCAAAACACAGGCCCATTCATGCAGAACTCAGGGGAACTTTTACTGTGATTTAACAATCATACAGGCAGTCTTCCCCGAATGCAGACTGAATATCAGGAACCAGATTGTGAAAATTCCAGCACATAATGCATTCTCCGGATAAAAGCCGGATCGATGTTCTGTTTTTTGTTACACGCAAAAAGAACAATTCCCTTACAGTTTTCCAGTGCCTGAAGCAGATAACTGACTTCGGCATTTGCATAGCGGTCATGAGCATCCTTTACTTCTGTACGCTTTCCAAACAGGGCATCAGCTTCATCGAAGAATAAGACTACTTCCTTATCAGCTGCCTTCGAAAAAATACGCTGCAGGTTCTTTTCAGTCTCCCCTATATATTTACTTACCACAGAAGATAAATCCACCCGATAAAGATCTAAGTCGAGCTGACTTGCAATAACTTCTGCTGCCAGTGTCTTCCCTGTTCCTGAAGGACCGGTAAAAAGACCGGTGAGGCATTTTTCTTTCGGTTGTCTTCCTGCGTTTATCTTAACTTGTTTATGCCTTTTTGCCTTATTAAGAAATTCCTGCAGGGAATTTTTGATCGTTTCATTCAGCACCGGATCCTTCCTGCCGGAATGATCCTTCTCCAGAGGTGCGGGTTTAGCCGTTGAGACTGGCAGAATTGCAGCAGGCACCGGAGGGGTAGCTGGTCCACCCGGATGCACATGGGTATTGTATGTTACAGCCAGCCGGGTAAGGTAGCTGAGCCATTCTTCTCCGGAAACCGGAGGGACAGAATGCTCCCCATCTTCTGTTTGCTGACCTTCTGCGGCAACTTTATACTCTGCAGAAAGCCTGACTTCTCTTCTAACAGGATCTATGATTAATATTTGTTTTCCACTCTTGTCATTCACTTTAACTACTGCATCCTCCCTAAAACTGATCAGCATGCCCTCAGATGTTTCTGTGATCTTAACTCCTGGGGCAGCGCTGGCATCATCTCTTTTTTCGATGATCTGTCCATCCATAAGGTAACACCCGCTCCAGACCAGAAAGGAAGGATCACCACGCTCATATTCAACCCAGACTCCTGCACCGACATCAGGTATGGAAGAGGAGGTGAATCCTTTACCAGCGCATGGGAAGCAGGGCATTGCCCAGCTTGCAGAAGGTCCTGAAACATCAGGCACTGTGACCATAAGTCTTCCAATTTGCAACGGATCATTATTATTTGTAACAATCCCCCTGTACTTACCAAATTTTTCCATCATTGTTTGAATTATCAAGTGTAATTTACACAATATAATTGTTGCACTTAAATCGATCTGAATTCTTTTTATGAATTTTAGTAATACTGAGACACGGACCCTTCATTTCATCAGGTTGAAACTTCAGGGCCGGTAATATGGTGCCACAGTGGAGTTAGATTTGCATGGGCGGATATGAAAGAGATTTATATTGTTATAGAAAAATGAATACCAATGTTGTCCGGTAAAAATTTAAAAACAATGAAATTTGAGATCTTTCACTTCGTTCAAGATGACAATCAGTTAGTTATAATTTAGGAGGGGTAGGTTGGCGGCTTCGCCCCCAACCTACCCCTCTCAAAACAAAAGCTCTGAAAACACCGTCATTGCGACCGTAGGGAGAAATCTCAAATATTTAACCGGACACTAATTATTTAATAACAAGAAACGCTATGCCCGAAGGACCTTCAATAGTATTAGTCAAGGAAGCGGTTGCAAAATTTACAGGTAAAAAAATTATTGCTGTTAGCGGCAACAGTAAAATAGATCAGGGTATTCTGCTGAACAAAAGGATCATTGATTTTAAAAGCTGGGGAAAGCATTTTCTCATCTGCCTTGATGGAATTACACTCAGGGTGCATTTTTTAATGTTTGGCAGTTATACCCTAAATGAAAAGAAGCCTGAAAGGCCTGTAAGGCTTAATCTCACATTTAAAAACGGAGAAATCAATTTTTACAGCTGCTCATTGAAATACCTTGAAGGAGATATAAATACCCATTACGACTGGAGCGCGGATGTAATGAATCCCCTATGGAATAAAAAAAAGGCAAAAGCAAAATTAAAAGCAATACCCGGAGAACTTATCTGCGATGCACTCCTGGATCAGGAAATTTTTGCAGGAGTTGGCAACATTATCAAGAATGAAATACTATACCGTGTTCGTGTTCATCCTGAATCCATTATAGCGAAAATTCCAACTTCAAAGATCAATCAGCTGATTGATGAGACACGCATTTACAGTTTCCAGTTTTTAGAGTGGAAAAGGGCATATGAGCTAAAAAAACATTGGCTTGCGCATACCAAAAAACTGTGCCTGAGATGTAACCTGCCTATCATCAGAAAACAAACCGGACTTAAAAACCGCCGGAGTTTTATCTGTACCAACTGTCAGACTTTATATTGCTGAAATTTATGAAGGGAAATGAGAGGGAACAGATTCCAGAATAAAGAAAAGATTATTATCCCGATATATCGGGCAATTTTATTTCTGCTTGCATGAATCAAAATGCTAAAGGACATTTGGCATTGTTTCATACATGAGTGACAAACGAATATCTTAAAATAATTAACTTTACAGGTAATGGTTAAAAATAATGCTTTATGAAAACTTCTAAATTCCTTGTAATGTTTCTTTTGGCAACAATGTTTGCTTATGGACAGACAAACGATGAGCAGGAAATCAGAAGATTGGAAAAACATTGGACAGAACTGCTTGATAACGGAGATACAACTTCTTTATTAAAAATCTGGACCAAAGAATATGTGGTAAACAATCCCAATGGAGAAATTGTGACTCCGGAAAAGATTGTTGCACTCATGAAAAGTGGACATAAATTTCCTAAGGTTGAAAGAATTATTGAAAAAATTACCTTCAATCAGAACGTAGCTGTTGTCATGGGAAAAGAGTTACAACAGCCTGCTAATTTGACAACGAACCAGGAGGAATGGATACCCAGGAGGTTTACCAATGTATGGATGAAGTCTGAAAATGGCTGGCAGTTGATAGCCCGACAATCATCAGAAGTTATTAGAAGATAAAACAATGGAAACAGAGTTCCTATGTCCTCTGATCTTTAGCTTTTAGCAAAGTACTTCCTTTAGGATTTTGATGGATGGAAGTAAGAGATGTACGGAATAAATATTAACCGGATGACTATTTAGACGAGTCACCCGGTCAATAGTTAAAGAATTTCAATTTCCGCTAAAACCGGAAGATGATCTGACGGATAAAACAATCCGTAGGAATCTGACAAATGGCCGTGGCGAAGGACTCTGACCTTGTCGTTAATAAAAATATAATCAATGATCCTGTTTTTCTCCTTTACCTCGAAACCGCCACTGGTACCTACTGGGCCATATGGAGCCGTTTCTGAGACTGCCCGTGAATCTTTCAGTTCACTAAGAATAGCTTGAACGGGTGCCGAATCAGGAGTTGCGTTAAAATCACCTGTCAGGATAAAGGGCAACTGATCTTTGTTTATTTCTTTCAGAAACCTAAGAATTAATTCCGAGGAATGCACCCTGGCCTCTACACCCCTGTGATCGAAATGCGTATTGAAAATCAGGAATGACTTTCCGGTGGTTTTATCTTTTAGTTTCACCCATGTGCAGGTGCGGTTACAGACTGCATCCCATCCGAAACCGGGTTTATCTGTAGCTTCATTTAACCAGAATGTTCCTCCATCAATCTTATCAAATCGCGACTTCAGATAAAATACGGTCATGTGCTCACCAGAGGAGATCCCGTCATCACGGCCGACGCCAAGAGATCCATATTCAGGAAATGCCTTCACCAGATCTTCAACCTGCTCAGGAAGGGCCTCCTGTACCCCAAAAAGATCGGCCTGATGAAAGCGGAGAAGTCCGGTTACCTTTTCAATCCTGTTGGGCCAGGCATTTACTCCATCGCCGGCAGTATTCATTCTAATGTTGTAGGAAATGACATTGACAGATGTTTTGGTACCGGATGATTTTTTACGGGCACCATGCATACTCAGCGGAACAATACCACAGATTAATAAAATTAAGATTATTTTTTTCATGACAACTTCTGTTTAATTAAACTGATGTTTCCGGAGGTTATCCGGAAACATCAGTATTATTTAACCTTACCATCCCGGGTTCTGACCCAGGGCCGGATTAGCGAGCCTGTCGGGTTCCGGTATTGGATAATAGTAATTCTTATCTTCCCATTTCCGTACAATTGTATTGAGCCAGGTAATTTCACCATGGGTTCCGTTTCTCAGGAGCTGGGTATTTGTTTTTCCGCCAACTGAGGGTGACACATCAACATAAGTGACACCTGAAACTCCGGGAGATGGTCTTGTCCCCTGGTAAAATGCCACATCCGGAGTGCCATCTTCATTCAGGTCAAGAGGTGTTTCAAGTTCAGGAACATAAAAGCCGTTCCATTCCATCTCCATCAGTTCACCTCTTCTCCATCTAACGATATCATCAAACCTGAATCCTTCAAGAGCCAGTTCAATTCCACGTTCCCGCCTTACCTCCAGAATGACCGGATCGGTAATATCAGGAAAATAGGTAGACTGTAGGTAAGGATCAACAACTGTGGGTTTGGTTTCAAGGCCTCCTGTGATCCCTGCACGTTTCCGCAGGGCTCCCACTGTCATAGCCCAATCGGCATCGGTAAGAGTTCCAAGTTCTGCTTTAGCTTCAGCATAAATCAGCAGTACTTCTGCATACCTGAACATGGAAATAGCATTGATATTCAGGTCCCTTGTATCGTAATACATATCATCGAGTGTCCATTTTATAGGCTGATAGCCAGTAAAAGTATATGAGAACAGAGGGGGAGCAGGTACCAACACACCTCCGCTGATTCGCTGGTAGTCGCCACTGCGGATGGTTTGCTTCAGTCTTTTGTCCCTGTCTTTCACCTCTTCCATAAAAGTCATTGTCTGATAATCAGGATCGGAGGTAAACGGAGTACCATCTATATTCAGGTATGTGTTTATAAAAGAACGGATGAAACTTGCTTTATCACCATACGTTCCGCTGGTCCAGTACCAGTTGGCATCATTCAGGATGCTAAGTGAAAGATCACTTACAGCTGCCATCATAACTTCATTGGCATTGGGAGTAGGTGATATGAAAAGCGACCTGTAGGATTTATCTGTTCCCTCCCCGTCATGAAGTTTGAATCCACTTTCATCCATTACAAACTTTGCGGCATTTGCTGCTTCTGTAAGCCATGCATTTGCTGTGTTTGTCAGACCCAGCTGGGTATGGTATTTCCTGAAAGTTCCTTCATGCAGGGCAATCCTTGCTTTTAACGCATAAGCTATATATTTGGTCACCTGACTCCTGGTGGGATCTGATGTAACTGAAATATTTTCACAAGCATAGTTTATATCAGCAAGTACCGAATCCATTACCAGTGTTCTGGGATCTCTTCCCTTATAAAGATCAGGGTCACTAACATCCAGTGGCTTGTTGATCCATGGGACATCACCAAACATTTTTACTTTCTGAAAATAAAAATATGCCCTGAAAAAGCGGGCAAGGCCCTGGTAGTGCCTCCTTGTAGCCTCAGGAACATTGGGATTGTTGTTATTCACGATAAAGTAATTGATATTCCTCAAGTCTCCCCAGCTCCAGCCTGTGCCAACCAGTGCGCTGTACCCATTCTGGGTTACAAAGTTGGGAGCATCCCTCCGGGCAAGATAATCCGACATGGCATCAGCCCTGTGTGCACCCCGGTTGGGCAACATCGAATAAAACGAGTTTGTATAAAGCTTGAGGCCATTTTCACTTCCGAAAACAGCTGGTTTTGATGCCGTAGATTCAGGCATTTGCTCAAGGTCACAACTTGCTATAAGAGTGATTATTAAAATGAGCAAGAAATATATTTTCTTCATTTCCTTTAATTTTTAGAATGATTAAAATGTTACAGATAAACCCAGAGTCACACTTTTCAGCATGGGATAATTGTATCCATCTCCTGCATTGCCTGAAGTAAATACCTGATCGGAAGCTACGGCATTTTCAACATCAAAGTTTTTACTGATCTTATAGAAGGGTGTATATGTCCACAAGTTTTCAGCAGAAACATATACCCTGAAATTTTGTATTGCCAATTTGGATGTCAGCCTTTGAGGAATATCATACCCCAGCTGGATGTTTTTCATCCTGATATAAGACATGTTCTGCAGGTATTTTGTTTGCGGGGCACGCAGGGGACCATCAGCATTATTTGCAATACGTGATACATACCGCGGCCAGTAAGCATCAGGATTATCCTCGCTCCAGATATTACCAAGCTGCATTTTTGGAATATCACCATAAGGCCTTGTGTACTGCCCCCAGAAAAGGTTTGCTTCAGCACTCGGATACCAGTCTTGTTTGCCTACTCCCTGGAAGAAGACCGAAAAATTAAAATTGCTCCAGTCGAAACCAAAATTGGCGCCATACATATACCGGGGGGAACTGTTTCCGATAATCATACGGTCACCAGGATTATCCACCCTGTTTGTGCCTGCATTGATCACATCATCATCATTCAGGTTTTTAAACTTCAGGTCACCCGGAAACCATGTACTGTTGGCTGTAGTTTTGAAAGTAGGGCTCTGCTTTGGACTGTTGGCAATATCTTCAAGTGAAGTGAAGTAACCTTCTGTTACATAACCCCAGATTTCACCAAGTACCATACCTTCATAATAATCGGAAAGCAGTTTTTCCGGATTGTTGTATTTGGTTATCACCGCCTGGTTATCGGCAAGAGATAACCTGATGTCATAATTGAATGGTTTGTTTACAAGATTAAATCTGTCTCTCCATGTCATTGAAACTTCCCAGCCTTTTGTTTCGAGATCGGCATAATTGCCTTTTGGTGAAGTCGCTCCAAACACAGCAGGCAAGGTCATTCCAATAGCAAACATATCAGTGGTCTGGCGCTTGTATGCATCAGCTACGACATAAAGTTTACTTTTGAACATGCTCATATCGATACCAACGTTTGAGGTGGTAGCAGTTTCCCAGGTAAGGCCGTCAGGCAATACGCTGGGGTTCCTTGTCTGCTGAGGCCTTACTCCGCCAAGAATGATTCCTGACTGGGAAATGCCAAACTGCTCCTGATATACATATGATCCAATGTTTCCGTTGCCAAGTGAACCATAAGAGCCCCTGATCTTTAAGTCAGAAATAAAGTTTTCAGGAACATTCCAGAACGATTCATTGGAAATTCTCCAGCCTGCAGAATAAGATGGAAAGAATCCGAAGCGCTCATTTTCAGGAAATTTTGATGATCCATCATACCGGCCGTTCACTTCAATCAGGTAACGGTCTTTATATGAATAGTTCAATCTTGAGAACCCTCCCTGGATGAGCCATTTTTCATAGCCCCCCTGCACAGTGATAGATTGCCCAAGCGCCAGGTTCATGTCACTTGCATCTTCAAAGATCAAACCATTGCGCTGTGACATATTTCTGCTGTAAACCGACTCCTCGTAGTTGTATCCCACAAGAAACTTGAAATAATGATTATCCCCGATATAATCTTCAATATCGGCATAAATGTTACCGGCAATGTATTGTGTTTCAGTAGTAATAACACGAAGGTCATTGGTGGTAGTACCAACATAAGCTATTACACCGGGCTTATTGCTGTAGGGCACTGGCACCTGTCTTCTTTTTTCATTGAAATTGGTATTCTGAACGGTGAAGTCGCCTTTTAAACTCAGCTTGTCTTTCCATATATCGGCATTGAAACTTGTAGTATTTTTAAATACCTTCCTTCTGGTATCAATACCATTCTTACCATACCAGAAATCACCTACTGTATAAACAGCTACCATTGTAAGTGTTCCGTCCGGATTGAACATGGGTGCCAGCGGATGCCCTTCGTCGGCAATATTTCTCCAGATGCCGCCACCCTCACCTACGTTTGAAGGATTGTGATATGTCATATCCGAAAAGTCGGCATTGTTGTCGATCCGCAACCAGGGGAAAAGCTGGAGAGATCCTTTGGAACGGATATTCTTGACATCAAAATCGTCAGAATTATAGCGGAACAAGCCATCCTGTGCATAATATCGGCCGGTAAGCAACATGCTGATTTTGTCATTGCTGCCTGAAATGGTAACATTATGTTCCTGTGCTCCGACATTATCCCTGTACAGCTCCTTGTACCAATCGGTACTGGCAAAATATACATATTCCCCTGTTGTAGGATGGATTTCAACTTCCGGAAGACCTGACTGGCCTTTTCTTGCCTCCCATGCATCGAGATAATCCTGTGAGAACTTCAGGGTTTTATTTACATTCTGGGGCATTGAATTTTCACGCGAGATGAAAGCTTCAGCAAACATATTTGCCCATGTATATCCATCAGTAACCAGGTCAGGCCTGACTATTGGTTCCTTCATGGAGTAATTTGTTGAATAAGTAACGTTTGTTTGCCCTTTGGCAGGATCCTTAGTCGTAATAAGCACAACCCCAAAAGTACCCCTGGCACCATAAATGGCAGCTGAAGCAGCATCTTTCAGAATAGATATACTTGCTATATCATTTGGATTCAGCATACTTGGATTCCCTTCCACACCATCAATAAGCACAAGTGCATTTCCTCCCTGTCCGATTGAAGTAGCACCACGGATATTAAACGAAGGTGCCTGGGTAGGCTTGCCATCCATGAGTTTGATATTCAGGTTGGGAACGACACCCTGTAATCCCTGCTGGATATTAGGCATCGAACGCCCTTCGAAAACTTCACTTGTTACCTGGTCAACAGCTCCTGTAAGGTTGGCTTTCTTCTGGGTGCCATAACCTACAACTACAACTTCATCAATTCCCAGGGTTTCATCTGCCAGGGTTACATCTATTGACGACCGGCCACCAATGCTGATCTCCTGCCTTTGCATCCCTACAAATGAGAATACCAGAACTTGCGCATCCTCAGGAACTGAAATTGTAAAATTTCCATCGTTATCAGTCACTGTACCAATGGAGGTATCTTTCACAACAACGGCTACCCCGGGTAATGGCTGATTTCTTGAATCCTTTACGGAACCCCTGACCTCTCTCCTTTGAGGCTGTTGCTCCTTGTTTGCTGCATTCTCTTTAAAATCAATCTCTGTTGAACTACCGCTCGCTGACATTATTGAAAATACAATCAATATAAAAGTCAGCAGTTTCACCTTAATCTGTTTTTCATTCATGATTTAACCAGTTTTAAATAATAATCTAAAGTTTAAATAATTCATTCGCAAACCATCTCTTTCACTTGTCGTTCATAGAATCATTTTTTTAAGTTTATAACTTGTACATATTTCTGTTTGAATTTATGATGGAGTTTATGCATGCAGTGAAACATGTGCCGGAACATCTTCCACTGTTAAACATTCTGTGTATAGAAAGTAAACCATATTGCAGGAAGGTATGCTCTTCCCCTTCCATAAGTCAACAGGTATAAATTGTTCAGTTTCCATCAATATCGTTAGTTACTCATTTTAACAGAATATGAAGCCTCTCCAATCCAAAAACTAATTCCGGCAATATAAGATAAAAGAAGTCATATTTTGATGTGAACAATGTTAATTTTTTTTCTCAATATTATTAAGAAAAAACTCCGGTAACCGTTTTTAATAGTGGGGGCATCATTCTTTGTAAAAACTGAAATATTCCATTCCAGCATAAAATCCAGGAGGTCCGGTTGTGGTAATGTTATAACCGGTTCAATCAGCTGCACTGTGTGATCTCCAACCTGCCAGGATGCTGCCGCAGCTGAAAACAGGTGTAATTAAATAAATTGTTCATGCATCTGCTTCATCCGAACTGATTATTTCATAAATTGTATAATGCTTTACCTCATAAACAACAATTCGCAGAAGATATTCAAACACATTAAAAATTACATTATGACCCATCCTACAGATAAATTTCAGAATGGTGTAATGATGCAGTACTTCCACTGGTACACTCCTTCAGACGGAAAATTATGGAAGCAACTGGCTGAAAATGCAAAATCACTGGCTGAAGCCGGTATTACTGCTGTTTGGCTTCCACCGGCCTATAAAGGCGCCGGCGGAGGAAATGATGTGGGGTACGGTGTATATGATCAATTTGACCTGGGAGAGTTCGATCAGAAAGGGTCAGTCCGTACCAGGTACGGTACACGTGACGAGTACCTTGCCTGTATCAAAGCAGCACAGGAGGCAGGACTGCAGGTATATGCCGATGTAGTATTTAATCATAAACTTGGGGCCGATGATACGGAGGTATTTAATGCCACCCCATTCAATCCTGACAACAGGAATGAGGCCATAGGAGAGCTACAGGAAATCAAAGCCTGGACTCATTTTAATTTTCCCGGGCGAAAGGATAAATACTCTACCCTCAAATGGCATTGGTGGCATTTCAATGCCGCTGACATGAACGCGTTTGATGAAAAAACTGATGCCATTTACCTGTTTGAAGGAAAAGCATTTGATGACAGTGTAGACCTGGACAAGGGAAATTTCGATTACCTGATGGGCTGCAATCTTGACATTAATAATCCGGATGTACAAAAAGAACTGTTTTACTGGGGAGAATGGTACCTGGATACAACAGGGGTTGACGGATTCCGTTTTGATGCCACAAAACACGTGAAATCCTATTTCTTTCTTGAATGGCTGGAGCATATCCGTCAATACAGCGGCCGGAATCTTTTTGCCGTGGGAGAGTATTGGTCGGGCGAGGGTGAAGCACTAAAAAACTTCCTCAGGGTAACCGATGGGAGCATGATGCTTTTTGATGTGGTTCTTCATTATAATTTTGCACGCGCCGGTAAGGAAGGCAAAGAATTTAACCTTCAGACGATTTTTGACAATACCCTGGTTAAAGATCATCCCACACATGCGGTAACGATTGTCAGCAACCATGACACCCAGCCGCTGCAATCCCTCGAATCAGTCGTAGAAGCGTGGTTTACCCCCCTGGCATATGCACTCATACTTCTGCGAAAAGATGGATACCCCTGCATTTTTGCGGCTGATTACTATGGTGCTCATTATACTGACACAGGCAAAGATGGAAATGAACATGAGATCTGGATGGATTCCCATAAGTGGCTGATAGACCAGTTTTTATATGTCAGGAAAAGATATGCATACAGTGACCAGTACGATTATTTCGATCATCCGGATTGTATTGGCTGGACACGCAGGGGGAAAGAAGGAGAAGAACGTGGAATGGCTGTTTTAATCAGCAATGGAGAAGAGGGCATAAAACATATGGAAACAGGTTCGCCGGAAACCACATATGTCGATATCACCAAGCATATAGAAGGCACTATTACTACCAATAAGGATGGATGGGGCGAGTTCCGCTGCAAAGGCGGATCTGTTTCAGTCTGGGTCCCTGAATAAAAAATGCAGCGCTCATCCAATTCATCCATAAATCAGGCTAGAATATCTGGGCTGTGCTTGTGAATAGTCTGAATTCAGGCAAATGTATTGTTTGTGCAACCACATCTGCACGCATTAGGGAATGGTTAGCATAATTATATAACTTAAAGCAAAATATCTGTTATCTCAACAGGGTTCCGTTTTGATGTGGTCCCTCTCCGCAGTGGAGAGACCATTACAGCAACCATTGTCAGTTCTCAGACCAGAAACAATTTATCTTGATAATCTTTGAATCTGAATTAATTCAGGATTTAATGTAATCGTAAATCCACCTGTTACGGTCCATGCTACAGAATACCAGGTTGATTCAGTTCCTGACCATCTCCTGATTTTTATCGTATAGGTTTTCCCTGGCTGACCAGTAAATTCAGCAATCTCATAACTGTTGTCCCATGAACCACTATAGCCCACTGTTGATCCGTTTTCGTCATAAATGAGAAGATCAAGGTCAACCTTTAATTCAGACATATACCAGCTCCAAAACAATACGGAAGTTTTTGTCGTTTTTGAAGTCCAGGCCAGGGCAACTTTTACTTTCCGGGGACCAAGAATAGAACCGGGTACTGAAATTTTATATTCAAATGTCGAGAGTTTATTACTTCCGATATTCGAAGAACTCAGCAACCCTACATCCCAACCTCTTCTCGTTGCAGGTGCGTTAGGCCAGCGTTTGTTCTTTGCAATGTTACATCCTTCAGCTGCATTGACAGCACCTGCACCATCCAAAGCATCAATCCCGTTGCTTACATCCTGCCACCATGTATTATCTGAAACATTTTTCGTGGCGCTGGCTAAAAGGATTGCCCTGCACCCCTCAGGCCAGTGCTTTAATAAAGTATTTGTGCCCTGCATGAGGGCTGTTACACCAACAACTGCGGGTGAGGCCATGCTTGTACCGCTCATGGTTATACCATCTGCTGTTACTCCCATGCCGTTTGCACTGATCTCAGGCAGTTCTCTGTCACCATGCGAAGAAGAAGGATTTCTGAAAACCGATGACGCTGACATGGCTGTAGCATCATCATTGTGGTTACCTACCGAAATTGTATTATACCCCTTATGATTCACATATTCGCTGCTGGGCGGATTTATATTGTCCGAATCTCCATTCCAGAAATTACCGGCTGCGTGAATGATGGTTGGGAAGGGATGTCTGACGGCGATATAATCACCATAATGATCATCTGCAGACAATGTACCGGAGCCAGGCTCACTGCTCCTGTGAAAACTTTGGTTAATAACAGTGCATCCCTTGTCTTTCACTGCCCATGTTAAGGCGTCCCTGTCCTTATCGTTGGCTGAATACAGGCTGCAGCCAGGAGCATGCCCGTCTGGAGTATTTGCTTCCTTGTTTCGGATAATTGCATGTACATTCTGGGAATGATCGGATGTAGACGGGCTTGATTTAAACTTTCCGGCAATTACAAGGTTAGAATTACTTGAAGGCCCCGATTCCCAGACAGCTACCTTTACCCCCGACCCGTCTTCACCGCCGGAATGGACTACATCTGATCCGGCAATGGCTATGGAATCATCCAGATCTTCCATACCCCCTGTTTCATGCAATAAAATTCCTGCTACCTCTCTCCGGGAAGCCAGTTCCCTGATAGCTGAGGTTTTAGCCTGCACCGTTACCAATGGTGCCAGTTCATTAATCCGGACTATTTCCACTTTACCTTCAAGTGATTCTGCAAACCTTTCTGAATGCCGGTTCATTTCTCTTTGTTGCTCTTCTGCCCGTTTAACTAATAATCCTGAATCACATTCATTCAAAGCACGATCGGCAGGCAAAGCTTCTGCTTCCTCAAATTCATACCAGATATCAACCAATACACTTTCAGGTGGCCTTTCAGAATGTATCAGGGAATAAAGTACAGGATGTATTTTCCCGAATTTTGAATTCAGCTTCATACGATGTTCCTCAAGAATCTTTTCACCATCAACCTGTTTCCCTGTATGATCATATTCAAAAGATACAGGCATGCCTCTGTCCCGTTCAACAGCTTTGAAAAATTCAATGTAAGGTGTATCAGGAATTTTATCGTTTGGCAATCGCTCTACACCATTCTCAACAAGTTTAATCCTTACAAAACTGCCAATTATATGTTTGTTTCCTATTTTAGAATTTGTGGCGACAACCGAAAAAGGAATTTCAATCGTGTCACTTAGTTTTTGAAATTTTTTATTTACAACAGGCTCTATTACAAGCTTGTGCCGTCCAGGCGGCAATCCATGGACAGCTGTCCATTCAAAACTGCTTTTCCTGCGGTTTAGGGTTACTTTACCTTCCACACCCGGAACGCCGATGCTTCTGATAACCAAATCAGCATTTGCTTCAGCTGATACAATAATTTCTATCGATGAATTCGCAGTTAAAATTTCATCCCGCACCAGATTAACCCGCACATTGTTTGCAGCCATAATAATTCCCTTTCTTTTTAATTAATGGTGATAAAAAACGTCCATATTGAATCATATCAAAAGAATCATCCCTGGTCTATAAGTCAAACAATGATTACATCTCCATTTAATACCCCTGGCTTATAGATTTATACTACTAAAGGTAAGCTATTTAACCTGAAAATAAAAATAATACTCAGGGGTATTTATTTTCCGCTGAACAAAATGCTGACTCCTGATTTCCGGAAATTTTACCGGGGCCAAAGCAGCTAAGCTTTCTATGAATTTATAACCTTCAGTAAAATCTTTTAAATGAAGCATTACTTAACAGACATTTTTACATGCTGCTGCAAAGATCTGTGTCCGGAATTGGCAAAATGGATGATATCTCACAGGAGTAATGTTATAACACACGTTTGCCCATTGCTCCTCTTTTTGCACTCATCTATATATGCCATAAATAATTCAGGGACTCCGGAACAATTGCGCGGCTACCTGACATTTTTCCCTTGTTGCTTAGGCTCCTTCACTCCCAGCATCAGCCTGATTACCGGCACCCGTCTCAATCCTTCATAAAGAAGAAAGGTAAGGGCAGTGGTAACGGATATGATCAGGATGTATTTAACCTGAACAGGCAGGCTGGTTTGAATCACCAGATACCCGACCAGTGTATTTACCGGAAGGTGCAAAAGGTAAAATGGAAAAGCTGCCGAAGAAAGATAACCCATAAGCCTGCTTTTGTTATTTAAAAACCGCCGGCCATATCCTGCTATGGCCAGCACCCACGACCAGCGGCCAAGTTCTACGATTCCCCTGAGTATATCATAACCTGTATATTCGTATAAGTACCTGAATGTGAACTGGCGCAACAGTTCACACATCACGGCTGTTATGAGTGCAGCCCGTGCACTTTTGTCAATTGCAGCCACATACCTGCCATCGGTAAACAAAAGATAACCAAGAAAGAAAACCCCAAAATAATAATATGGATTTTTATCACCCAATAAATCAATGCGGGCTATCAGATACAGTGGAACCACAAAAAGAAACAGCATACCGGGTCTGGCAAACACCGATGCTACAGCATTTGTAATCCTGTGCCCCACCTGAGAATTCAAAAGAAGGAAAAATGGAAGGGCTGCTATTGTGAAAACAAAAAGGAATATCAGAAACCACAAATGGGCCGGAGTAAGTGTCCCCCCGATACCTGCCAGATCCTGCGGGTCGATTCTCCAGAAAGAAATAAAATGCCTGGCAAAATCAACCTGAACACCTTGATTTATTAATCCAATATAAGTCATGGGGGGAATCAGAATTACAATTCCGGCTACAGCAGGAAGAAGAAGCCGAAGGAAACGTTCATTTATGAAAGTCAGGCTGCTTCTTTTTTGCAGGGCAAACCAGGCAGATGCTCCCGAAATATAAAACAACAGGGGCATATGGAACTGATGCACCCAACCTGCCAGCCTGTCGAGCACCATGCTGTTGGTAATATCTTTTACATACATAATGGACTGAGGATTTAAAACAAAAATAAGCGCCGAGTGAAAAGGAACAAGTAAAAGCACAGCCCCGATCCGGAGCCAGTCAAGATCTGTGCGCCGCAACTTTTCTTTTTCACCAGGATTTGCTGAAAGATCTTCCCACTTATTTATTTGCGGAGTTATGGTCAGGGAACCTGCCGTAGTCATATTCTTTTGCATTGAATAAAGTTTTTAATGTTGCTGCAAATTTATGCTGACCTGCTGCCATCAAAGTTATCTGTTTGGAAAGAAGATGTATGGAATCCTAAATAGTACGTGTGCATTTGGAAATGAGCACATCATTAAAGTTTAAGTCACAGGCATATTCCTGTACCCGGAAGGTGTTAGTCCGGTGTGTTTTTTGAATGCCTTATTAAATGCCGACTTTGAATTATATCCTACTTCTTCGGCAATCTGTTCAATAGTGTAACCTTGTATGACTGGATCAGCAAGAAGCCGTTTTGCCTCTTCAATCCTGTAATAACTGACCCATTCAAAAAATGAATATCCAGCTTTTTCGTTCAGCACCCAGGATATTACGTATGGTTGTTCATTTAACAACTTACCAATACGGTTCAGAGAAATGAGGTTATCAGTGAAAATTTTCTTTTCCACCATCAGGGATGTCAGCCTGGCTTTAATTTCATCAGCCCTTTGATCATCAATATTGACAGATCCCTTCCTGGGTTTTATGCTTTCTGATGATAAAGTATTCTCATCTCTTGACAACCGGGATTTTACAAGTTCTCTTAATGTACTAAGAAAAAGAATAGCGGTAATGAACCATGCGATGATGTGATCGCCTATATCTCTAACAAAATAATTTTTTACAAGAAGAACAACAAGAATAAGCAGGCTGAATAAAATTGAAAATGAAATCCACCATGTAAATTCTTCTTTTGAAATCAATTTGTTTTTAATAAATCCATTGAGCGACTGCAAGCTCAGAACAAGGTAAATTGCACATTGCATAAACATAAGGGGAAGCTGCAGGCCCCTCATCCGGAGCACAAAAAGAAGCAAACCTGATTCAACCCTGTAGTCGTGTTCCACGGCATGGTGCAAATAATAATAATTTGCCACTTTATATTCTACCGGTGCAAGAAAGGCAGGAATAAGAAATATGAGGTACAGCCCAAACGGGATCAGGTGGTACCACCAGTTTTTGGATACATAACCACCGGCAGCCTTTATGTTCAGATACAGTGCCGGTGCCAGCAGGTACTGAAACGGCTCTGAAAAATCGATCAGTTCAATCATATAATACATGTAGCCGGTGCGGTTCAGGAAGATTTCCAACAGAATCAGGGTAAAAGGAAAATAAAGAAGTCCCCTGAACCTTTCCCTGGGGTTCTTCACAAAAAGACTTGTTACGGACAGCAGAAACCCAAGCACCACCCCCAGAAGGATGATGAAATTCGGAACGGTCATTTCGGTTTCTCCCAACTCAGGGAATATTTGTAAAATCAGCATGGCAGCAACGTTTTACTGACCGAAATTAGAGAAAGTTATTTTAATGATCAAAAAAATTTAAACAGGCGGCAGGAAACCTTCTCATTGAAATCTTCCACATACAGGAATGCAACCTATTTATAATCCATTCCCATAAAGCGGGCAAGGCGACCCATATTCCTGACAAGAAAATCAGGCGGATTTACCGCAATGATCTCCCTGCGGTAGTTGTTCATGAGCACACCCAGCAGCAACATGGTTTTAATGCTTTTCATACTTATCTTTTTCGTCCGGTTACTGGTCACACGGTCAATCACCCTGCCGGTCTGCATCCTGCAACCGGTGGTTCCGGCTTAGGTGTATGTTCAGGGGATATGTTGCTTCAGTCACTTGCAGCTTGTGCCGGAGTCACCCTTCATGCAGTTGCCACAGCCCAGGCTATAAATACAGGTAACTTCATAAACCATGCAGAAGGGGATCTGGATGGGGTACATTAGGAATATGCAAAGATGTACCGGTTGGGTTTCAGAACATCCGGATCAGATTTGAATTTGGAACTGAAATCCCGGAAGATAAAGCAGAAACCCTCATCAGATTAACCGAGAGGTATTGTGTAATTTACCAGATCCTGCGTCAATCTCCGGTGATGAGCATTGAAATCCATACAAAAACGTTTGCCTCCTGAAGTGACAGCAAAGGTCCTTGCATCATTCATTTAATTTTTTGAGATTCTCAATGGCCCGCTGATTACCCGGGTTTAACTTCAATGCCTGATTGTAGCATCTGATGGCTTCTTCTTTATTGCCTGTCATTTGATAAACATCACCCATATCGTTCCATGCGACTATTATTTCAGGAAATCTATGGGTGTAGAATTTATATAATGATAAGGCCTGATCAGTTTTCTTTTCTTCTATGAATCTCCGCCCGACCTCAAGCAATACCATATCGTCATCCACTGTTATCCGTTGCTTTTCCAATTCATCTGAAAGACCAGTACTTTTTGTTTCTTCAAGGATATTGTAAATCCTTGCCGCCTGCCGGGTCTTGAACTCCGGCTTCAAAACTGTTGCATCCTGCCCGATCCTTCCATTAAAGTAGAGCTGGGTAATATTGGGTAAAACCATATTTGCATTCATGGTACTCTCGTTGGTTACAATGTAAAATACAACTCCCTCTTCCGGCAAACGTACAAGCCTTGCAAAGAAAATCCCATTGCTCCCACCGTTATCGATCATTTTGGTCCCCCTCCTGCTTTTGGTAATGTTGCATCCGTAACCAAAAAACGACTGCCCGCCATATCCTTCTTCCACTATATGTGCTGTAAACATTTTGCCGACAGAACTATCTGATAATACAGCATTATTGTTTACCGCCCTTACCCACAGATACATGTCATCAAGTGAGGCATGAAGTCCGCCATTGGCTTTAAGGTTCCAGTAAGGCTGATCTCCAACACTGGCAATACGGCCCGAAATTGTTCCCCAGTCGTTTCCGTTCTGGTAGCCGTGTGCAATAATGTCATCCTCAGAATCCGCTACATGATAACCCATATTATAAATACCGGCAGGTTCAAGCAGATTCTTCTGAAGAAAAGTTTCATAATCAGTTCCGGATACTTTCTCAATGATGATACCCAGGACACTCATGCCCACATTTGTATACACTGCTTTTTCGCCCGGGCGGAAAGCCAGAGGTTCTCTGAAGGCACGTTTCAGGTATTCCGCCGTTTCAATCTTTTCGAAATCGCCACCATCACCTTTCAGGAACTCGTGGAACCCTGATGAATGTGTAAGCAGCTGATGAATCGTGATGTCAGCTTTTTCGTCAGGGATGTCCGGAAAAAATTTGCTCAACGGGTCATTGACACAAAGTTTTCCCTGCTCACTGAGTTTTAATATAGCTGCAGCGGTAAATGCCTTTGTAATGCTGCCCATCGATGCAAGCGTTAAAGGGGTGAAGGGAATTTTCTTATCCTTGTTTGCCCATCCGTATCCCTTGTTAAAAATCCTGGTTCCGCCTTTAATGATCAGAAGTCCGCCTGAAAAACCTTTATCAATGGATAGTTGTGTAAGGTACTCATCAATGATTCTGCAGGTGTCATTGACCTCTGCACTTTCAATGGATTGTTGCTCCATGATTTGTGAATAAGAACCGGAAGTCAGCAAACCAGCCAAAACCGCTGTCAGGAATAATGCTTTTTTCATCTGTATGTAATTGTTTTAAACAGCCGGATGGAACCCGCATGATGAATTTCAACCGTACTTGTGCTAACGAATCATGCCCGCTTTAATCCTGAATTTTTTCAATACCAATGCTGCATGCATAATAATACCGTGACAATCACTGTTATGGGCTAATCCAAACAGGATGAAGTGGTAAAAATTGCCCATTGTTTAAACAAATCAAAGTTAGGCATTTGATTAAACAAATCTTCCAGTGTTTTAAAAGTTTTGAAGCAGGGCAGAGAGAACAGAGCAGAGGGCGAAGGGCGAAGAGCTATGACTTGTCCTGAAATAAGTTTACAGAAGAAGTAAACAATTTTCAGGGCTATGAAAAGAAAAGTAAATCATTACACGGATGAATTAAAGCTTAGTTGTACAGGAGTATTTAGAAACTGGGAATTGGTGACAGCAGGTCTTCATCATGCTACCGGTGGAAATGGGATGTTTGTATGTTCCGGATCAGCGGAATCAATATTTCCCGATATCATAGACCATAAGGGCATCACCATGTCGAATATACATTCTCTTATTATGTATAACAGGATGCGCCCAGTGTTCACCGGTGCCCAGCGGGACAGTAAAACGGCTGATGACTTCAAAGGTTTCATGATCCATCTTAACCAGGGCCATTTCACCCGACTCACTGTACACGTAAAACAGTCCATCTGCATAAACAACCACCCCGTTGGTAAAATCCCTGGTCAGCAAGGTACTTTCGCCATCCGATACGTTAACGGCATACCAGTTCTTTGAGCGGTAGGTTGAACCAAAAATATGCCCGTTAACAAGGACAAGTCCTCCCATGAGGTTCTGAAGCGACTCATTCCGCCACAACTGTTCCACCTGTCTCCCGTCTTCGCTCAGCCTGAGGGCCAGGGTACCGCTGTTTTCAGGGGCAGAAGCACTGGAGCAGTATATGACACCACCGGAATAGAGTGGCGAGTTTGCATGGATCTTATTGCGCTGCATCTGTTCGGCCCTCCAGTACATTTCACCGGTGGCAGCATCGATACCTATGATGGAAGTGGCGGTCATTGTAACAACCAGGCGTGTGCCATTGTGATCAATCAGGATGGGTGAGCAATAAGCAGCAGGTTCCCTGTGTCCCCGGCTGGTCCATACGGTTTCGCCGGTACTGCGGTTCAGGGCAACTACATTGTGTTCCTCACCGCCGGGGGTACAAATGATGTGATCACCATCCATCAGCAGCGACTCAGTCATACCCCACTGGATGTTTTCGGCATTAAACCGGCTCAGCAGGTCAGCCTCCCAGATGATGTCGCCTGACTGGGCGTCGAAACAGTACACCACCCCCATGCTGCTTTCAAGGTAAACATGGTCTCCTGCGATCACCGGGGTGGAACGCGGCCCTGTGTAGTTAACGTGCCATTCAGTGCCATAGGTCTTCTGCCAGAGCAGGGTTCCTTCAAGGTCGAGGCAATACAGCACGCCCATTGTATCGGGCATGCCGGTCAGGTAAACCCTGTTGTTGCCTATGGCAGCACTCGTGTGACCTGCCCCCAGACCCTGGAAGCTCCACAGCAGTTCAGGACCATTTTCCGGCCAGGCATCAAGCAATCCCGATTCATCAAAAATGCCTGCCCGTTGCGGACCACGCCACTGTGAAGGTTCATTTCCCACAGCAGAGCATGCCGAATAAACAAACAGAAAAAGAGAAAACACAACTATGATCCGGCCCATATAACCATTTTAAAAACATGAGGCGGAAAAATAGAAAAAAAGATGGAATAACGGGAGCATCATTAACAAATAACAGAACGTTCAGGTGTGCCATTAAAGATTGCAGTGCAGGTTTTATTGACCGGGTGACGATTTCAAACAAGATGAACTGCCTGTATTTCCGTTGGCTTTAGCCGACGGTAGAATGAGTCTGGGATGCTTATAGGCTTTAGCCACATGTTCCGATAGTTTTAAAAGAAATGCAGATGAAGCCTGAAAGGCATTATTTTACCAGTATTGACCAGGTGACGATTCCAAACAAGATAACCGCCAACTGATGTGTTTGTGCAGGAAACTGGCGGTCCAGTAGTCACCTGGTCAATTTATATTGCCGTTGGCTTTAGCCGACGGTAGAATGAGACAGGGATGCTTTAGGCTTTAGCCACATGTTCCCGATAGTTTTACAAAAGTGATGAAACAGATGAACTGTCAACTTGCCTCTATTGACCAGGTGACGATTCTAATCAAGATGAACTGCCAACTGGTATATTTGTGAAAGAAAGAGGCGATGCTGTAGTCACCAGGTCAATTGCCATTATTGACCGGGTGACGTTTCCAGTCCTGTTGAACTGCCAACCGAAATGTTGTTGCAGGGAACATGGGTATCTGTAGTCACCCGGTCAATTTACTGGACCATGGCATCAAGTCCCTGGCCAATGATTTCCGTATTACGCCCGTTCTTCATGTGAATATCCATTTGCGGAAATGGAAAATCGAGTTTATATTCTCTGAACTTCTGATAAACCTTTTCATTCATGTCGAAATAAACATCCCAGTAA
Source organism: Bacteroidota bacterium (assembly GCA_023412195.1). Classification (GTDB taxonomy): domain Bacteria; phylum Bacteroidota; class Bacteroidia; order Bacteroidales; family Prolixibacteraceae; genus Mariniphaga. Next base: position 37,842 of record JAEYNZ010000035.1, read on the forward strand.
TCTTTTGCTTCTACCCAGGCCCTCACTGTAAAATCAACGGAGCTGGAAGCTAGTTCTGAAAGGCCGGTAAAGTAAGCCGGTTCCTTCAGGATCCTGGAATCTTCGGTTATAAACTGATGGATGGCTGCCTTGAAGTTCGCCAGGTCATTTCCATAGGCAATGCTGAATTTCCAGTCAACCCTGCGCAAAGGTTCCTTTGAAAAGTTTGTAAGCGAATTTGTTGACAGCGGGCCATTGGGGATATAGATGGTTTTGTTGTCGACAGTATTCAAAATCGTAGTGAATATGCCAATTTCCTTTACAGTACCCAGGAACCCCTGTGCCTCAATAAAATCACCAACCTGGATAGGTTTGAATATCAGAATCATGACACCTCCGGCAAAATTCTGGAGCGCCCCTGACAAAGCCAGGCCAATAGCCAGTCCTGCCGCACCCAGTATAGCGATAAATGAGGTCATCTGGATTCCTACCATGCCCATCACACTGATTACAACCAAAACTTTCAGCATGGTATTAATCATTCCAATAAGAAATGGCCTGAGCGACGCATCGACTTTACGTCTCTCAAAAGTTCTCCCCATACTCCGGGTAATGATCTTCACCACCCATAATCCTGCTACAAGAACTACAATTGCCCCGACAACCTTTGGGCCCCATTCAATGATCAACCCATACAGATTGTTCAGATGGTTTGTTACTTCTGCTGCCTGTTCATTCATGATTTTTAATTTTGATTTGACTTAACTCAATCTGA